>JAEUSW010000111.1 GCA_016788285.1 Flavobacteriales bacterium
TCACCGTGTAGGTGTATACGCCGGGAGCCATGGTGGCCGGGTCGTAGGTGCCGCCGACCACGGGGCTGGGCCCGGTCCACGCACCACCGGCCTGCGGAGCACCCCCGAGCTGGGCCGGCAGGCTCACGGCGGCGCCGTTGCCGCAGACGGTGAGGTTGCCGTTGGTGCCGGCGTTGGTGGCCGCGTTCTCCACCACGGTGACGGTGGCCTGGGCGTTGGCACAGGGCGCCACACCGGTCACCGTGTAAGTGTACACGCCGGGAGCCATGGTGGCCGGGTCGTAGGTGCCGCCGACCACGGGGCTGGGCCCGGTCCACGCACCACCGGCCTGCGGTGCACCCCCGAGCTGGGCCAGCAGGCTCACGGCGGCGCCGTTGCCGCACACGGTGAGGTTGCCGTTGGTGCCGGCGTTGGGGGCTGCGTTCTCCACTACAGTGACCGTGGCCTGGGCGTTGGCACAGGGCGCCACACCGGTCACCGTATAGGTGTAGACGCCTGGCGCCATGGTGGCCGGGTCGTAGTTGCCGCCGACCACGGGGCTGGGCCCGGTCCACGCACCACCGGCCTGCGGTGCACCCCCGAGCTGGGCCAGCAGGCTCACGGCGGCGCCATTGCCGCAGACGGTGAGGTTGCCGTTGGTGCCGGCGTTGGGCCCGGGGTTCACCACCACGTTCACCGTGGCTGTGGCGTTCACGCAGGAATTACCCACCGTATAGGTGTAGGTCCCGGCCGGATCGGTCCCGGGCACGAAGGTGCCGTTGTGCGGGACCCCGCCCGGTCCCTGCCACGTTCCTCCCGCATCCGGCGTTCCGCCCAAGCTGGCGAACAGGTTCGCGTTGCCACTGGAGGTGCACAGGTTCAGCACGCCATTGGTGCCGGCATCCGGCAGCGGTCCTCCGCCCTGCGTGGAGATGATGTTGATCGAGGTGGACGCCACGTTCTCGATCGGGCAGTTGCCATCCCGCGCCTCCACGTACACGTTCACCGGGGTGTTGTTGATGTCGCCCGTCCAGCACAGCGTGCCGGTGGCCGGGTTGGTGCCGGTGATGGTGAAGGTGGAACCGGGCAGCAGGGCGGTCGCGTTCGAGGTCAGTGTCAGCACGGTGCCGGGATCGGCATCACTGAACACCACATCCACGCAGAAGGCCTCGCCGTCGCAGACCTCGATCGAGTTGCTGCCGAGCAGGAGCCCGCCCGTGTTGTTCACCAGCCCGCCTGTCGTGGGCGCGTTGCCCGTGCAGTTCATCACCACGAACATCTGATCGCGCATCACCGAGCCGATCAGGATGCCGTTCGCATCGAACTCCTGCACCAGCACGGCCACCACGTAATTGCCCTGAAGCGCCGCGTTGAACGTGAGCTGGCCGGTGGTGGGGTCCAACGTGATCCCGGGGATCGGTGCTCCGCCGTTGTAGCCCACGGCGTAGGGTACCGAGGTGGGCGCCGGCGCCGCGAAGCGCGCGTTGATCAGCGAATACACGATGGTGTGTCCGTCCGGCTCGGTGACCCCGTAGTTGTAGTTCACCGTCTGACCCCGGCACACATAAGGGATGGACAGGTCGGTGAACACCGGGGAGTTGTTGCACGGCGCGGTGGCGTTGTCGAGCATCGCCTCCAGGTACATCCCGGGGGTGCCGGTGAGGTTCACCGTCGTGTTCCGGCAGCAGATCGACCAGCTGATCGTCCAATCGTCGCACGCCGCCAGGTTCACCACCGTCTGGAACTGGAAGTGCTCAATGCCGGGCAGTGCCCCGCCATTGCAGGTGCTGTTGGGCAGCGAGGTGGGGCAGAGCTGGGAGACCTCCGTTCCCGGCGGGACGGGAAGCGCGTTCAGGGTGAACGTGGTGCCGCAGTCGCTCTGAAAGGTCAGGTTCTGTGGGATCGGATCCACCCCAGAACAGTCCACGAAGAGGTCCAGGTTCACCAGGTACTGGTTCCCGCCCAGGCACTGGTAGGTGATGCTGCCCCCGGAATAGTGGTTGGCACCGGCCACCCCGCCCAAGGCCACGGCGAGCACCACCCACACGGCGCGAAGCGCTTGGGGCCAACGGGTGAGGGGGGAGCTCATGGAGCGGGGAGGGAGCACCTGCGGGTCAACCCGCGAAGGTACGGTTTGGAGTCGCTGGAATCCAGTCACTTGTCGTGCACAGAGCCGTGTTCATGACCGCCTCGCCGCATGTGCTCATCGTTAACGTCGCCATAACCCCGGGTTCCCGGGGCGATCCTGTACTTTTGCCGCCCTTATCCGATCGCGTGAAACCGGCCATCCGACCCTTGGGGACGTTAGGACGCATCAAGCCGGTGTCCGGTTCGCTCGCCTGGTCCTGCCTCTTCCTTGCTCTGCCCTGCTCCCTGTCCGCCCAGGTGGTCGATTCCGTGGAGATCGGCGCCGCGGGTGACACGTCCCGCATCCTTCAGGAACGGGTGCCGGTGTACACGGTGACCTCCAGCGACCTCGAATCCGAGCTGGGCTCCCAGGACATCTCGGGCATCCTGCAGTCCTCCCGCGATGTGTTCGCCAACACCGCGGGCTTGAGCTGGGGGCCGGCCCGCTTCCGCATCCGCGGGCTCGACGGGGAGAACACGTCGGTGCTCATCAACGGCATCGTGGTGAACGACCCGGAGGCCGGTTGGGCCACCTGGAGCCAGTGGGGCGGTCTGAACGACGTGACGCGCTACATGGAGATCCGCACGGGATTGTCCGCCTCGCGCCTTGTGTTCGCGGGCATCGGCGGGTACTCCGCCATCAATGCCCGGGCCAGTGACCAGCGCCGCGGCACCCGCATCTCCTATGCCCTGAGCAACCGGGCCTACGACCATCGCGTGATGCTGACGCACAGCACCGGCATGATGAAGAACGGCTGGGCGGTGAGCGCCTCGGCCAGCTGGCGCTACGCGAACGAAGGCTACGCCGAAGGCACCTTCTTCAACGCCGCCGCCTACTTCCTCAGCGTCGAGAAGAAGCTGAATGACCGGCACCGCATCGGCTTCACCGGCTTCGGGGCCCCCATCCGCCAGGGCCGTCAGGGCCTGGCCGTGCAGGAGGCCTACGACCTCACCGGCAACACCTACTACAACCCCTTCTGGGGCTACCAGAACGGCGAGAAGCGCAACGCCCGCGTGAGCTATGACCACAAGCCGATGGCCATCCTCACGCACTACTTCACTCCGGACGAACGGACCACCTGGACCACCAGCCTGTATTACACCGCCGGACGCGACGCACAGACCAACATCAACTGGTTCGATGCGAAGGACCCGCGGCCGGATTACTACCGCTACCTGCCGAGCTTCTACGCGGAGACCGATCCGGCGGAGGCCGCGCGTCTGACCGAGGCCTGGCAGAACGGATCGGCCGGCCAGATCGACTGGGACCAGCTCTACTTCGCCAACCGCAAGAACCTGTACACGGTGCAGAACGCCGATGGCATCGCAGGCCTCAACATCACCGGCAACCGCAGCAAGTACATCGTGGAGGACCAGCGCAACGACCCGCGCCGCTTCGGCCTCAACAGCGTGTGGTCCAAGGCGCTGGACGACCACACCCAGCTCACCGCCAGCGTGGGCTATCACGACCACGTGACGCACAACTACCGCGTGGTCGATGACCTGCTGGGCGGCGACTTCTGGGTGGACGTGGACCAGTTCGCCGATCAGGTCTCGGCCGACCCCGCGGTGGCCCAGAACGACCTCAACCGGCCCAACGCGGTGATCACCGTCGGTGAGCGGTTCGGGCACGACTACGACATGCACGTGCGCCACGCCACGGGCTTCGTTCAGTTCGAACGCCGCTGGCAGCAGGTGGAGGCCTACGTATCCGGCATGCTGGGCCACCAGTCCTTCTTCCGCGAAGGGTTCATGGTGAACGGCCGCTTCCCGGATAATTCCTTCGGGAAGTCGGAGGTGCAGGGCTTCCTGCACTACGGCCTGAAGGCGGGCGCCGTCTACAAGCTCAGTGGCCGGCAGTTCGTCACCCTCAACGGCGCCTACCTCACGCGCCCGCCCCTGGCCCGGTGGGCCTACCTGTCGCCGCGCACCCGTGACGCCGTCGTTCCAGGCCTGACCACCGAGAAGGTGAGCAGCGCCGACCTGAGCTACGTGGTGCGCTTCCCCCGCCTCAAGGGTCGGGCCACCGTGTATTGGGCCAACATCGCCGATCAGGTCTGGGCCCGCTCCTTCTTCCACGATGAGTACCTCACGCTGGTGAACTACACCATGCGCGGGGTGGACCAGCGGCACACCGGGGCCGAGCTCGGCCTGGAGGCCAACGTCACCTCCACCCTCAGCGTGAACGCCGTCCTGGGCACGGGCCGATTCGTGTACTCCAGCCGGCCTCAGGCCACCATCACCCGCGACAACAGCGAGGAGGTCTTCGCCTCGGACCGCACCGTGTACTGGACCAATTACAGGGTAGGCGGGATGCCGCAGACCGCCGCCTCGCTCGGTCTGCGCTACAACAGCCCCAAGTTCTGGTTCATCAGCCTCACGGCGAACTACTTCGCCGACATCTATCTGGACCCCAATCCGGACCGCCGCACCGCCGAGGCCCTGGACGGCCTGGTGGTGGAGGACCCGCAATGGAACGAGCTCCTGGAACAGACCAAGCTGGACAATGCCTTCACCCTGGACCTCTTCGGCGGCAAGTCGTGGATGGTGCAGCGCAAATACCGCATCGCCCTGAACGTGTCGGTGAGCAACCTGCTGAACAACCAGGACTTCGTGGTGGGCGGTTTCGAGCAGCTGCGCTACGAACGGATGGACGTCGACAAGTTCCCCCCCCGCCTGAGCTACCTGTTCGGTCGCACCTACTTCGCCATGCTGAGCATCGGTTTCTGATCATGAAGCACCTGACCCACACCCTGTCCGCCGTCACCGGCCTGGCCCTGATGCTGCTGATGAGCGGCTGCGACAAGGAGCTCGACACGCCGCCGGAGCGCACCCTGCCCACCGGCTCGGTGCTCAGCATCAAGCGGCTGCGCGACCTGCACGCCACCACCTTCGCATACCTCCCGCACCGGTTCACGGGCGATTCGTCCGTCTATGGCGTGGTCACCGGCGATGAGACCAACGGCAACCTCTACAAGAACATCTACATGCAGGACGACACCGCGGGCATCGTGCTGCGCCTGAAGAACAGCGGAGGCCTCTATGCCGGCGACCGCATCCGCATCTACCTCAAGGGCACCACCTTGAGCAGCTACGCCGGTCTGCTCCAGCTCGATTCGGTGGACGTCGACAACAACGTCATCAAGCAGGAGACCCTGGTGCCGGTGGCGCCCAAGGTGGTGTCCGTCACGCAGGTGACGCCCGCCCTGCAGGGCCAGCTCATCCGCCTGGACAGCGTGCAGTTCATCGCCGACGAGGCCAACGGGGTCACCACCTGGAGCGATGCCATCAACCAGAGCAGCGTCAACCGCACCCTGGAGGACTGCGACGGCAACACCATCATCGTGCGCACCAGCGGGTACGCCAACTTCGCCGCGCAGGTGCTTCCGCAGGGCAACGGCTCCTTCACCGCGGTGGTGGGCCAGTTCGGCAGCGACATGCAGCTCTTCGTGCACGACCTCTCGCTGGTGCAGCTCACGGGCCCGCGCTGCGGCGCCTTCGGCATCCAGCTGCTCCTGAAGGATTTCGAGGATGGCAACACCACCTCGGGCGGATGGACCCAGCAGCAGGTGACCGGAACAGTGGGATGGACGGCCACGGCCGGCTACGGCTCGATCACCAACAACAGCGGCGGGGTCTACACCGCCTGCGAGACCTGGCTCATCAGCCCGTCCGTGAACCTGAGCGCCACCACGGCGCCGGTGCTGAACTTCGAAACGTCCGTGGCCTTCTCCGGCGCCCCCCTGGAGGTGCTGGTGAGCACGAACTACAGCGGCGGAGCTCCCTCCACCGCCACCTGGACGGCGCTGAGCCCGGCCCTGGCCGGCAACGCCACCTGGACGCCCTCCGGTGCCCTGGACCTGACCCCGTACATCAGCGGCAACTTCCGGCTGGCCTTCAAATACACCGGCACCAGCACGGACGGCCGCCGCTGGAACCTGGACGACATCGTGATCACCGACAACTGACCCGCTCCCTCCCGCACCCCCTAATCCTTCACCGATGAAACACGTTACCCTTCTCACCGCGCTTCTGCTGGGGCTTTCCACCCAGGCGCAGACGATCGTGGCCACCAGCTTCGAGAGCTGGACCGGCACCGTGCCCGACGGCTGGGTGGGCAGCAAGACCAACTTCGCTGCCGACAGCATCCAACAGGCCGATCAGAACATCCAGTTCGGCACCTACGCCGTGCGGCTGGTGAACGCGACCAACACCCACAAGCGCTTCACCACCACGAGCCAGAGCGTGACCACCGGTACGGCCTATAACATCAGCTTCTACGCCCGTGGCAACGGGGAGATCCGTACCGGCCTGTTCGATGGCCGCGCCACCGGGTTCGGCTATGCGCCGTACAACCCGTATGTCGTGGTGAGCGGGACCACCTGGACGCCCTACACGCAGCAAGTGGTGGCGGACAACGACACCATCGACGGGGAGTTCATCCTCAGCGTGCGCAACACCCTGGCCACCGGAGGCCACCTGGAGGTGGACAGCGTGCGCATCTGGACCGGAGCGGTGAACCCGCCCACGGATGCGAGCATCTACCAGGTGCAGTTCACCACGGACCCGAACGGGACCTCGCCGCTCGTGGGCCAGACGGTGAACACCGGTGGCGTGGTCTGTGCCGTGGGCGCCAATGGCTACTGGCTGCAGAGCGGATCGGGTCCCTGGACCGGCCTGTTCGTGTTCAACAGCTCACCGGTGGCCCTGGGCGACAGCCTAACCCTTACCGCGCTGGTGGAGGAGTACTTCAACCAGACCCAGCTGAGCGATGCCGCCAACGTGAACATCGTGTCGCCGGGCAACCCCGTGGAGGTGCTTGCCGCCACCACCGGCATCGTGGGCCAGGAGCAGTGGGAGGGCATGCTGGTGCAGGTGACCAACGCCGATTGCACCAACGACGACATCGCCAACAACTTCGGGCAGTGGACGATCGATGATGGCTCGGGCGCCGTGCTGGTCAACGATCTCCTCTACGCGTACACCCCGACCCTGGGCGTGAACTACGATGTCACGGGCCTGGTGTCCTACAGCTTCAGCGAGTGGAAGATCGAGCCGCGCTTCGCCGCCGACGTGGCCATCTCCACCGGGCTCAACGAGCAGTTGCTGGCCGCCACCCGGGTGTGGCCCGTGCCCGCGGCCGACGTCCTCACCGTGGAGGTGCGGGTGCCCGGTGTCCGTTTCCAGGTGCTGGACGCCACCGGTCGCCTGGTGAACGAGGGCTCCTTCAGCGCCCTGCGCAACGCGCTACCGGTCACCGGCCTTCAGGGTGGGCTCTACACCCTGATGCTCGCCCACGATGAGGCCCGCAGCAGCGTGCGCTTCACCGTCGTGCGCTGATCGGCATCCGCCGAAGTGGAAGGGCCCCGGTGCACGCGCACCGGGGCCCTTGCTTTTCCGTGCCTCCGTGTCCTTCGCTCAGCGCACCGGCCGCACGAGGATGATGTACACCGGGAAGTGGTCGCTCCAACCGTCCGTCCAGGTATCGCCCACGAAGGTGCGGAAGGGGTATCCGGTGAACGGACCGTCCTGCTGGCGCAGATAGGGCTCGTTGTACACGCGTACTCCATAGTAGCGATAGCGTTCGTCCGTCCGTGCCGCCAGCGAGGCGGTCATCAGCACCTGGTCGAAGAGGTTCCAGGAGTCGCGCCAGGCGAGCGAGCCGATGCCCTTTTCGTAGAGCGGCAGCATGGGGTTGAACAACGCCCGGCCCGTGGCCTCCTCGGGACGCCCCACCGCCATCAGTCCTCCGCGCACGCTCTTGTCCACCGGATCGTCGTTGAGGTCGCCCATGTAGATCACCCGTGCGCCGGGTTCGCGCTGTTGCAACGAATCGATGAGGGCGCGGCCCAGCTTGGCGGCCAGCATGCGCTTGGGCTGCGATCGCTTCTCGCCGCCGCGCCGGCTGGGCCAGTGCGCCACGATCACATGCACGGTGTCCCCGTCCATGATGCCGCTCACCAGCAGCTGCGCGCGGGTCCGGAACGCCGTGTCCACCGGGTCCACGAGCGGCACACTGCGATGGCCCAGCAGCGTGAAGTACCGCGGATCGTACAGCAGGGCCACATCCACCCCGCGCCGGTCGGGTCCGTCCTCGTGCACGATCCGGTACCCGCGCTTGGCGATGGCCTCCGCCTTCACCAGGTCCTCCAGCACGCGGCGGTTCTCCACCTCGGCCAGGCCGATCACGTGCACACCGTCCGGGTGGACATCCCTGCCCAGCTCGCCGATCACGCGTCCCATCTTCTCCACCTTGGTGCGGTAGCGCGTGGTGCCCCACAGCTTCGGTCCTCCCGGCAGGAACTCCGCATCGTCGGTGTCCGGCGAGTCGATCGTGTCGTACAGGTTCTCGATGTTGTAGAAGCCGATGCAGGCCGCGGTGAAGCGCTGGTCGGATTGTGCGCAGGCGACGGGCCCGCAGGCGAGCAGCAGCAGGGCGAGGGGCGGAACGGAACGATGGCGGGAACGCATGGCGGCGCAAGGTAGCCCGGTGCGCGGGGGCGTCAATACCGGGGGAAGAGCAGGTCGTGGCGTTGATTGTAGCGCCGCAGGAAGGCGAAGAGCGTGCCGGGCTCGTTGCGGGCCCGTTTGCCCAGCGCGCGGAACTCGGCCAGCAGTTCCGGGTCGTCCATCAGCGCCTGGTCCATGCCCGCCGCACTGAACGGCAGGAACGCGCCCGTGGCCATCACCAGCAAGCCCTGCGACTCCATCGTGTAGGTGCGCGTGCCCCCCGTGCCATAGAACGAGGGGTCCCAGTCGCGGATGACCTGGGTGTAGAGCAGGTGGCTCAAGGCGCCCATGAGCCCGATGCGGTGGAAGCCCGTGGCCGTGTTGAGGTAGACCACGTTGTTGGAGCAGAAGCCCCAGACCGAGCGGTCGGGAACGGGCATGGGCCGCCCCAGACTGTCGGGCAGGTGCCACGTGTCATCGCCGCGAGGATCGATGCGCAGCCCCTGCCCATCGGTGAGCTGCTCCAGGCCGGCCGAGGGCGCGTTCAGCCGGAACTCCCGGAAACCGCGGTAGATGCCCTCGCGAAAGTCGAAGCCCGCGCTGTACGGCACCCAGATGGTGTCCATCTGCCCGGCGGCGTGCAGGCCAGGCGCGAGCCAAAGAAGCAGGCACAGCGACCGTATCATGAGGCGAAGGCGCGCACCAGACCGATGACCTCGTCGGGCGCCTGGACATGCACCCAATGGCCGGCGAAATCGATGGTCTCCACCCGCGCCTGCGGGAACTGCTCGCGCAGCTGGGGCAGGTCCTCGCGGGTGATGTAGTCGCTCTGCCCGCCACGGATGAAGAGGGTGGGGGTGCGCACCACCTCCGGGCCGGCCGCGGACAGGATGTCGTGGATGTCGCGCGCCAGCAGGGGCACGTTGAAGCGCCACCCCAGTCGCTCGGGGGTGGCCCAGTAAAGGCTCTTGAGGAGGAACTGCACCACGCCCGGCTCGCGGATCAAGGTGGACAGATGGTCCTCCACCTCCTTGCGGGTGCGGAGTCGCTCGAGGTCGCAGGTGGTGAGGGCCTGCAGGATGTGGGCGTGACGGTGGGGCGGATACTCCCGCGGCCCCATGTCGATCACCACCAGCCGGTGCAGCAGGCCGGGGTGCCGCTGCGCCAGCACCATGCCCGTCTTTCCGCCCATGCTGTGGCCCACCACCACCGGATCGCGCAGTCCCAGGTCGTCGATCAGCGCGGCCACATCATCGGCCATCAGCGCGTAGGTGATGCGGTCGGTGTGCGGCGAACGACCGTGGTCGCGCTGGTCCACCAGCACCACATCGAAGTCGTCGGCCCAGGCCTTGCCGATGCTGTTCCAGTTGTCGCTGCTGCCGAAGAGACCATGGAGCACCACCAGGGGACGACCCTGGCCCATGCGGCGATGATGGAGCGGGACGGTGCTCATGAGCGGAGTTCGCGGAGATAGAGCTGCACGGTGTTCTCCCAGCCGAAGTGCAGGGCGTCGCACACCAGGGCATGGCCGATGCTCACCTCCAGCAGCCCGGGCACGTGCAGGTGGAAGTACCGCAGGTTGTGCCGGTCCAGGTCATGCCCGGCGTTGAGCCCCAGGCCATGGGCGGCCGCGGCCTGTGCGGCGCTCACGAACGGGGCCACCGCAGCTTCGCGATCGGTGCGGTACCCCGCCGCATAGGGCTCGGTGTACAGCTCGATCCGGTCGGTGCCGGTGTCCGCCGCGTGCCCCACCTGCCCGCTGTCCGCGCCCAGGAAGAGGGAGGTGCGCAGGCCTTCGGCATGCAGCCGTCGCACCACGTCCGTGAGGAAGGCCTTGTGCGCATGGGCATCCCAGCCGGCATTGCTCGTCAGCACCCCGGGCGGATCGGGCACGAGGGTCACCTGCCCGGGACGCACCTCGGTCACCAGGGCCAGGAAGTCCTCCGACGGATAGCCCTCGATGTTGAGCTCGGTGGTGAGCACCGGCCGCAAGGCGCGGACATCGCTGCGGCGGATGTGGCGCTCGTCCGGTCGCGGGTGCACCGTGATGCCCTGCGCACCGTGCCGCTCCAGCAGCAGGGCGGTGGCCACCACGTCCGGGTTGTCGCCCCCGCGCGCGTTGCGCAGCGTGGCCACCTTGTTGATGTTGACACTGAGGCGGGTCATGCGATGCACTACCTTGGGCGCGGCAGGCGGCGCCGAAAATACGCCGGTGCCCAGGGCCCATGCACGCCAGCGACCTCATCGCCCCCGATCTTCCGCCCCTTCGGCCGGACGACACCGTGGGCCGTGCGCTCGATTGGATGGAGGAGTTCAAGGTGCGCCACCTGCCCGTCACCGAGAACGGCCGGCTGGTGGGCCTGGTGCGCGATACCGACCTGGTGGACCGCAACGATGCCAAGGCTCCCGTGCGGGAGCTGATGGGCCAGGTGGAACTGCCCTATGTGCGCGACGGACAGCACATCTACGACGTGATGAAGCTGATGGCCGAGCGCGGCCTCACGGTGCTGCCCGTGCTGGACCCCACGGGCACGTACCTCGGCGCCATCAATGAGCACGAAGCGCTGCGCCGACTGGCCGAGGCCATCAACATCGGCGAACCGGGCAGCGTGGTCGTGCTGGAGATGAACCAGAACGATTACAGCCTGCAGCGCATCGCCGGCATCGTGGAGAGCAACGGCGCCAAGCTCCTCAGCGTGTACAACCGCACCCTGCCCGAGGGTCCGCGCATGGAGGTGACCCTGAAGGTGAACCGGGAGGACATCAGCGACATCCTGCAGTCCTTCGAGCGGTTCGACTACTTCGTGAAAAGCACCTACCAGGGTTCGAAGTTCCACGAGGACCTGCGCGGCCGCTACGACGAGCTGATGCGCTTCCTGGACCTGTGAGGGCATCGCGCTTCCTGCTCGCCGCAGCGTTCACGGCCCTCTCCATCGCGGCCTTCACACCGGCCACCGCCCAGGTGGACACGTCCACCGTGCACGTCAGCGCCATCCTGGTGCTCGGCAACAAGGTGACGCGCGAACGCGTGGTGCTTCGCGAGCTGACCTTCCGGGAGGGCGATTCCCTTGCGCGCGAAGGCCTGGACAACGCCGTCCGCCGAAGTACCGAGAACCTCCTCAACACCGGCCTCTTCAACACGGTTCAGCTCGTGCCCGTGCCCATCGGCCCGGCCGAGGTGGTGGTGCAGGTGCACCTCAACGAACGCTGGTACCTCTGGCCGGCCCCCATCCTGGAGGTGGGCGGCGACCCCAACTTCAACACCTGGTGGCTCACCCGCGACCTGGGCCGCCTGAACTGGGGCGGTTATCTGTACCGCTATAATGTGCGGGGCATGAACGAGACCGCCTATGTGCTGGCGCAATTCGGGTACACCCAGCGCTTCGCCGCGAAGTACAGGGTGCCCTTCCTCGATCGTTCCGGGCGCTGGAGCCTGTCCGCGGGCGGCGGCTACCACCAGCAGCGCGAGATCACCGTGGGCACCGCGGACAATGAGCGCGTCTTCTTCCGTCCGGCCGAAGGCCATGCACGCACCGAGTGGAACATCGAGGTGGAGCTCGGTCTGCGCCGCGCCCACGATGTTCGGCACGCCTTCCGCGTGGGCTACCGCGATGCACGCGTCATCGATACCGTGGCCTGGCGCTTTCCCGATCACTTCAACGATGGGGCGCAACGCATGGCCTTCCTCACGTTCGGATACACGGTGATCCGTGACCGCCGCGACTCGCGCGTGTTCCCGCGCACCGGAAGCTATGCCGAGCTGCGGGCGGACCGCCATGGGCTGGGGGGTGCTGATGCACCGGACAACACGGTGCTTTATGCCACGGTGAAGGAATGGTGGACCCCGGCCGACCGGTGGACCCTGGCCATCGGCCTGCGCGGACGCAGCACCCTGGGACCACCGATCCCCTACTACCTGCAGGAGGGGCTCGGTTACACCCACTATGTCCGCGGCTACGAGTACTACGTGATCGATGGGCAGCACTTCGCGCTCGGGCGTTTCAATGCCTTGTTCACCTTGCTGCGGCCGCGCATCCAACGCCTTCGCTTCATGCCCTTGGAAGCGTTCCGCACGCTGCACCTGGCCCTGTACCTCAACGCCTTCGTCGACGGCGGTCGGGTCTGGGACGACCGTTATGCCGACGCGAACCCGCTGGCCAACACGTGGATGAGCGGTGCCGGCCTGGGTCTCGATCTGGTGACCTCCTACGACCAGGTGCTGCGGGCCGAAGGCGCCGTCAATGGCCGGGGAGAGCTCGGTTTCTTCCTACATTTCACGCAACCCTTCTGACCCCATGCGGATCGCGGTCCAGGCCCGCCACCCGGAGCCCAGCACCCTGCCCTTGATCGCCGGTCTGCTGAAGGCCATGCCTGACCGGGGCCTCACTCCCGTGGTGGACGGTCAGCTGGCCGCCCTGCTCGCGGCCACCGGGAGCGCGGTGCAGCACACCACGTTCGATGCCGGCGCCCCTCCGGCAGGCACCGACCTGCTGATGAGCCTGGGCGGCGACGGGACCTTCCTGCGTGCTGTGGGCCTGGTGGCCCGGAGCGGCGTCCCCGTCCTGGGCGTCAACCTGGGCCGCCTGGGCTTCCTGGCCGCGTTGGGCCCCGACGAGGTGCACGGGGCGCTGGGGCTGCTGGCCCAGCGCCGCTTCGTGCTGGAAGAGCGGATGCTGCTCCAGGTCACCGGATGCGAGGCCGAGCTGGGGGGGCAGGACCTGGCGCTCAACGATGTCAGCGTCCATAAACGGGACACCTCCTCCATGATCGCCTTGCACGTGCACGCGGAGGGCCGATTCGTCAACACGTATTGGGCCGACGGGCTCATCATCGCCACACCGACGGGTTCAACGGCCTATTCCCTCAGTTGCGGAGGGCCCATCCTGGACCCCTCCTGCCGGAACCTGGTCATCACGCCCATCAGCCCCCACAACCTCAACATCAGGCCCATGGTGCTGCCGGACGACCGGTTCTTGCAGGTGGAGGCGGAGGCCCGGGAGCTCAATTACCTGGTGAACCTGGACAATCGCAGCATCACCCTCAGCGGTCGCCGGGCCATCGGGGTGCGCAAGGCCGACCTGGTGGCCCGCATCGCCCACCTGCCCGACCACGACTTCTTCAGCACCCTGCGCCACAAGCTGAACTGGGGGCTTGATGCCCGGTCGGCCGCGGGGCCCGCGGCCTAACTTCGCCCCCGCGGGACCCGTATACCACGGCGCTCCGCACCTGCGTTACCCCGCTCATGCGCCTGGCGACAGCCCTGCTCCTTCTGGTCCCGGCCTGCGGCCTTACGGCCCAGTCGGTCAGCGAGATCGGCCTCACCGGCGGGGCGATGTACTACATCGGCGACCTGAACCCCTACAAGCACTATCCGTCCCGCACCAAGCCGGCCGGGGGGCTCATGTTCCGCTACAACTTCGACACCCGCTACGCCATCCGGGCCCAGGCCCTGTACGGCGTGCTGGAGGCGTACGACAGCGATTCGCCCGACAGCCTGCAGCTGGCCCGGAACCTCAGTTTCCGCGCCAGCCTCTTCGAACTGGCCGTGCTGGGCGAGGTGAACTTCTTCAACTACAGGGGGCTGGGCAAGGACGGCCGTACCTGGACCCCCTTCGTGTTCGCCGGGGTCTGCTACTTCAGGGCCAGTCCGCGCGCGGAGCTCAACGGCACCTGGTACGACCTGCAACCCCTGGGCACCGAGGGGCAGGGGTCGCCCGAGGTGGCGGGCGCGGCCAAGCCCTACAGCGTGGACCAGGTCGGGATCCCGTTCGGGTTCGGCCTGAAGTTCAACTTCGGCGGTCATGTGGACCTTCAGCTCGAGTGGGGGATGCGCCGCACTTTCACCGACCACATCGATGACGTCAGCGGCGCCTACGCCGATCCGGACCTGATCAACCCCCTGGCCGCCGAGCTGGCCGACCGCAGCGCCGACCGGGACCTGGTGGACCGCACCGGGCAGGCCCGGGGCGACGCCCAGACCCGGGACTGGTACCAGTACACGGGCCTCACCCTGTCGTACGTCCTGACGAAGTTCACGGAGTGCGACATGCTGTATTTCCAGAAACGGCGCTGATCCGGGCATTGTGCGATCTTTGCGGCCCTTCCCGCCAGGGGAGGAGCCCATGGACCTGAAGGCCCGCATCGATCCCGCCCGGGTGCCCGCCCACGTGGCCATCATCATGGATGGCAACGGCCGCTGGGCCACGCGCCAGGGCGAGCACCGCGTGGTGGGCCACACCAGCGGGGTGAAGGCCGTGCGCGACACCCTGGTGGGCGCCACCGAGATCGGCATACGCTACCTCACCCTTTACGCGTTCAGCACCGAGAACTGGAACCGCCCCCAGGCCGAGGTGGACGCCCTGATGGACCTGCTGGTGCGCACCCTGATGAGCGAGGTGGACAGCCTCAACGAGAACGGCGTCCGCCTCAACGCCATCGGCGACCTGGAGAGCCTGCCCGGCGACTGCCACGCCATCCTGCAGCAGGCCATGGCCCGCACCGCCCACAACGACCGCATCACCCTCACCCTGGCCCTGAGCTACAGCGCCCGCTGGGAGCTGGTGCGCATGGCCCGCCGGCTAGCCCGTGAGGTCGCGGAAGGACGCCTGCGGGCCGAGGACATCGATGAGGCCTCCGTGGCGGCCCACCTCACCACTGCGGGCATGCCCGACCCCGAACTGCTGATCCGCACCAGCGGCGAGCAGCGCATCAGCAACTACCTGCTCTGGCAGATCGCCTACGCCGAGCTCTACTTCAGCAGCGTGCTCTGGCCCGATTTCCGCAAGGAGGACCTCTTCGAGGCCGTCCTGGACTACCAATCGCGGGAACGCCGCTTCGGCCTCATCAGTGAACAGGTGAACCCCCGGTGAAGCATCGGCTCCTTCCGCTCCTGATCCCTGCCCTTCTGGGGATCTCCGCCGTGGCCCAGGTGGAGGATCGGCGCACCATGGACCCGGCCGTGCCCCGCGAGCTGGAGATCGGCGGCATCACCGTCACGGGCACCAGTTCCGTGGACGTCAACGCCGTGATGCTCTTCAGCGGGCTGAAGGTGGGCCAGAACGTGACCCTGCCCGGTCCGCGCATCGCCGACGCCATCCGCAACATCTGGGAGCAGAAGCTCTTCAGCGACGTGCGCATCGAGGCCGCCGAGATCCGCGGACGCACGGTCTTCCTCAACATCGTGGTCACCGAGATGCCGCGCCTGTCGCGCTTCAAGTTCGAGGGCGTCACCAAGAGCGATGCGGACAAGTTGCGCGAGCGCATGGAGCTCACGCGCGGCCAGCAGGTGAACGAGGGTCTCCTGACCAACACGCGCGGCACCATCCGTGCTTATTACGTGGAGAAAGGATTCCTGAAGGCCGATGCCGACATCGAGCAGCGCACCGACTCGCTGATGGAGAACAGCGTGCTGCTCATCATCAACGTGAAGAAGGGCAAGCGCGTGCGGATCAAGGACGTGGTCTTCGCCGGTAACGAGGCCCTCTCCGATGCCAAGCTGCGCAAGGCCATGAAGAAGACCCGCCGACGCGTGTGGTACAACCCCTTCGCATCGAGCAAGTTCCTGGCCAAGGAGTACCGGGTGGACAAGGAGAACCTGCTGGACACTTACAACGAGAAGGGCTATCGCAACGCCGCGATCCTGCGCGACAGCACCTGGTTCGTGAACGACCGGCGGCTGATGGTGAGGATCGAGCTCGAAGAAGGCCGCCGTTTCTACTTCCGGGATGTGCACTTCAGCGGCAACACCAAGCACAGCGAGCGGGAACTGCTCGACATCCTCAACATCAAGCGGGGCGACGTGTACAACAAGAAGGTGCTCGACAGCCGGATGTACATGAACCAGACCGGCCGCGACATCAGTTCGCTGTACATGGATGACGGCTACCTGTCGTTCTACCCTGAGGTGATCGAGGTGGCCGACGGCGACAGCATCGACCTGGACATCCGCCTGCGCGAGGGTAAGCAGTACCGCATCCGCAACGTGCTGGTGAAGGGCAACACGAAGACCAACGAGCATGTGATCCGGCGCGAGATCCGCACCAAGCCGGGCCAGCTGTTCAACCGCAGCGATGTGCTGCGCACCCAGCGCGAACTGGCCAACCTGGGCTACTTCGATGCGGAGAAGATGGGCGTGAACCCGGTGCAGGACGCGCGCACCGGCACCGTGGACCTGGAGTACACCGTGGAGGAGCGGCCCAGCGACCGCCTGGAGCTCAGCGGTGGCTGGGGGGCGGGGCGGCTGGTGCTGTCGCTCGGCCTGTCCTTCACCAACTTCAGCCTGCGCAACATCACCAAGCCCGATGCCTGGCAGCCGCTGCCCGCCGGGGACGGCCAGACGCTGAACCTGCGCGCCCAGACCAACGGCCGCTTCTTCCAGAGCTACAGCCTGAGCTTCGTGGAACCCTGGCTCGGCGGCCGCAAGCCCAATGCCCTCAGCATCTCCGCCTTCCACTCGGCACAGAGCAACGGCGAACGGAAGTACGTGGACACCGAGGACGGCCGGGTGGACAACCCCCTGCGCCAGTCGCTGCTGATCACCGGCGGTTCGGTGGGCCTGGGCAAACGCCTCACCTGGCCCGACGATTACTTCCTGCTGCGCCAGACCATCAGCTACCAGCTGTACGACCTGCGCAATTGGAACCAGCTCTTCGCGTTCAACAACGGCCAGAGCAACGTGCTCGCCTACCAGATCCAGCTCTCGCGCAACTCGGTGGACCAGCCTTTCTTCGCCCGCAGCGGTTCGGACATCTCCCTCAGCCTGAAGGCCACCCCGCCGTATTCGTGGTTCCAGCCGGGCCGCGACTTCGCGTCAGAACCGCCGGACCAGCGCTACAACTGGGCCGAGTTCCACAAGTGGAAGTTCACCACCCAGTGGTTCACCCGCATCACGCGCAGCAAGAGCGGTCACGATCTGGTGCTGATGACCCGCGCGGGCTTCGGCTTCCTGGGCCGCTATTCGAAGAACCTCGGCAACAGCCCCTTCGAACGCTTCTACCTGGGCGGCAGCGCCCTCACGGGCTTCCAGCTCGACGGGCGCGAGATCGTGGGCCTGCGCGGCTACGACGACCTCTCCCTGGCACCCAACACGGGCAACTTCCTCATCAACAAGTACACCGCCGAACTGCGTTTCCCCATCTCGCTGAACCCCTCGGCCACCATCTACATGCTCACCTTCGCGGAGGCCGGCAACACGTGGGGAGTGTTCGACCGGTACGATCCCTTCCAATTGTACCGCTCGGCCGGCGTGGGCCTGCGCCTCTTCCTGCCCATGTTCGGTCCGATGGGCCTGGACTATGGCTGGCGCTTCGACGATGTGCCCACGAACCCGTCCATGGCCCCGGGCCAGTTCCACTTCACGATCGGCATCGATCTTGGGGAGCTCTGAGCCCGATCGCCTAATTTCGACGCCTTCCATGAAGCGCCTCCTTCCGCTCCGCCTGCTCGTCCTGAGCATGCTGCTGCCGGCGATCGCCAGCCACGCCCAGCGCATCGCCTTCGTGGACACGAAGTACATCCTGGGCAAGATGCCCGACTACCAGAGCGCCCAGAGCGAACTGGACCGCCTGAGCTCACAATGGCAGAAGGAGATCGACGATCGCTGGGAGACCATCCGCAAGCTGCGCGATGCCTACAACGCCGAGGCCATTCTCTTGACGGATGACATGAAGGCGAGCCGTCGGGAGGACATCGAGAAGAAGGAACGCGAGGCGAGGGACCTGCAGAAGAAGCGCTTCGGGCCCGATGGCGACCTGTTCAAGAAGCGTGAGGAGCTCATCCAACCCATCCAGGACCGCATCTACCAGGCGATCAAGGAGGTGGCCGGGACCACCTACGTGGCCATCTTCGACATCGGCAGCAAGGGTAACAACGTGCTCTTCGCGAGCGAGAAGTACGACAAGAGCGACAGCGTCCTGCGCAAGCTCGGCATCCGCCCCGACAAGGAAGGCGAGCCCGGGAACACGCGCGGCGACGAGGAGGAACAGCCCGACCGGCAGCCCGATGACGGCGGCGCCCAGCCCCAACGCGACGGTGGCAGCAGCCCCGACCGGGGCGGCGGCGAGAACACGATCAAACCCCCACGATGAGCAACGGAACCATGAAGACCTTTCTGCTTTCCCTGGCCCTGGTGGCCACCGCCGCCCCGGCCTTCGCCCAGGCGAAGCTCGGTCACATCGACCGCCAGGCCCTGATGCTCACCCTGCCCGAGCGCAAGGACGCCGAGACCAAGATGCAGGCCTTCGCCAAGACCCTCGACGACCGCCTGAAGGCCATGGGCGCCGAGTACCAGCAGAAGGTGACCGACGCGCAGGCCAAGGAGGCCACCATGACCAACACCGAGAAGGAGATGGCCATCCGCGAGATCGGCGAGCTGGAGAAGCGCATCACCGAGGCCCAGGAGAAGGCCCAGGAGGACCTGGCCAAGCAGGAGGAGGAACTGCTGCGCCCCATGGTGGAGAAGACCAACAAGGCCATCCAGGACGTGGCGTCCGAGAACGGCTTCACCTACATCTTCGACACGAGCGCGGGCTTCGTGCTCTACTACGAGAAGGGCGAGGACATCCTGCCCAAGGTGAAGGCCAAGCTCGGCATCCAGTAGCCTAAGTTCGCGCCGTGCGGGATCCCCGTCCCATCGGCGTGTTCGACAGTGGCATCGGCGGCCTCACCGTGGCCGTGGCCATCCGGCAGGCGCTCCCCGCGGAGCGCCTGCTCTATTTCGGCGACCAGGCCCATGTGCCGTACGGTGACCGGGACGATGCGCAGATCCTGGCCTTCAGCGAGGCCATCGCGCACTGGTTGCTGGAGCGTGGCGCCAAGGCGCTGGTCATCGCCTGCAACACCGCCAGTGCCGCGGCGCTGAAGCCCCTGCGCGAGCGGTTGCCCCACGTGCCGATCGTGGGCATGGAACCTGCGGTGAAGCCCGCCGTGGAGCACACCCGGACCGGCGTGGTCGGCGTCATCGCCACCGTGGCCACCATGCAGGGCGCCGTGTTCGCCAGCATCGTCGAGCGGTTCGCCCAGGGTGTCACCGTGCTTCAACAGGCCTGCCCGGGTCTGGTGCGGCAGATCGAGGCCGGCGAACTGGACACCCCGCGCACCGAGGCCATGCTGCGCGGATGGTTGGAGCCCATGGTGGACCGCGGCATCGATGCCCTGGTGCTCGGTTGCACGCACTACCCGCTCGTGCGCCCGTTGATCGAGCGCATCGTGGGGCCGGACGTCCGTGTCATCGATCCCGCGCCGGCCATCGCGCGCCGCTTGGGGCAGGTGCTCACCGAGGCGGATCTCGCCGCCGGTGAAGGCGCCGGGGGCATCGAGGTGTACACCAGCGGCGACGAGCCCCGGCTGCGCGCCATGCTCCATCGCCTGGGCCTGGGTCCCTGGCCGGTGCACGGTCTGCAGTGGACGGAGGGCCGACTCACCCCTCCGTGAACCAGCTCGCGTACAGCTGGTAGTTGCGGGCGATCCGCTCGATCTCGCCGCTCGAAAGCTCGGGGCTCACCGGACCGATGCGACGCGCCGGCACGCCGGCCATCAGGCTGCACGGCTCCACCACCGTGCCCTGAGTGACCACCGCGCCCGCCGCGATCACGCTTCCGCTGCCGATCACCGCATGGTCCATAACGATGGCGCCCATGCCGATGAGCACCTTGTCGTGCACCGTGCAGCCGTGCACGATGGCCCGGTGGCCGATGCTCACGTCGTCCCCGATCGTGAGCGCGGCACGCTCGTACGTGCAGTGCAGCACCGCGCCGTCCTGCATGTTCACCCGGTGGCCGATGCGGATCGCGTTCACATCGCCCCGGACCACGGCATGGAACCAGACGCTGCAGCGGTCGCCCATCACCACGTCGCCCACCACCACGGCGTTCTCGGCCAGGAAGCAGCCCTCGCCGAACCGCGGCCCGTGGCCGCGCACCTGCTTGATCAGGGCCATCGTCAGGGTTCCGTTCGGCCGGGGAGCTTGCCGCAGCCCTCCTTCTGGCAGCAGGCCGGCAGCTTGGCGAACGCTTTGGCATCCCCCGGCACACCGTCCGCGCTGTAGCCCAGCTTCACCAGCGCCGCACGCAAGCCCTCCGGGGTGTTCTTATCCGCTTTGTAGGTGATGTGCACCATGGAGGTGGTCAGGTCGACGTCGACCTTCTGCACCCCTTTCTCGTAGATCAGGTTCTCCTCGATGGTGCGTTCG
>JAEUSW010000126.1 GCA_016788285.1 Flavobacteriales bacterium
AACGACTACGCCGGCTTCGTGAGCAACCGCATCCTGATGCCCATGATCAACGAGGCCATCGAAACGCTCTTCCAGGGCGTGGGCGGCGTGGCCGAGATCGACACGGTGATGAAGCTGGGCATGGCGCACCCCATGGGCCCGTTGCAGCTGGCCGACTTCATCGGGCTCGACACCTGCCTGGCGATCCTGCGCGTGCTGCACGAGGGCTTCGGCAACCCCAAGTACGCCCCCTGCCCCCTGCTCGTGCAGATGGTGACCGCCGGCAAGCTCGGTGTGAAGAGCGGCGAGGGCTTCTACCAGTACACCGCCGGCAGCAAGGACCTGGTGGTGTCACCAGCCTTCGCGAAGTGACCATACGCACCGCCTCTCCGGCCGACCTCCCCCTCATCCAAGCCATGGCCCAAGCCACGTGGCCGGTGGCCTACTCGGGCATCATCAGCCCGGCGCAGATCGCCTACATGCTTGACCGCATGTACGGCACCCCCGCGCTCGAGGAGCAGTTCTTCCCGAAGGGGCACCGCTTCCTGATCGCGGAGCAGGCGGGCACGCCCGTAGGGTTCGCGGGCTTCGAGCATCGGTATACCCCCGGCCGGTCACGGTTGCACAAGCTGTACGTGCTGCCCGCGGTGAAGGGCGCAGGCGTGGGACATGCCCTGCTGGAAGCGGTGCTGATGGAGGCCATGAAGGCCGGGGATGCCGCCGTGGAACTGAACGTGAACAAGCAGAACCCCGCGAAGGAGTTCTACGCCCGGCACGGCTTCACGATCGAACGGGACGAGGTGCTCGACATCGGTGGCGGCTTCGTGATGGACGACCACGTGATGGTGCGCCGGTTCCGACCATGAGGAGCACCGGCTCTGGACGACCGGTCAATTCACCAGGTCCGAGGCCGTCAGACCGTACCGCTTGAACAACCGCGCCTTGCGTTTCTCCAGCCGCGCGGTGGCCTTCGGGGTGCGCGCCTCCCGGGCGGCGACGGCCAGCTCGCCGGCCTGGATGCGGTTCACGATCTGTTCGATCAGGGCATCCTCGCCCAACGCATCGTAGTCGTCCTTCAGGTCGTTGCCGAAGAGCTTCGCCACACCCTGCCAGATGAAGGCCTGGAAGCTCCCGCGCAACCGCTTCACCAGCTCATAGCCGGTGCTCCCGGTCTCGCGGTCGATGAGCTTGATGAGGATGCCCCCCTGCGTGATGGTGAGGTCGGTGATCTCCGCCTCGAACTCAGCCCGCAGCTCCGCCTCCGCGAGTTTCATGTACAGATCGCGGTCCCGGTCGTTCTTCATCGCGGACACCTCGTAGCCGTATTGCTCCAGCAGCTCGGCGCTGACGCGTGCGTAGGGATAGACCTTCACCACGTTGCGCACCAGCCGGTCGTAGCGCGCGGCCTGCCGTCGCGCCTTGGCGCTGGTGAAGCCTTCCACGCGCTTCTCGGGCAGCAGGATGGTGGGCACCGTATCCCCGTCCTCCATCCGCAGGGTGATGAACGGATAGGGTGAGCCCTCCTGGGCGGCCAGAGGCGACCACCAGGTCAGCAGAAGCAGGGCGAGCGCGACGGATCGGGCCATGGCACCCCCGATGGGGACGACGGAACAACGCAAAGGTGGGGCCGTTCTTGCCCCTTGTACCCGCTTAGCGCCTGCGAAGTTTCCACAAGGAGGGCCCCTGGGCGACGGCCGGTGCCGCCGTGGCGGACCCGGAGCGGCCGTCCAGCATCCCGGCGGCGATGGCCGCAGCGGCCTGCTCCTCCACCGGATCGGCGCCATCCAGCACCTCGGGCCGGAAATGGTCGCGCACGAAGTGCGTGTCGTAGGCCCCCTGGCGGAAGGCCTCGTGCCCCATGGTGAAGCGGCAGAACGGCAGCGTGGTCTCCACCCCGCCGATGGCATAGTCGTCGATGGCGCGCTCCATGCGGGCGATGGCCTCCTCGCGTGTGGCCCCGTGGGTGATCAGCTTGGCGATCATGGGGTCGTAGTGGATGGGGATGGTCATCCCCTCCTCGAAGCCGTCGTCCACGCGCACCCCGGGGCCTTGGGGCGGGCGGTAGGTGGAGAGCGTGCCGATGTCGGGCAGGAAGTTGTTGGCCGGGTCCTCGGCGTACACGCGGATCTCGATGGCGTGGCCGTTGATGGCCAGGTCCTTCTGGGTGAAGGGCAGCTTCTCCCCTTCGGCCACGCGGATCTGCAGCTTCACCAGGTCGAGCCCGGTGATCATCTCAGTGACGGGATGCTCCACCTGCAGGCGGGTGTTCATCTCCATGAAGTAGAAGTCGCGCCGCTCGTCGAGCAGGAACTCCACGGTGCCGGCGCCCACGTACTCCACGCTCTTCGCCACGTTCACCGCGGCCTCGCCCATGCGCTTGCGCAGCTCGGGGGTGAGCACGGCACTGGGGGCCTCCTCCACCACCTTCTGGTGACGGCGCTGCACGCTGCACTCGCGCTCGAACAGGTAGCACACGTTGCCGTGGGTGTCGGCCATCACCTGCACCTCGATGTGGCGCGGGCCGGCCACGTATTTCTCGATGAACACGCTGCCGTCGCCGAAGGCGTTCTGCGCCTCGCTGATGGCGCGCTCCAGGCTCTCCTTCAGCTCGGGCTCGGCGTTCACCACGCGCATGCCCTTTCCGCCCCCGCCGGCCGCCGCCTTGATCAGGATCGGGAAGGTGATGGTCCTGGCCACCTTCATGGCCTCCTCCAGCCCGCTCACGGCCCCCTCGGTACCGGGTACCAGCGGCACCCCGAAGGCCTTCACCGCCTCCTTGGCGGCGAGCTTGTCGCCCATCACCTTCATGGCATGGGGCGAGGGTCCCACGAAGATCACGCCGGCCTTCTCGAGCGCCTGGGCGAAGGCCCCGTTCTCGCTGAGGAAGCCGTAGCCCGGGTGCACCGCGTCGACCTTCAGGTCCTTGCACACCTGGACCAGCTTGTCGATCACCAGGTAGCTCTCCTTGCTGGGCGCGGGTCCGATGCACACGGCCTCGTCGGCGAAGCGCACGAAGGGCGCATGGCGGTCGGCCTCGGAATA
>JAEUSW010000162.1 GCA_016788285.1 Flavobacteriales bacterium
GCCATCATCACCCCGCTGAAGGACCGCATCCAGAGCCAGATCCTCACGCACTACCCGCCCACCATCGAATTGGGGATGCGCATCACCGCCCAGGAGCTGCGGAGCCCTCAGGACCAGGTGCGCCGCGTTCGTGTGCCCGACCTCATCCGTGTGCTCGTGGAGCGCATCGCGCTGGAGGCCCGGGAGAGCGACTTTGTGGACCGCAAGAGCGGCGTGAGCGCACGCCTCACCATCAGCGCGTTGGAGAGCGCGATCAGCGCGGCCGAGCTCCGTGCGCTACGTACCGGTGAGGAACGCACCACCGTGCGCATCGCCGACCTGTTCGCCGTGGGCCCGGCCATCAATGGCAAGATCGAGCTGGTGTACGAAGGGGAGCAGGAGGGGGCCGAGAAGGTGGCGCGTCACCTCCTCTCGCAAGCCCTGCGCAACGTGTTCCTCGAGCTCTTCCCCGATCCGGAGAAGGCCCGCCGGCGGGCCAAGGCCGATGGCAAGGGCCGCACCGCGCCTGACCCGTATGCCGGCGTGGTGGCCCACTTCGACGACCATGCGGTGGAGCTGCCGCAGGACGCCCCGGACGCGGTGTACACCCGGATGGTGCAGGAGGTGCCGGGTCTGGAGGACCTGGTGCGCTCGCGGCACACCTACCTCGATGCGGCCGAGCTGCCCGTTTGGATGGAGTTCGTGCTCCACGGGTTGGCGGAACTGAGCCGTGTGGGCCGCACCGACCTGGATGGCGTCACCCGCTTCAGCGACCTCATGGGCAGCGTGTTCAGCGGCGAGGAGGACAACGAGGCGGGCGATCGATGAGCGCAGCGCGCAGCGCGGCCCGCATGGTGCTGCTGCTGTCGGGCGTCACCCTCTTCGCACTGGGAGGGCTCGGGGCGTGGCTCATCGCCGCGGTGCAGGAGCGCGCGCTCGCGGAGGTGATCGGCCTGGGGCATCCGTGGTGGCGTTCGCTCGCCATCGGCATCGTTCTGGGGGGCATCACCGGAACGGGCGCGGTGCTGCTGCTCCGTCATCCGTTCCTGCGCCCGGTCGCCAGGCGCTATGCCGCACTGCTGGGCCCCATGGTGCCGCGGCGTTGGCAGCACGCGGTGCTCTCGCTGTCGGCCGGCATCGGCGAGGAACTGCTCTTCCGCGGCGCGCTGCAGCACTGGCTGGGCGTGCCCCTCACCGCCGTGCTGTTCGTGGCGCTCCACGGGTATCTGGACCCGCGCGACCGCCGTCTCGGCCTGTATGGGCTGTACCTGGCGGTCTGCATGCTGGCCTACGGCAACGCGGCCCGGGCGTGGGGACTGCTGCCCGTGATGGTGGCGCACAGCGTGTTCGACCTGGTCCTGCTGGACCGCCTGCGCGCCTGGTATCGCGAAGGGCCCGGCGAGCGGGCGACCGGATGAACGGTCAGTCCTGCGGGTACTTGTGGATGTCCTTGTAGTCGTCGTCCATGTCCGACTTCACCCGGTGCATGCGCATGCCGAGCATGGCCAGCTCGCGATGCCCGTGCTTCAGCAACCAGTCGAAGGCCTCACGGTCACCATCCCCGGTGAGGGCCAGCTGGCGCAGGACGCCGTGCCCATGCCGCTCCAACCAGTCCAGGGCGCCTTGGTCGCCTTCGATGCCCGCGATCACCGCCATCAGGTGGGGGTGGCCATGGTCCAGCAACCACTTGCGTGCGTCCTGCTTGTTGCGCAAGGCGAACGTGAAGACCCCGAGCTCGGGGAATCCGTTCTTCAGCAACCAGTCGCGGATCGCCGCATTGCCGCTGATCGCCTCGCCCCAGGCGAGAAGGACCTTGGTGGGATAACTGGTGCGCATGGGGCCGGACAAAGCTAGAGGGCGGCCGAACGATACCTTCGCCGCATGCGGTCGCTGATGGTGGTCCTGGGGGTGTTGGGCGCGCTTGGATCGGGTGCGCAAGGAAGGAACGAGAACGAGCTCCGGAAGGTGCGTCGGCTGCTTGATCAAGGGAAGGTGTATCCGGCCCTTCGGCGCTGCGACGGCCTGATGACGCGGGACATGGCGAAGGCACCGGTGCTGCTGCTGCGCGCCGAGGCCCACGCGCGGGTGCGGTCCCATCCGGCCGCGTTGGAGGATGCGCGTGCGGCGATCGCGGGGGGGCTCGATGAGCCCGGTGTCCAGCAGGCGTGGTTCTGGACCGGCATGGCCTGGCTGGGACTGCAGCAGGGCGACAGCGCCCTCCACGCCTATCAGCGCGCCACGCCCGGACCCGAGCGGGACCTGCGCACGGCCATGGCCCTGTCCTTGACCGGGCGATGCCCGGAGGCGGTCATCCTCTATGATGCGCTCATCGCCGGGCACGAGAGCACCGCGGCCTTGCGGGAGCGCGGCGCATGCCTGGCCGCTGCGGGCGATACGGCGCGTGCGCGGGCCGACCTCGACCGGGCCATCGCCCTGGACCCGCGCGACCCGGTGAACTGGAACAGCCGCGGATTCCATCGTTGGGCCCTGCACGGCGATCATGTGCGCGCCCTCGCCGACTACGCGCAGGCCATCAAACTGAACCCGAACTACACCTACGCCATCAACAACCGCGGCTACAGCCGGCTGAAGCTCGGGCAGGTGGACAAGGCCCGTCGCGATGTGCAGCTCGCCGGCCGGCGCAACGCGGACAACCCTTACGTGGACCACAACCGCGGGCTGATCGCCCTGGCGGAAGGCGACAGCGTGCGGGCCTGTGGTGCGTTCCGGCAGGCCGTGGCCAAGGGCGGTACACCCCTGTACGGCAGCGAGCTCGACGAGCTGTTGAGGACCTGCCCGCCTCCGGTACGACCGGACGGAACCACGGTCCCGGGCGCTCCGCCCAGCACCCCGAACGCACCCACCAAGGCCCCTGCGCGCAATGCACCGGGCGGCCGCAACGCCCCCTGATCATGAGCACGATCGACAGCATGATGCGGCCCGATGCCTTGCGTGGACGGGTCATCGTCGTCACAGGCGGAGGAACGGGCCTGGGCCTCAGCATGGCGCGCACCTTTCTGACGCTCGGTGCGCAGGTGGTGATCACCAGCCGCAAGCAGGACGTGCTTGACGCCGCAGCGGCCGAGCTGATGCAGGGGACCGGCGGTGAAGTGCTGGCCGTGGCCTGCGACGTGCGCAAGTACCTGGAGGTGGAGCAGCTGCTGGAACGCGCGCTGCACCGTTTCGGCCGGGTGGACGCGCTGGTGAACAATGCCGCGGGCAACTTCATCAGCCCCACGGAGCGGCTCAGCAGCAAAGCCTTCGAGGTCATCATCGACATCGTGCTGATGGGCTCGGTGAACTGTACGCTCGCCTTCGGGAAGCACTGGATCGCCAAGGGCGAGCGCGACAAGGCGGTGCTGAACATCACCACCACCTACGCGTGGACCGGCAGCGGCTACGTGGTGCCCAGCGCCTGCGCCAAGGCCGGCGTGCTCGCCCTCACCCGGTCGCTGGCCGTGGAGTGGGCCCGTCACGGCATCCGCAGCAACGCCATCGCACCCGGCCCCTTCCCCACCAAAGGGGCCTGGAGCCGATTGCTGCCGGGCGAGATGATGGAACGCTTCGACCTGGCCAAGCGTGTGCCCCTGGGTCGGGTGGGCGAGCACCGCGAGCTGGCCGATCTGGCGGCCTACCTGGTCTCGCCCTGGTCGGGTTACGTCAATGGCGAGGTCGTCACCATCGATGGCGGCGAGTGGCTGAAAGGCGCGGGGCAGTTCAGCCAGCTGGACCAGGTGGAGCCGGGGATGTGGGACGCGATCGAACAGATGGTGCGCGGCGTGCGCGGCAGCTGATCGTTCCACGGGCCTCGGGAGCGCGTGCGCTGCCTACTTTCGTCGGAAACACACACGCCATGGGTCCCCTACGCGCCCTGTTCGTCGTTCCCCTGGTCGCCGCTCCGTGGCTGCTGCTTGCGCAGGAGTCCGCCTCGTTGAAGCCCGAGGAACGTGCGGTCATGACCGCACGTCGGATCGCCGCGGCGATCGACATCGATGATCGGGCGATCGATAAGGCCACGGGCCTGATGGTCGAAGGGGAGCATGAGGTGGCCGAGCTTCGCGAACGGATGGAGGAGATCCAGCGGGAGATCGACGCCCGGCTGAACCCCTATTTCGAGCAGTTCGCGGTCACCCTGGAACCGGACCAGGCCGCCCGGCTGGAAGCGCTCATCGCCAGTGGTGCCCTGCGCGGATGCTGCCTGGAAGGAACGGTCCGGCCCGCCGCGACGGATGTGCCGCAAGGGAGCTCGGCGGAACCACCGACCGCTGTTCCTGCCGGACCGGCAGGCAAGCCGAAGACCACGGGCGGCGCCAAATAGGGCCGCTCGGGTTCAGTCGGCCATCACCACCAGGTACTTCGAGGCGCTCCAGAACGCCTGTGGGTCGGTGATGACCAACTTCTCCACCTCGCCTTCGAAGCGATAGCTGCCCTGCGGGTGGGTGGTGAGGAGGCGCGCCTTCTTCGCCGCGATGGGCAGCTCCAAGGTCTGGGTGATGTCGATCGCTTTGAAGTGCCCGTCGCCCAAGGCGTCGGCGTTCAGCTTCTTGGTGGCACCGATGCCGGCCAGACCGCCTTCCTTCGTCACGATCCCCTTCTCCTTGAGCTCCTTGGCCGTGCCGATGACGTAGTGCGCGGTGTTCAGCTCGTTGCGCTGCATGTTGGCCTGCTGCTCCTTGTCACGGTACATCTCCATCAGGGTGGCCAGTGAACTGTTGGCACTGGCCAGCTGCTCCTTGAGGCCGCCGATCTCGGCGTCCTTCTCGGCCACGGCCCGTTCCAATTCCTCCACGGTGCGCTGCAGCGCGGCGATGGCGCCGGCGTTGGCCTTGGCCTCTTTGCGAAGCTTGGCGATCAGCGCCTTGTTCTCGCTCAGCAGTTCGTCGATCTGCTGGAGGTCGCCCACGATCCGCTGCTCCATGTCCTGGTCGGGCTCACCTTCCGCCTTCACCCCGCCGATCATGCCCTGTTTCTCGCGGATCGTGCGGAGGTTCTCGCTGATGCGGTTGAAGGAACCGAAGAGGACGTTGAGCGAACTGTCGCGTTCGGCGAGCGCGGCGTCCACGGTGGCCTTGTCGGTGGCCAGTCCTTTGTATTCCTCGCTTTGCGTGGGGTCGTCCTTGCAGGCGGTCAACAGGCCCAAGGTGGTCAGGATGAGGGCGGTGCTCCAGCGGTTCATCGGGGTGGGGGATGGGCCCGAAAGGTAGAACGCGCACGGTTCAAGGACCGGTGAACGATGGCGGGGGGATCGGCGTACAAGGCTCATCAACGGTGGCCTGTTGGAGGACGGACGTGCCCGGCCGTCGGCCGGGCGGCCGTTGAGCACTAGGTTGCACCCGATGTCCGTCGCCCGCGTGTTGTCCCGGAACCTGGTCATCGCCTGCGCGGGTGTGCTGGGCGCCCTCGTCGCGCCCGCGCAGGACCGCGGTCTGTCCGGGGAGTTCAGCCAGTTATCGGCCAAGGAACGCTCGCGGCTGGCCCGGGAGGAGAGCGAGGCGGCGATGAAGGACACGGCCTTCCAAGCGACGATGGCGCGGGCGGAGGCGCATTTCCAGGCCCGACGTTACGAGGACGCCATGGCGGACTACGAACGGGCCCGCGGTCTGCGGCCGCTCAATGTGTACCCGCCGGTGAAGATCGACGACCTGCGGGTGCTCATCGCCAAGCGGGATGCGGCCGTCGCCCAGGCCAAAGCGGACAGTGCGGCGCGTTCCGCCCCCCCTCCGGCACCACCGACCGTCCCGGCCCCGGAGCTACCGGTGGACGCACGACCCGTCCCCCAACAAGCTCCCGCACACGCTACGGAGCTTGAAAAGGACGTCACCACGAAGCCCGCCGACCCGGAGCCGCTTCCTCCGGCCCGTAGCGCGCCACCCCCGACGCGGCCTGTCCCCAGACCCGAAGTGCGTTCGTCCGTCCCGGTCCAGGAGCCTTCGGTACCGGTCGTTCGCGAGCCCGGCATCCATGAGGAGCAGTTCAAGGAAGGCAATGCCATTGTCCTGCAGCGCACGGTGACGACGGCCACGGAGGTCCACGTCTACCGCAAGGTCACGCATCCCTGGGGGCGCACCTTCCATTTTCTGGACGGCCTGCCGGTGGATGAGCGCGCCTGGACCGATCGGTTCGGCGACAAGTAGGTTCAGGACCTGCGCTGCACCAAGCGCACCGGCATGTCGAGCAGACCACGGTAGTCCTCGCCCACCTCCCGCATGTCCAGGTCATCCGACCGATAGCCCCATTCCACCGAAGCGGAGGTGCTCCCTGTGGCATGCCCGTCGTCCACGATGCGCAGAAGGTCCAACAGGTACTTGGCGGAACTGGAATTGAAGTACTCCAGTTCGATGCGGACGACCGTGTTGCGCTGAGGGGCGGCGAGATAGGTGCGGAGCTGATCGAAGATGGGCCGGAAGAACTTGTCCGCGTTCTCGTGGATGGATGAGCCGCTGAGCTCCAGCACGCCACGTGCGGGGTCGAGCAGCACCCGGGGGGTCTTGGCCGTGGCCGGCAGCTCGAAGCGCTCCATCACCCGGCGAAAGTAAACGGCGGAGCCTCCGGTCCAAGGTCAACCGTCGACCCGCGGGCGATCACTACCTTTTGCCGCGAGCGGAAACCGGAATGCCATGAAGACCATCCTTGTTCCCTACGACTTCTCGGACTGTGCGACCGACGCCCTGCGGGTGGCCGCCAAGCTGGCCCGGTTGTCCGGGGCCTGCATCGACATCGTGCACATGTACGAGCAGATGACGGACTTCCACACGGAGAACCAGCGTCTGCGCGATGAGATCGAGGCGAAGCTCGACAGGATCCCGCAGCTGCCGTTCCTGCAGGGCCTTGAGCTGAAGAAGTTCATGCTGCGGCAGATGTCCATCACCGACATGTTCAAGAACGACAACCTGGCCCACGTGGACCTGGTGGTGATGGGCTCCCATGGCGCGCGGGGCATCCGCGGGCTGGTGGGCTCCAACACCCAGCGCATCGTCCGCATCGCCCCCATGCCCGTCCTGGTCATCAAGCACCACATCGAGGACTTCACCGTGAACGATGTGGTGTACGCGAGCACGTTCACCGAGGCGGACAACGCCAAGTTCGAGGCGTTCCTGCCCCTTCTCCGGTTGTTCGACGCCCGGATCCACCTGCTGAAGGTGAACACGCCGAAGACCTTCGAGCGCAGCGAGGATTCCACGCGGGCGATGGACGCCTTCCTCCAGCGTCACGAGCTTGGCAAGTACACGGCCACCATCTACAACGACCTCAGCATCGAGGAGGGCATCCTGAACTTCGCGCGGGGCATCGACACGGACCTCATCGCCATGGCCACCCACGGACGGACGGGCTTCTTCCATGTGGTGAACGGCAGCCTCACGGAGGACATCGTCAACCACACCTCGTTCCCGGTGCTCAGTGTCAAGCTCTAAGGGTGCTTGACATGTGAACGCCGCCTATATTTACGCCGATCATCGAGCCGCGCATGCAGTACCTGTACAAACAGTTCCAGGCCAAGAAGAAGGAGATCATCGAGGTGGAGATCGACCGGCCGACCAAGGTGCGTTTCATGACCGCGGTGGAGTTCAAGCGGTACAAGAACTGCCGCAGCTTCACCTTCTACGGGGGGACGTTCGATAGCTCCCCGGTGCGGTTCGTCATCCCGCATGATGCGGTGTGGTACGCGGTGGTGGAGAAGGGGAGCCGGTACAACCCCTTGCCGGTGCAGGCCCAGTGCCGTGTGCTGCAACCCGACCGGCAGGTGCTCTCCAGCGTGGCGCTGGATGCTCCCGCCCATGTGCGCGAGGCCGAGGACCGCGCCTCGCTCATGGAGGCCGAGGTGCCCGAGCAGGGCCGTGCGGAAGAGTGAACCGTCCGTCATCCGGAAGCGTTGGATGAGCAGAACCTGACGCCGTGGACCTGCGCGAGGACCGTGAACGTTTGGAGCGCATCATGCTGGGCCAGGAGGCCTTGGTGAACGAGGTGCGCACCTGGCTGGAGGAGGAGGATGCATTGGACGCCGTGGTGGAAGCCTCGATCCGAAGTTCCACGGATGACCGGATGAACGACCTGCGCGGGTTGTCACCGGCGCGCATCTTCGGACGCCACGCGATCCATGACCTGTGCGTGCGGTACCGGTTGCGGTTCCTGCCGAGCGCGCTGTACAAGGGCGATCTGCCCGGTCAGGCCATCGCCGCCGTGCGTGCGTTGGAGGCGGGCTCCGGCCATGTGCTTCGGGGCTTCCACATCCTGGCCCCGGCGCGCCGGTTCCGGCTATGCGATGCGGATGGGGATCCCCTGCTCTTCGTGCGCGTCGGTCACGACAGGTACTATCTGATCCATCGCTGGGGCTCGGACCTTTCTCCTTGGCGCGCCGTGGTGCATTGGCCGTTCAGGACCCCGCTTCACCTGGGGGTGACCGTGGTCATCGCGGCCTTGATCATCGCTGCGGCGATACCGACCGGTTGGATCACCCGGGACCCGATGGCGGGCTGGTGGGGCGCCCATCGGTTGCTCTTCGCCTTCTGGTCCACCGTGGTGGTCACGGCGTTCACGGTGCAGGCCTGGTTCGCCTTCTTCGGCCGGTTCAGCCGCGAGGCGTGGAACAGCCGCACGTTCAACTGAGGTCCGGAACGCGGGTCAGCGTCCCCGTGACGGTGCCGGGCTCATGAACGGCGCACCGGGACGGTGATGCGTTCCTCCTGCGGCAGTTTGCAGACACAGGCCGACCGGAACCACTGCTTCAGCTGTTCGCGCTCCTCCGGCACCAGGCGTCGGAAGGCCTTCCGCAGCTCCTTGCGGAACACCCGGGCATCCGCCAGGCTGATCTTGTCCAGCAGTTCCTGATAGTAGTCGAGGAGCGTCTTCTGGCTGCGCATGGTGCGGACGGGTCCCCATGGATCGGGACCGTTCCGTGCTCTACGCGAGGCCCGGGCGAAGGGTTACGGAAAGCAGGAAGGGCGCCTTGTGGGCGCCCCCTGTCATCGACCGGTCCGTGCTCAGTTCACGGCGATCTCCTTGGCCTTCGGCTTGGCCGCCTCCACCTTCGGGATCGAAAGATGCAGGATCCCATCCGTGTATTCGGCCTTGATCCGGTCCGCGTTCGCGCTTTCGGGCAGGCGGAAACTGCGCGTGAAGGAACTGAAGTGGAACTCGCGCCTCGTGAACCGGTCACCTTCCTTTTGTTCGTCTTGTTTCTTTTCCGCGCTCACGGTGAGGACATTGTCCTCGATGTTCACCTTCAGATCATCCTTCTTGTAGCCTGGTGCCATCACTTCCAGCTTGAACTCCGTCTCGCGCTCAATGATGTTCACGCTCGGAAGTGCTTGACGGGGCTCATCATGTCCAAAGAGGCTGTTCATGTCGCGACCGAAGAATTCGTTCACCAGCGTATTGAACGGGCTCACGTAGGTGGCTTTGGGGCGGTACTTCACGATGGTCATGACGGTATCGGTGTTGGGTGTGGTTCTGTGCGCCGTGCTGCGGACAACCGGTATGCCGACCCGGAGAAAATGACATTGCGACCGACGGGTGCGGTCGAAATGTGTCAAGATGTCCTTATTGAGGGAGGAAGAGAAAGGTGATCGTGCCGATCTGTTCCTCGGGCGCGGTGGCCGATCGGTCGAAGCGGGCCTCGCCGGCATAGGCCAAGGCGTAGTCCATCATGCACTCCTCCGTCACGGTGGTGGCCTCCTTGTCCAAGGTGGTCCGTCGGATGGAGCCACTGCGGTCCACGGCGATGCGAACGACCACGCGGCCGCTGCCTGTGCAGAGGTAGGCCGGCACCTCGAGCACCTCCGGCCGACGTCCCTTGAGGTCGTATGAGACCGTGGCGGGACCCTCTGCACGCGCGGGGGGCTGTTCCTTGGGCAGGTAGCGGTCCTTGTCCCACTGGCTGGGGTCCAGCTCGGGCACCACCACCTCCTTGCCGGCCGCTCGCCGTTCCTCGGCCAGCCGCTCGAACTCGCTCTGTTCCATGGCGCGCAGGTCATTCTCCAGCCGTTCGGCCGTGCGCTCGCTCACCGTGGGCATCGCCTGTGCGGCGCGCAGCTGCGCGTTCAGGTCGCTGATCACGTTGGTCACCTGCACGGGCGGCACGGGCGTGCCGGTCTCGATGGCCTGCAACAGGGCCTCGGCTTGCACGGCGTCCATCACATCCACCCGCATCTCGTTGCCCTGGTCGGCATCGGGCCCTGCGCCCAGCCGTGAGATCGCCAGGGTGAAGACCACGGCGGTGTGCAGCACCAGCGTCCCGATGATGCCGTACTTGTGACGGTCGAAGCGGTCCAGGATGAGGTGCCACATGCGACGGCGGTGACCGCAAGTTAAACGCCGTTCCGTCGGGTACGGATGCGCCAGCCTGAGGGATGGCGGTTGTTCCATCGGTTGCCGGCGCCTTTCGCCCAACCGAGGCCAAGGCCGGCGTGGCACATGAGGGCATGACCCCGGGCGCCCGGGGTCGCGATGGCCTCACCCCGCAGGAACGCCAGGGCTCCTTCGCGGTCCAGGTCCACCGTGGTGAAGGGGAGGACCGGTCGCAGCAGGTCCACGGCTTCCGGGCAGCAGGCGGCCGCGGGATGGGGTGCCGTTCCTCCCGGGACCTCCATGGTCAGCGGCAGTGCGCCACCGGACCGGTCGATCGCGGTGCGGAGCGCTGCCGGTACAGCGGCCCAGCCTGGAGGGCGGAGGTGATGGCCGTCCGCCGTGCAGGCGTCCGCGGCAGCTGACGATGTCGTTCGGCCGGGTTTGCGCATCGCGGCGATGAAGAAGCCCTCGGCCCTGCAGCGATGGGGCATGCAGGTCAGCCCCAGCTCGCCGCGGACGGGACCGCCGTCCAGCGGGTCGATCGGCAGCACCTCGGCCTCGTGCTGTTGCAGGAACCGATGAAGTTGCCCTTCGTCCTCCTCGTCGGCCCAGGTGCAGGTGCTGTAGATCAGCACGCCACCGGGTCGCAGCGCCCCCCAGGCGTGGTGCAACAGGCCGGCCTGCACCGCGCTGCATTGCCGCACCAGCTCGAGCGACCATTGTGCGCGGGCCATGGGCTCGCGGCGCATCAGCCCTTCACCGCTGCACGGGGCGTCCAGCAGCACCAGGTCGAAGTGCGGAAGGGTGCCGAAGGCTTCGGCGGGAAGTCGCGTGACGCAGGCGTTGGGCGATCCCCATTTCCACACGTTCTCCTGCAGCACGGCCTGCCGGCGCCCGTCCACCTCGTTGCAAACGACCACGGCGCCCGGACCCAGGAGGGACAGCAGATGGGTGCTCTTCCCCCCCGGGGCGGCGCACAGGTCGAGGGTGAGCGCGTCGGCGCCGATGAGGCCCGCGGCGGCCATCGCGCGCTCGATCAGCATGCTGCCCGCTTCCTGCACGTAGTAGGCGCCGGCGTGCAGCAGGGGGTCCACCGTGAAGAGCGGACGTTCGTCGAGGTAGCGGCCCATGGTGCACCAGGGCACGGGCTCGCCCGTGGGGCCGCCGGGTTTGCGGGGGTTGAGGCGGATGCTGGTGGACGGAGGGCGGTCGAGCGCGGCGAGCAAGGCGGGCGCTTCGTTCCCCCAGGTGGCCGATAGGCGGTCGATGAGGCCGGAGGGCAGGGGCGGCATCGCACGGACGTCCCAGGCCTTGCGCGCGTGCCGCATCGCTGTCTAGAGGACGGCCACGGCGCTCGGCCGTTCGATGGTCTGCCGGCGGTCGGGTCCGGTGGACACGATCCGAACGGGCACCTGCACGGCCTCTTCGATCCGCCGGATGTAACGCTCGAGCGCCTCGGGAATGTCACTGCCCAGGGCTCCCCAGCCGTCGCAATCGGCATACACCGGCTCGGCCCCCTGCATCTCATAGGGCAGGCGGTCGGTGAGCGCTCCGTTCACGCGGTAGTGCGTGCACACGCGCACCTGGTCCAGGTCGCTCAGCACATCGGCCTTCATCATGGCCAGTTCGCTCACACCGTTGATCATCACCGCATAGCGCAGGGCGGGCAGATCGAGCCAGCCGCAGCGCCGCGGTCGTCCCGTGGTGCTGCCGAACTCATGGCCCGCCTTGCGGATGTGTTCGCCGGTGTCATCCGTGAGCTCCGTGGGGAAGGGCCCGCTGCCCACGCGGGTGCAGTAGGCCTTGAAGATGCCGATCACGCGGCCGATGCGCGAGGGCGGAACCCCCAGGCCGGTGCAGGCTCCGGCGCAGATGGTGCTGCTGCTGGTGACGAAGGGATAGGTGCCGAAGTCGATGTCGAGCAGGGTGCCCTGGGCGCCTTCAGCGAGCACCTGGCGACCCTGGCGGAAGGCCTGATCGAGGTAGTGCTCGCTGTCCACGAGGTCCATGGCGCGCAGGCGTTCCACGGCGTGCATCCAGCGCTCCTCGGCCTCGCGGTCGGGTCCGGGCGCGCCGTAGAGGCCCAGCAGGCGTTCGTGCTTGCGCACCAGCCCCCGATAGCGGTCGAGCAGGTCGGTGCGCTCAAGGTCGCCCACGCGGAGGCCGTTGCGACCGGTCTTGTCCATGTAGGTGGGCCCTATGCCCTTGAGCGTGCTGCCGATCCGCTCCTTCCCCTTCTCGGCCTCGCTGGCGGCGTCGAGCGCGCGATGCGTGGGCAGGATGAGGTGTGCGCGGCGCGAGATGGCCAGCCGGCCTTGGAGGTCCACCCCGCTGGCCGCGATGCCATCGAGCTCCTGCAGGAAGATCACCGGGTCGATCACCACGCCGTTGCCGACGAGGTTCATCACCCCGTCGTGGAACACGCCGCTGGGCACGGTGTGGAGCACGTGCTTGCGGCCATCGATCCACAAGGTGTGGCCGGCGTTGGGGCCACCTTGGAAGCGGGCCACCACCTGATATCGCGGGGCGACCACATCCACCACTTTGCCCTTGCCCTCATCGCCCCACTGGGCACCGAGAAGGACGTCCATCCGGGCGCCCATCACGCCTTGAGCTTGGCGAGGGCCTCGTCGACGCCACCGGTGATGGTGAAGACCGAGTCGAGCTTGGTGACCACGAAGAGCTGGCGCACGCTGGGGGAGAGGCCGGAGATGATGGCGTCACCGCCGGCATTGCGGGTCCTGGTGAGCACGTTGATCAGGATGTTCAGCCCGGTGCTGTTCATGTACTGCAGGTCGCTCATGTCGAGCACCACGTTGTGCTGGCCCCCGGCCAGGCCCTCTTCCAGGGAGGACAGGAGCCTGTCGGCCTGCTGCTGGTCCATCAGGCGGCCCTGGAGCTTGAAGACCGGACAGGTGTCCGTGGGGTCGATCTGCAGGTCGAAGGTGGGGCGGTCGCTCATGGCGTTTCGGGCTTGGGACGGCAGTTGCGGCAGAGGCCGTAAAGATGCAATGCGTGGTGCTCCACCTGAAAGCCGGTGACCTCGGCGGCGGTGGCGCGGATGTGCTGGATGCGGGGGTCGCAGAACTCGGTGACGGTGCCGCAGGCGCGGCAGATCAGGTGGTCGTGCTGGCGGAAGGCGTGGCTGCGTTCGAACTGGGCCGGTGCTCCGGTGAAGCGGTGGCGACGCACCAGGTCGCACTCCAACAGCAGCTCCATGGTGTTGTACAGCGTGGCTCGGCTCACCTGATAGCGCTTCTGCTTCATCCGTGCGAAGAGGCGTTCGATGTCGAAGTGCCCCTCCTGTTCATAGACCTCGGTCAGGATGGCGAAGCGCTCGGGGGTCTTGCGGTGCCCGTTGCGCTCCAGATACTCCGTGAAGATGGTGCGGACGCGGTCCTTCTGCTCGGCGGTGACCATCGGGGCGAAGGTACGCCACGCCCGGGTGCCTCAGTGGTCCACGCGCTCCACCGAGCGCACCCCGTTCACGCGGCGCAGCTTCTCGATCAGCGACATCAGGTGGTCGGTGTCCTGCACGTAGGCCATCACCTTGCCTTCGAAGATGCCGTCGTTGCTCTCGAAGCTGATCGAGCGCATGTTGACGTTGTGCTGATGGCTGATGATGGAGGTGATCTTGTTCACCAGGCCGACCTCGTCGATGCCGGAGAACCGCAGGCCCGCGAGGAACTCCACGCTGTCCTTGCCCTTCCACCGTGCCTTCACGATCCGGTAGGCGAAGTTGCTCATGAGCTGCACGGCGTTGGGGCAGTTCACGCGGTGGATCTTGATGCCCTCGCCCACGGTGATGAAGCCGAACACATCGTCGCCGGGGATGGGGTTGCAGCAGGGGCTCAGGCGATAGTCGAGCTTGTGCAGGTCGTCCCCGATCACCAGGGCGCCGGAGGACTGACCGCGGATCTCGGCCACCACCTCCTCCAGGGCGCGTTCCTCCTCGCGGGCCACCGGCCGCGGGGGCAGGTTGAGGCGGCCGGCCTTGACGGCGGGCGCGCCCAGGGTGTCGAGGTCGATGCGGCCGCGGGCGATGCGGTAGAACAGGTCGGTGGACGATGTGGCGCGGAAGTGCTCGACGAGGGCGGCCACGTTGCGGTCGTCCACCTTGGCGCCCCAGCCGCGGAGCTTGCGCTGGGCGGCCTCGCGGCCCACGACGGCCAGTTTGCGTTTCTGCTCGCGGAGCGCCTGCTTGATCTTGTGGCGGGCCCTCGCCGTCACCACATAGGTGAGCCAGTCCTCCTTGGGCTGCTGTTTCCGCGAGGTGATGATCTCGATCTGGTCGCCGCTGCGCAGCTTGTGGCTCAGCGGCACCAGCTTGTGGTTCACCTTGGCGCCGATGCACTGCCGACCCACGTGGCTGTGGATGTCGAAGGCGAAGTCCAGCGCGGTGGCACCGGCCGGCAGGTTGCGCATCTCGCCCTTCGGGGTGAACACGACGATCTCGTCGCTGAAGAGGTTCAGCTTGAAGTCGTTCACGAAATCGATGGCGCTGGCCGTGGGGTCCTCGAGCACCTCGCGCACCCGGTTGAGCCAGGCGTCCAGCGCGCCGGCATGCTCTTCGTCATCCTTGTAGCGGTAATGCGCCGCCAGGCCCATCTCGGCGATCTCGTCCATCCGCTGGCTGCGGATCTGCACCTCCACCCACCGACCGCCCGGGCTCATCACGGTGGTGTGCAGGCTCTCATAGCCGTTGGCCTTCGGGGTGCTGATCCAGTCGCGCAGCCGGTCGGGGTTGGGCTGGTAGAAGTCCGTGACGATGCTGTACACCTTCCAGCAATCGGCCTTCTCCAGCTCGTGCTTGGTGTCGATGATGATGCGGATGGCGAAGACGTCGTAGACCTCCTCGAAGGTCACGTTCTTCTTCAGCATCTTGTTGTAGATGCTGTGGATGCTCTTGGGCCGGCCCTTGATCTCGTAGGTGAAGCCCTCGCGGTCGAGCGACTCGCGGATCGGCAGCATGAAGCGGCTGATGAACCGCTTGCGCACGGCCTCCCCCTTCTTCAGCCGCTGCTCGATGTCCGCGTACACGTCCGGCTCCTTGAACTTCAAGGCCAGGTCCTCCAGTTCGCTCTTGATGCTGTACAGCCCCAGGCGGTGGGCCAGGGGGGCGTACAGGAAGAGGGTCTCGCTGGCGATCTTGAGCTGCTTGTCCCGCGCCATGCCCTCCAGGGTGCGCATGTTGTGCAGGCGGTCGGCGAGCTTGATCAGGATCACGCGCACGTCCTGCGCCAGGGTCAACAGCACCTTGCGGAAGTTCTCGGCCTGGATGCTGTCGGTGCCGAACTGCAGCCCGCTGATCTTGGTGAGGCCGTCGATGATGGAGGCCACCGTGGGGCCGAAGAGGTCGCGTACGTCCTCCAGCGTGAGGTCGGTGTCCTCCACCGTGTCGTGCAGGAGGGCGCAGACCACGCTGGTGGTGCCCAGGCCGATCTCCTCGGCGCAGATGCGGGCCACGGCGAGCGGATGGTAGATGTAGGGCTCGCCGCTCTTGCGCCGCTGGTCCTTGTGGGCCTCGAGGGCGATGTTGAAGGCCTTGCGGATCAGCCGGGTGTCCTCCGGGGTGCGCTCGCCCCGGATGCTGCGCAGCAGCCCGCGATAGCGGTAGAGGATCTCGTCCTTCTCACGCGTGCTGTCCACGCCCGGCAGGCCCGGGGCCTTCGCCTTCACTCCGTCCATGGCTGTGCCCTAAAGGTAGGGGAGCGCCGGCAGTACCGTGCCGCGCACCTCGCCGAAGCCCACGCGCACCGCACCGTGGCCGGCGTGTCCGCGCATCACCAGGGTGTCGCCGTCCTCCAGGAACCGGCGTTCGGTGCCGTCGTGCAGCTTCAGCGGCCTGGTGCCCTTCCAGGTGAGCTCCAGCAGGCTGCCGTAGCTCTCGGGGGCCTCGCCGCTGATGGTGCCGCTGGCCATCAGGTCGCCGCAGCGCACATTGCACCCGTTCACCGTGTGATGGGCCAGTTGCTGGGCCATGCTCCAGTACTGGTGCTTGAAGTTGGTGCGGCTGATCACCGTCTCGCGCCCGTCGCCGGTGGCGATGGCGGCCTCCAACGCGATGTCGAAGTGATGCGCGCCCTGCTGGCGCAGGTAGGGAAGGACCGGCGGGTCCTGCTCCGGTGACGCGGTGCGGAAGGGCTCCAGCGCGTCCAGCAGCACCACCCACGGGCTGACGCTGCTGCCGAAGTTCTTGCCCAGGAAGGGCCCGAGGGGCACGTATTCCCAGGCCTGGATGTCGCGCGCGCTCCAATCGTTGAAGAGCACCAGCCCCAGGATCCGGTCCTCCGCCTCGCCCGTGCCGATGCGTTCACCCAATGCCTTGCCTTTGAAGGTGATGAAGGCGACCTCGAGCTCCATGTCCAGCTGGCGGCTGGCCCCGAACACCGGCGGGGCATCGGGGGCGGTCTTGTACTGGCCCATGGGCCGGCGGATGGGCGTGCCGCTCACCACGATGCTGCTGGCCCGGCCGTGGTAACCCACCGGCAGATGGAGCCAATTGGGCAGCAGGGCGTTGGCCGGGTCGCGGAACATGCAGCCCACATTGTAAGCGTGCTGCCGGCTGCTGTAGAAGTCCGTGTAGTCGCCCACCACCACGGGCAGGTGCATCGACACCTGGTCCGCAGCCACCAGCGCGGCATCGCGCAGGGTGTTGTCATCGCGCAGCACCGGGTTGTCGTGGCGCAGCAGTTCGCTGAGGCGCTGGCGCAGGGCGCGCACGCCCGCTTTGCCGGCGGCCATCAAGGGGTTCAGGGCGGGGGCGTCGAAGGCCTCGCGGGCGAGGCCCAGGCCATTGAGCAGGCCGGCCTCGGCCAGCACGCTGAGGTCCAGGGCCCGATCACCGATGCGGGTCAGCGGTACGGCGGCCACGCCGTTCCAGGCGCCCACCCCCAGGGGCAGGTTCTGGATGGGGAAGTCGCTGCCCTCGGGCACGGGCACCCAGGAGCGCAGGGCGGGATCGTTGGCGGGGATGGTCATCGGGGGCAAAGGTGGCACGCGGTCGCCATCTTCACGCCGCCATGCCGCGCCTGCTCCGCCTGCTCCCCGTGGCCCTGCTCACGGTGCACATCGTGCTCGTGGTGGGTTATACGGCACCGGAACGCTGGGTGCCACCGGTCTGGCGCGCCTGGTCGGTGGCCCTGGTGCGACCCCTGTTCCATCAGCGCTGGGACCTGTTCGCACCCGATCCGCCGCGTTGCACATGCGCTCTGGAGGTGAAGCGGGGCCTTGGTGCCTGGACCGCTGTGGAAGCGGATGGACCGGCGGCGCGGCGCATGAGCCGTCATCTGCTGGCCTACCTGGGCGGAGGTGAGCCCCTGCCGGATACCCTGATGGTGCCGGGCCATTGGGGGCCTGCACTTCGATCATTGCTGAATGAGCCGCCCAGGGTGGACGGGCCGGTGGCCTACCGTGCCGCGCAGGAATGCATGGACGATCCAGCGCGGCCCGGGGAACGCGGTGCCCGGCGCGTCCAGCTCGTGCTTACCACGCCCATCGCGCGATGAATCCGTCCACCGTCCGGCTCTTCCAACGCGCCCTGTACCTCTGGCTCGCGGGCTACGTGCTGTCCGCCCTCCCCGAGGCCGGCCGGATGTGGCAGCATCCGGTGTCGCCGGTCACCCACGGGGCATGGATCCCGGA
>JAEUSW010000163.1 GCA_016788285.1 Flavobacteriales bacterium
GGGGTCGCGATCATTGGCGGCTCCGGCATACTTCACCACCGCGTCCAGGGTCACATCCTCGCTCCAATACCCCGATGCGGTCGCGGTCGGAACACTGCCTCCGATGCGGACCAGGATGGGATCACGGTCGTTGGAGCCACCTGCGTATTTGAGCTGGCCATCGCGGATGACGTTGCCGGCCCACAACAAGCTCACTGCACCGGCTGCCTTCCGGGCATCGGTTCCGAATGTGGACTGGGACGGCGAGGAGAGGTCTACCATGGTCGGCGCGCTACCGAGCACCACGGGATCACCGGTCATTGCTCCAAGATGGTTCCGATGGCGGATGGCGACATGGTAGTTGCCCGCGGCCACTGGCAACGCGATGCTCGTGGACCCATTGACATCCACCACATCCCCGTCCCGCTGAACCAAGGCCTGCAGGGTGGCGCGCAACACGGAGGGTGTGGCCGGATCACGGAGTTCGATCCGGACCCAATCCACGATGGCATCGTTCCCGGTCACTGAGAGCAGACCGGGGTCGATGGCCTCGCCTCCGCCGAGCACCTGTGTGAACCCGAGCGCCGTGTAGGGCTCCGTGAGCGGGAACGACGGGTTGGCCCTCAACTGGTCCCTCATGAGCCCGGTGGTGCCGTCCCAGGGTCCTTCGAGCAACACCCGTGCGGATAGTCTTGGGGTGATGGCCAGGCAGAACGTATCCCGCCGCTGGAAGGTGAACTGACCATTGCCGAACACCAACGTGTCACCCGCACCCGTGGTCAGCAGGTAGTTCCCCTGGCCCCAGTCGCAGCACATGCCGTCACCATAACTGTCGTTCACCTCAAGCACGTAGCAGCTATCGACATCGAGGCAGAGGAATTCCGGTGGCCGGGGAAACACACCATTGGTGGCCACGTTGGTGAACGGGCCTCCGGATGCCACCGTGGTCCCGTTCAGACGCTTGATGTTCCACGTGGTCTCGCCCCCCCAGCGGTCCAGCCGGAGGTCGAAACGGGCCGCCGAACTCGTACCGATGGTGATGGCACCGGCGCGCGTGAAGGTCCCGGACCCGTAAACGTTCGTCGCTTCCAGGGTCACGTCGTAGGTGCCCGGGCTGGTGAAGAGCAGCACCGGGTTCTCGCTGGCGGAGCTGGTCCCATCGGTGAACGTGAACCCGGTGGAAGGGCTCAGGGTCCAGTTCCACGAGGTGGGGTCGTTGATCGACAGGTCAATGAGCGTCACCTTGCCGCCCACACAGTATGCTGCCGGTGTGGCACTATGATCCACCACGGGAGGTACCGCGCCTTCATAGATCTCGATGGCATCCAGCGCCAGGTCCGATGTGGCCCCGGATCCCGTGCGACCCCGGAAACGCACCAGGACGGTGCCGCCGGCGAAGGCATCCAGGTTCACGATGTTCGTGCGCCACACGTTGCCCTGGTCACCCTGCACGACGGGCGTGATGTCCAGATACCACTGCTCTCCGTCGAAAATGTCCACCCGCAGGGAACCCATGGTGGCACCGTACATGTGGTACGCATACCGCAGACGAGGCAGGATGACGCCGGACAGGTCGATGCAGGGGCTCAGCAACAAGGCCTCGCTGTTGGAGCACGACGAGGACTCCAGGTACAGGTAGTTCCCGGCCGTGGTGCCCGGCGCGTAATCGGTGGCCGGTCCGGTCCCTGCGGTGGGCGTGTCGTTCTCATCGGTCCGCCAGTCGCTCCCATCGTAGGTGGTGTTGGTGACGTTGACCCAGCCGTTGGGCAGGGCACAGACGGTGGCGCCGCAGTTGCTCGACGTACCGCAGAGGGCGCCGCTCTCGAAGTTCTCCAGGAAAGGCGCGGCCACCGTGGTCCCCGCGTACAGTTGGTAGGTGGCCGTGGTGGTGTCATTGGCCGCGGCCAGATCGCCGGGAAGCGATGTCCAGGCCTTCAGCACGTGGGCGCCCAGACCGGTGATGGTCGCCGTTCCGGGAAAGCTCAGATCGACCACCTGACCGGAATTGAGCGGACCGGCCAGCACCGTGCTCACCACCGCGCCGTTGTCCAGCCGGTAGTTCACCGGAATGTTCGACTGTGGAAGCAGGCCATTGTTGCGGACCCGGACCTTCACCGGCCGGGGGTCGTTCGCACACACGGGGTACATGCCCTGGAGGGGTTCGATGATGCCGGACACACCGACGTTGATGTTCAACGGGACATCGAACGCCTCGACCTGATCGGAGCGGCTGCCGCTGCTGCCCTGGCTGGCACTGAACCCGAGGCCCCGGCGGGCGAACGCGGCCCAGATCAGCTGCTGGTTCGCCCCACCGTACAAGACCTGATCCGCTTGCAGGATGGCATCACGGCCGTCCACGAAACCGGGGTTGCACGCCGTGTAGCGCAGACCTTCGGTCACCAGGTTCATGGCGATGTTGTTGCCGGCCGTCCCGTTGTAGAGATCGGCGCTGAATCCGTACTGGGCGATGAGGTCCCAGGTCATCTCCCACAGCATGGTGCACCAAACGAAGCCGATGCCATGTGGTTGGCTCAACCCCGAGTTGGTGGACGCATAGGTGTACGCGTTCACCCCGAAGTTGGTGGAGTAAGGCGCCGGTCGGATGCCTAAGCCGGTGACCGGCTGCCCGAGCACATATGTGCCGATGCCACGCGCATCGGTCCCCTGGTCGCCCGGCTCCATGGTGAACATCAAGGCGTAGTAGTCGCTCCAGCCCTCGCCCATCTGCTCGGCATTGGCGAGGCAGCTGGTGTTGGACGGACCGCCGACGAGGCGATTGCTGATCCCATGGCCGTACTCGTGCACGATGACCCCGTTGTCGAGATCGCTGTCCCGGGCCGGTACGGTGTTGGTCCAGCGGAACATCTGCATGCGCGGCGCACTGCCGTCCGGCGGGGTGCCGAAATTGGCGTTGTTGGTGCCGCTTCCGTCCTGCGCATCGGCGTTCACCGCATCGTTCCCCGCTCCGCCGTTGCCGTAGTTGTTCACCTGGAAGTTGCCGCTCACCTCATCGAATCCATACTGGTACATCACATCGTGGATGATGTTGTTCCAGTAGTACAGGTTGGCGATGGCCGCCGATTCGTAGTCGATGGGCTCCAAGGCCAGGTTGAGCGGGAAGTCGAAATCGAGCGTGGGGCCGCCATCGGGGCTGAAGCCCGGAGCATTGTTGTTGTCACGGTCCTCCGACGCATACACGTTGTTGCCACGGGTGATGGTGAACTCCGCACCGGCGGCGCCGTCCGTGTCGTTCCACCCGAAGGGGGACGCGTTCGGCGCAGCGGTCCATGGCGCGTTGCGGAGCGCACGGGCACCATGGCTCGGGCTCTCCAAGGGCATCGGGAACACGTTCAGGTCGTTGGCCGCCGCCGGTGCCGGAGGCTCCTCACCGAGGGCATGCAGCGCATGAGCGGCCATGGGCTCGTCGAACCGGCATTGGCTCACCCAGTCGTTCCGGTCGAGCTCCTTGCCGGTCGAGGCGTCCAGTCGCACGTTCCACCAATGTGACCCGTCGGGCATGTACAGGGTGACGTTCCATACCGGAACGAGCTGACCCTCCCGCTCCATCAGGAAAAGACGCACCTCCGGGTCCTCGGTGGTGATCCCCTCCCCGGCGAACACCACCCGGTGCCTGCGCTCGTCCGCCTGCTTCCTCACCAGCGGGGTCGGACGAAGTCCTTCCATCAGCATCACCCGCTCCAACGCCTGTTCCGGGGTCAGCGCGGGGCCACCCTTGCCCGCTCGCGCCGAAGCGCCTTTCACGATCCGATCGTGCAGGGATACGATGGACCCGTCCGGCTTCACGTGCAGCGCGACCTCGGTCCCGTACACCTCGATGCCGTTCACCGCCTGCCGCATGTAGGCGTGCATGACACCGGTGCGCCGGTCGGTGTACACGTCGGTCAAGGTGAGGCCGTCGAGATCGGCAGCGGCATGCCCTTTCCTCAGCAGCTCGGCCCGGGCGGTGACAACAGGGTCCCGCAGGGGCGCCTGGGCGGCGGTATCCACCGCGGGGAGAATGGCGAACGAGAGGAGCCCGCAGGCAAACAAGGTGTTCTTCATGAGCATGATCGCAACGTGGGGGACGGCAAGATACCGGGATCGTCATCGGCTGAGCACGACCGACCGTGGCCGCCGATCGGGATCCCAACAGGATCGGCTCAGTTCCGGGTGAAGCGGGCCACCCGGCCGTTGCCCCGCAGGACATAGGTCCCGCTCCGCAGTGCGGTCAGGTCGAGCACGTCCGTGCCGCCGTCCAGAAGGTCCGAAAGGACCACCCGGCCCGAGGCATCGAGCACCTCCACCAGTACGCGCCCGCCGGCCAGGCCCAGGCCTGAGACCTGGAGCTGGTCATCCGCTGGGACAGGCGCAAGCCGGAGCTCGGGGTCCGACCGCTCGGGGGTCCCGACGGTGGACTCGGGCGTGATGCGAAGCAAGGCATGGGTGGTGGCGTTCACCGCCCAGATGCGGCCGTCCGGACCGAGCTTCACGCCCATGAGGCCTGCGGCACCGGTGGCCACGCGGCCCAATTCCACCGCAGGCACCACGGAGATGTCGTAGATGATCAGCTCACCGGAGGCGTGATCGCTCACCACCATCCGGTCGCCCACCACATCGATGCCCGCCGGCTGCACCAGCCCGGTGCTCACGATCACCTCCCAGGTGTATCCGCTCACGGTGGTGTACTCCACGTAGCTCTCCCAGGGGCCGAAGGTGGCGGGCCCGGTCACCGAACCGGAGCGGATGTCCATCCGCAGCACCCGCTGGCCACCGTTGTCCACCACGTACAACCAGCCGGTGGTCTTGTCCAGAACGCAGTGGCTCACGACGTGGTCGTTCGGGTCGCGGGTGATGGTGAAGTCCGAATAGCGACGGATGATGGCATCACCATGGTAGCTGTTGCCCGGACCATGGTCCACCCTGAAATCGTTCATCACGATGTCCCCGTTGTAGCCGTCCACCACCCAGAAGCGGTTCCACTGTTCATGAGCGATACCCTGGCTGTTGGGGTTCACGTGCAACATGTCCAGATGGCTGCCCAAGGGACCGAAGAGCGGCTGCGCATAGATGGCCGGATCGCTGCTCCACAGGCTCGGTCCGGTGAAGGGGTCGCCACCGTTCTGGTTCGCGTCGAAAATGCCCGGGCAGGTGGCGAAGTTGCCGTTGTCGGCGAACGCGATGCCCGTGGGCAGGCTCATGAAGTGCCAGTTGTTGGGGTCCTCCTGCATCAACCAGGTCATGCCGGTCTGGCCCACGTTGGTGAACTTCACCGTGCTGCCCCCGCTCTGTTCGGTGTCCTTGTTGATCACCCACAGCTCGTTCCGCGACAGGTCGGGGTGGAAATCCAGGTCGCGCGGCACCAGCAGGTCCTGATCGGAATCCGCGACCGTCTCCACCACGGGTGAGCCCGCGAGGTACTGGTCCAGGATGTTGGGGATCGGCTCGTTCACCAGCGTGGAGGAGGAGGCCAGGTCGTTGGCCGGCACCAGGTCGCTACCACCATTGATGTTGCTGGCCCAGACCTCGACCGTGAAGGTGCCGGACGACGTCGGCACCCAGGGGGTGCTGTGCTCGAATTCGAGGACATCGCCGGCCTCCAGGTTCACGGGGCCCACGGTCTGCACTACGGGCGCCCCTCCATTGATCCTGTAGTTGAGGTCGAAGGAGGTCACCGGGTCGGACCCCAGGCTGGCCACCGTGCCGATGATGCGCACCGGCTCGTCGCGGAAGGCGTACAGCGCGGTGGTCAGGCCGGTGATGCTCATGTCCCGCGCCACGGGGAGCTCGGCCACGAAACTGAAGGTCTCGCCATCCCCCGTGCCGACGAAGTTGGCCACGTTCACCCCCTGCACCAGCACTGCGAAGCTCAGACCGGCATCGCCCCAGTCGTCGGCCCAGAAAATGTCGAAGGTGGCCCCTTGGGTGAGGCAGAACGGTCCCTCCGCGATCGTGATGTTGTTGCCGTAGCCGCCTTGCTGCTGCTGCTGTGCGCCCGCTCCTGTGCAGCCCACCAGCGGATTGCCCCCGCTGAAGATGGTGCCATTGCCGCAGGCCGCTCCGCCGGGGAGCAGCTCCCAATAGGTCTCGTAGGCGTAGGCATCGGTGGTCACTTGGATCACGACCTCCACCTCGCCCACAGGGCATTGGGCGAGGATGCTCCCCGCGAGCGGGGAAAGGGCGGTGGCGACAAGGCTGCGCAGCAGGGCGGTGTTCATGGCGGACGAAGCTAGAGCACGATCACGGCACGACCGGACGTCGATCGACCGGATGTTGGTTTCCCTCCATGAACCGTTACGGCGCCCGCATGGTTCGACGGATCAGGGCAGTTGCTCGATGCGCACGGCCGTGGGGACCGTCCCGCCGATGTTCACCAGGATCGGGTCACGGTCGTTCGCGCTGCCGGCGTACTTCACCACCCCGCTCATGTTGACATCCTCGCGGTAGTAGCCGAACGCCACGGCCGTGGGGGTGTTGCCACCCACCACGTTCAGGATGGGGTCGCGGTCATTGTTCGAACCCGCGTACTTCAAGCTGCCATCCCGCACCACGTTACCGGACCAGAGCAGTTGCACGGCCCCCGAGGTCTTCCGGGCCTGTGTGCCCCAGGTGGCCGTACCGGGTGAACGGAGGTCCACGGTCACCGGGGTACCGGACAAGGCCAGGGCCGCGGAGGTCATCGCCCCGAGGTGGTTGCGGTGACGCACGGCCACGTGATAGCTCCCGGGCGAGGCGTTCAGGACCACGTTGCTCACGCCATCCACGGCCACGATGTCGCCGTCGCGTTGCAGCAAGGCGCAACGTGTGGCCACGATGGTGGACGGGGTCACGGCGCTGCGAAGCTCCACCAGGACCCAGTCCACGATGGCATTGGGGCCGGTGACATCGAGCACGCCGCCCACGAGCTGCTCTCCTCCTCCCCCACCGGCCTGTACATAGCCCAGTGCGGTGTACGGTTCGGTGGCCGGGATCAGCGCCGATGTCCGCAGCTCATCGCGCATCAGGCCGGTGCCGGTGTCATAGGAGCCCTCCAGGAAGACCTTCGGGGCCAGCGTCAGCACGTTGTTCACCGCCACACAACCGTTCTCCACCCGCGTGATCACGTTGTTGGCCTGATCGTTCACGATATCGGTGACGTTGGCGATGCAGATCTGCGGACCGGTGAGCGACAGGTAGTTGATGCGGACCAGAGGCACATAGCTCGTGTTCTTGGCCAGGGTGCTGTCCAGGTAGCTCAGGCCGATCACCTTGGTGCCACCCAGGGAGGAGGACACGCTGATGTCGCCCTGGAGGGAGGGCACCAGGTTCTGCACGCTTTGGATCGTGAGGCCGGAGATCTCGAACTCGTAGCCCAGCACCCGGCAATCAGGGTTCCTGATGTGGATATCGACGGTTCCGTTCACCTGGTCGAAGGCACCGATGGCGAGCCGCACCGTATCCAGGGTGCTCAGCCAACCGCGCGGGAAATCGCACCAGGGGTGGTAGTGGATCTGGTGGGGCGATTGATCATGGGCGTCCTGCGTGCTGTAGCAATTCACCATCAGGGCGGCGTCGGTGACGGTCACCTCGCCATCGTTGTTCAGGTCCGTGCACGCTGTGGTGGTCACATCGTTGCCATGGATGCCCAGCACATAAGCCTGGGCATCGGGTTGTGTCTGGGAACCATCGTTGTTCAGGTCGCCGGTCCTCGTGGTGCCCGCGCACTGGCCCGTGCAGTCGATCACCGCATCGCCATAGGGCTGGCCCAGGCAATCGGTGTAGGTGGGGCAGTTGCCCACCACGCTGAACGAAGGCACGTTCAACCCGTTCCGCGTGATCTGGATGCACACCTGGGCATAGTTGTTCGAGTAGTCCTGCTCATGTCGTCCCAAGGCATCGGGAGCCTGCTGCCAATTGGTGCGCAGCACAAGGGTGTACTTGCCGGCCGGCACGTCCGTGATGTCGATCCAGTTGCAGGTGGTGCCGCTGCCGTAGATGTCATAACAGCCTTTGCTGATGCCCATGTTGCTGCATCCGTACTGTCCCGTATTGCCCGGATAGCAGCCCACGTCGATCACGCAGAATCCGTTCTTGAAGCCCACCGGGATCTTGTTCCCCAGCGTATCGAAGAGGATGTAGTCCGCATACCCGGCGTAATGCGCATGCCCATGGCAGTTGTTGAAATCGAACATCTGCGGCTGCGCGCTGGGACTGCCGATGTAGTAGTCCGTGGTGCCGATGTTCTCGATGCGGGTGGTGAAGCGCAGGACGTAGCGCTGACCCAGGCCCTTGGTGCAGCCCTCCACGGGCGCACAGGCATCCGTGATGTTCACCGTCACCAGGTTCAGGCTGCTCTGCAAGGCGCTCTGGCTCATGATCAGGTCCGGTCCGTCCGGGCAGTTCGGCGATCCAGGCGCGATGCAGCAGCCCACGCAGGGAATGGTGGCCAGCGGTTCGTAGTTGCACGATCCGGGGTCCATGCAGCCTTCCACGGGACCGTTGTAGATGATCTGGAAGGTGACGCTGGAACAACTGCCGCCATTGGTCCCCACGCGCAGGTGATGGGTGACGCCGGCGGGCATGTTGGCGTTCACCACGGCCTGCAGGCCGCAGCCACCGTCATTATCGTCGCCGAAGGTGGCCCCCTCGATCCCCGGTTGCGGGTTCACCAGGTTGCACGCCATGTCGTACAGCCAGAGCTTGGTGTCGCAGGTGTTCAGGCCGCAGGTGGTGATGGTGTAGGAACCCGGTTGCGCCGGTGTGAAGTCGTACCAGTACTCCACGCTCGGTGCCGTGTGCTGGCCAAGTCCGATCGGGATCGCCTGGGTGCAACTGAACCCCGGAGGGCAATTGAACACGGTCTCCTCATACTGGGCATACTGCCCGCCCTCCCGGATGAGCGTGCCGTCCAGGAATACGGCGTAGCCCCCGTAGCCGTAGGAAGGGTGATAGATGCCATCCCCCGCCGTGTCGTTGATCCGGAACACCAGGCACGTGCCCGACGGCACGCACACGGTGGTGCCCGTGAACGTCCCACTGGCGAGCACCACGTTGGTGGCCCCGTTCTTCAGCGTCCAGGAGATCTCGCCCGGGTAGTTGTCCGCCACCAGGTCGATGCGCACCCGCTGCTGGCCGGACGGACAGCTGTAGTCGCAGCTGCCGTTGTTGATGTTCACCCCGGCGTTGTAGTTCGCTGCGGTGGGCTCGTTGCATCCGAACGTCGGGACGAGGTTGCCCACCACCACGTCATCCAAGGCGATATCGCTCAGTTCACCGGCACCCGTGACGGCCCGGAACCGCACCCGCACGTTGGTCTGTCCGATCCATGGGGCCAGGTTCAGCCAGCCCTGCTTCCAATACCGCCCCTGGTCGCCGGAGGCCGTCCACAGCCCGGAATGGATCGTCCCGTTGACATTCAGGTCCACATACAGCGCCCCCATCTGAGCACCCTGCATGTGGTACCAGAACGTGAGATAGGGAGAGGCCAGGCCGCTGATGTTGTAGCAGGGCGACTGGACGATGGCCGTCTTGTTCGGGGAGGCGGTGGACCCCGTGGCCTCCACATAGAGGTACTTGCCCGAGGTGTTGTTGGAGGTGTGGTCACCGATGGGCCCGGTGGCCACGGTGGGTGTGCCGTTGTTGTCCGCGAACCAATCTAGGTCGTCCGTGGTGAGGTTCGTCCAGTTGTTCACGAAGGTCCCCGGCGTGCCCACCGTGAAGCCGGTGAAGGCCTCGGTGGAAGGGAAGGTGGTGACGCACTGGCCGCGTACCGAGGTGGGAAGCAGGGCGATGGCGGAGCCGACCGCCAGGAGCAAATGGCGCATGGTGAACGGAATGGACCGGAAATGTAGGGAAGTTGGCAGGCTCCGCTACGGAAGCTGCTCCTGCCGGGTGGCCGTGGGCACTGCCCCGCCGATGTTCACCAGGATCGGATCGCGGTCGTTGGCGCCCCCGGCGTACTTCACCACCCCGTCGAGGTTGATGTCCGTGCCAAGGTATCCGGAGGTGGTGGCCGTGGGCACCACCCCGCCGATGGCCACCAGGATCGGGTCCCGGTCATTCGCCCCCCCGGTGTAGCGCAGCCGATCGTCGCGGAGGGCGTTCCCCGCCCACAGCACGGAGACCCCGGCCACATCCTTGGCCGCTGCGGTCCCATACAACGGGGTGCCGATGCGGAGGTCCACGGTCCGCGCACCGATGGCCATGTGCACCGGTTGGGCCGTCATGACGCCCAAGTGGTTGCGGTGACGAACGGCCACATGCCAAGGACCAGGAGCCACGTTGAACCGCACCGGTCCGGTGCCGTCCACGGCCACCACATCGCCATCGCGCTGGATCAGGGCGCTGCGGGACGCCACGACGGCGGTCGGGTCGGCGGGGGCACGCAGCTCCACGACCACCCAGTCCACGATGGCGTCGGGACCGGTGATGCTCAGCACCGACGCCTGCACGGTCTCCCCACCTCCCCCGCCCGTGTGCACGTATCCCAGTCCGGTGTACGGTTCCGTCAGCGGAAGCAGGCCTTGCGCTCGAAGGTCGTCACGCATCGTTCCATCCTGAGCCACGTAGGGCCCCTCCAGGAACGCCTTCAGGCGGACGCCCACCTGCGGACGCAGCAGAAAGAGGCCTTCGCCAAGCCCGCTCACCGCCACTATCCCGCTGCCGAAGTAGGGGTAATTGCCCCAGGCGCCATTGTAGGAGGCCCCATCGTTGGGCAGATAGGTGTCGAAATGCGCCACCGGGGTCAGGGTGCCCGCGCTCACCCCGGCGGTGTCGAGGATCCGCAGACCACTGGTGTAATTGCTCTCGTAGACCGCGCCCCGATGCACGTACAGGTTATGGTCCACGCTGGCGATCGGCGCCGTGTAGGCGCCCAGGAACACCGGTGCGTCGATGTTCACCAGGTCGAAGATCCGCGTGCGGGTGCCATGACCGAACTGGGTCTCGTCGCCTTCATCGTTCATCAGCAGGTAGCGCTGATCCTCGGTGAGCCAGCCCTGGTGGCTGATGCGCGCGCCGGAATAGGTGATGGTGGCCAGCGTGTTCATGTCGGTCTTGTCCGTCACGTCCACGATCGTGATCTTGTCCGGCGTGCCCGAATGGAAGTTGAAGCTCAACTGCTTCCCTTGGTGGTCCGGGTCCGGTCCGCCATAGGTATACACCACGTTCTCGTGGATGTAGCCGTCGATCGTGTGCGTGCCCACGAGAACGGGTGCGAGGGGGTTCGTGACATCGAGGACCGTGAGCCCGCCGTTGTTGATGCTGGTGGTCCCCACCGTGTAGACGTACGGGTGCTGTTTGTCCGCGTACAGCGTATGGCTGTTCCCGATCACGCCCGTCCAGGCGTCCTCCGTGAAGGTCACGGGCGGGTTCGGCACGTTGCGCAATCGCGTCAGGTCGAACACCTGCAGACCATGCCCGGCCAGTTCCGATCCGATGTAGCACCAATCGCCGGCCACGTCCACATCGCGCCAGAGGTTGCTGGTGGCGAAGTGGCTCGGCAGGTTGCCGATGCGCACCGGGGCCGTTGGAACGGTGACATCCACGAAGGCGGTGCCGTTGTTGAGCCCGATGATGGCGTACTCCCGGCCGGTCAGGGGATCGGTCCATCCCCAGAGATCGGCGGCGTTGGGCTGCGCCCCCGAGGCCCCGAGCTGTGCCAAGGTCATGTGCGCGAGCAGGTCGACGTTGTTGCAGGGGTACCCGCCGGCGAGGCCGTTGACGCAAGGCGTCTGGGCGAGCGTGGCCGATCCGCTCCCCAGCGAAGCGGTCAAGGCGGCGAGGAGCAGGAGGAATGGAGACCGGTGCATGCGGCCGCGACCGTGAGCAGGTGGTCGATCAGCGCAGCACGACGCGCTCCGTGCTCATCACCCCGTCGCAGGTGAGGCGCGCCATGTAGGTGCCACGCTCCAGGCCGGTGACATCCACGGCGAAGCGCACCGCGCCACGCCCCGTGATCCGGTCGGTGCGCACCACGCGTCCCGACGCATCATGCCATTCCACGACCGCGGACCGCACATCCTCCGGGATGTTCAGGTCGAGCACCACCGGACCGGCGGACGGATTGGGATGTGCCGAGAAACCGGCCCCGGGAGCCCCTTCGACGCGCACACCGGTGCTCAGCTGGTAGATGATGCCGGTCTGGTCCTGCCCGTTCAGGGACACATAGAAATCGCCGTTGTTGTTGACGTCGCCGGTCCAGCTGTCGTTGACGATCTCGAAGAGCGAGGTCCCGTTCACCACGGGGATGGTCATCAGCAGGATCTCGTTGCCCGCGGTCCAGCTCTCCCCGAACGCGCTGAGCGCGTTGGTGCCGAAGCCCGCGAAGATCTGGTAGCGGTATCCCCCGGCATCGGTCTCGGGCCCGGACTTGATGACGGGCATGTAGAAGCTCACCGGCGCCGCTTGGGCGATCTGGTCGAGGTTCGCGCCGGAGGCCGCGTCCCAGCGGATGGTGAAGACGATGCTGGCGAAGAACTCATCGAAGTCGCCATCAGGCCGCACCCGCACTTCCAGCTCGCCGGCACCGTTATCGGCCAGGGCGATGTCCACCATGGGCAACTGGGCCCAGGTGAACGTGGAGAGGAAGATGGCCATTGAAGCGAAGAGGGAGCGCGTCATGGGAGTGGCTGCCGATGGTTGGCACCGGCGTTCCAAAGGTAGTCCGCGGAACGTTGTGCGATCCCTCACCACAGCCCGGGGACCAGCCGGGCCACCCCGCGCATCCGATCGCTGCGATCGGGAAAGGCGACCTCCAAGGCCCGCTCCTCGACCCGGACCTTGGCCACGATCACCGGGATCAGGAGCACGGCGAGAGCGGTGTGCAGGCCGAGCGGCGGAGCGGAGCCCAGGGCGCCGGCGGCGAGGAGGGCCGCCAGGTACATCGGATGCCGCACCCAGCGGTAAGGACCGTTGAGCGCGAGCCGGGCGCTCGGCCGTGGCTCCGGGAACACGCTGAAGGACCTCCCACCCAGGGCCCGAGCGGCCCAGCCCACAAGCAGGAGCGAGACCACGAACAGGACGATCCGCGGCGCGCCCAACGCCGCCCAGGGCGCGGTCAACGCCAGGCCGGCCAATAGGGTGAACTGCGCCGAGACCAGGGCGAACGAGCGCAGCGGGCGCTTCACAGGATGGCCTCCACGATCCGGTCGGCCGTGATGCCCTCGGCCTCCGCCTTGTAATTGCGCACCATGCGGTGGCGCAGGATCGGCTTGGCCACGGCCTTCACGTCGTCGATGTCCGGGGAGAAGCGACCATGCACCAGGGCGTGGCACTTCGCGCCGACCACCAGGAACTGCGACGCACGGGGACCGGCCCCCCATCCCAGGTTGTCCTTCACGATCGCGGGCGCTCCGTCCAGGTTGGGACGGGTGCGGGTGGCCAGCTTCACCGCATACTCCACCACGTTGTCCGGCACGGGAAGGCGCCGCACCAGACCCTGGTAGAACTGGATCTCGTCGGCGGTGAGCACGGGCTTCACCTCAGGCTGCAGGTCGCTGGTCGTGGCCTTCACCACGGCAAGCTCGTCCGCGTAGCTGGGATAGTCGACCCAGATGTTGAACATGAAGCGGTCCAACTGGGCTTCCGGCAGCGGGTAGGTGCCCTCTTGTTCGATGGGGTTCTGCGTGGCCAGCACGAAGAACGGCTCGGGCAGCTTGTAGGTATGACCACCGGCGGTGACGGCCTTCTCCTGCATGGCCTCCAGCAGCGCGGCCTGGGTCTTGGGCGGCGTGCGGTTGATCTCGTCGGCCAGGATGATGTTCGCGAAGAGCGGCCCCTTGACGAAGCGGAAACGACGCTCCTCGTCCAGGATCTCGCTGCCCACGATGTCACTGGGCATCAGGTCGGGCGTGAACTGGATCCGGTTGAAGCTCAACCCGAGCGCACGCGCCACGGTGTTCACCAACAGTGTTTTCGCCAGGCCGGGAACGCCCACGAGCAGGCAGTGACCGCGGCTGAAGACGGCGATCAGCACATCGTCGACCACGGCGTCCTGGCCGATGATGACCTGTCCGACCTCGGACTTCAGACGGCGGTACAGGGCGCCAAAGCGTTCAACAGCCTGGACGTCGTTGGCGGGGAGGTTGCTCATGGGGGGCCGAAAATACCGTGATCGGAAGGGTCATTCACCCCCGGCGATGTTCCAATCGCGCAGGAAGGGACAGCCGGCGTGCGCGGGATCCACCCGGATATAGGTGTCGGCCAGCTTCAGGCGCACCCAATCGTCCACCGCCTTGGTGCGGAGCCGGCCCTCGGCGGCCTGGAGGAGGAGCTGGTAGTCGTCCTTGAGGTTCGCCCGGTGCGGTTCGGTGCGGCGCAGCAGCTTGATGATCCTGAAGCTGCGCGTGCCGTCCTCCGCGGTGATCACCGCCGGCTCGCTCACCTCCTGCACCGCCAGCTTGTCCACCACGAAGAAGGTCTGCTGGTCGAGCTCGCCGATGGACCAGCGCGCGCTGTTGCTGTTGGGCTCGATGACGATGCCGCTGGAGGACCGCGATTCCTCGTCGTCGCTATGATCGGCGGCGGCCGTGCCGAAGTCGAGCGTTCCGGAGCGGATCAGGGTGGCGAGGCTGTCCAGGAAGCGGCGCGCCGCCAGCAGGTCGTCGTTGCCCACCTGCGGCTTGAGCAGGATGTGCCGGGCGTTGTATTGTTCGCCCCGGCGCTCGATGAGCTGCATGAAGTGATAGCCGTAGCTGGTCTTGAACACCTGGCTCACCTCGCCTTCCTTGAGGCTCATGGCCACCGCATCGAACTCGGGCACCATGGCCCCCAGGGGCACCAGACCCAGTTCGCCGCAGCTCTGGGCCGAGCCCGGATCCTCGCTGTACAGGATGGCCAGGGTGCAGAAGTCCTTCTCCCCCTTCACCACATTGTCCCGGAAGCCCTCGATCCGCCGCCGGACCCTGCTGTCCTCCGCATCGCTGACGCGCGGGGTGCGCACGATCTGCGCGAACTCCACCTGGGCATTGATGTAGGGCAGGCTGTCCTCGGGGATCTCCTTGAAGAAGCGCTCGACATCGCGGGGGGAGACCCGGATCTCGCCGGAGACCTGGCCCTCCATGCGCTGCACCAGCAACTGCTGCTGCACCTGGTCGTGGAAGTCGTCCTTGATCTCGGTGATGGACTTGCCATAGAACTCCTCGAGCTTCTCCTGGGATCCGAGCTGCATGATGAAGTACCGGATCCGGCGGTCGAGCTCGGCCTGCACCTGGCCCTCATCCACCATGACGCTGTCCAGCATCGCCTGATCCAGGAGCATGCGCTCATAGAGCAGTCCGCGCAGTTCCTCGCAGGTCGCCGCGGCGGTGATGGGCACACCGTTCTGCCGCAGCTGCTCCTGGCGTCCCTGCAGGTCGCTGAGCAGCACCACCTCACGGCCGACCACGCCCACGATGCCATCGACCACTTCCGGCACCGGTTGTGCCCAGAGCGGACCCCCCAAGGCAAGGGCGGCGTAAAGTCCGAGGATGCGGCTATCGATGGGCATGGATGTCCCCGTTGGCCAGGGCCTGGCGGTAAAGATCGTCACGCATGTCGGCGATCAGCTTCATCTTGCGCTGATTGAGCACGATGGTGCGGATGTCCTGTGCCACCAGGGAGAGCGGAGGCTCCTCCCCGGCAGAGCGGTGCTCGAGCACCTCCACGAAGTAGGTATCGGCACTGTCCGCCAGCACCAGGCGCTCGCTGCTGCGCAACCGGCCCAGCACCTCTCCCCCGGCCACCGGCACCTGCTGAGCGAACTGGCCAAAGGCCGACCAGGCCGGTCCCGGGTCGTTGATGGTGATGCCCTTCAGCGCGAGCCAGACCTCCAGTTCATGCAGGTCCTCGGGCCGTCCGCCCGTGAACCAGCGTTCCAGTTGGCGCAGCTGCCGGGGCTCCTCGCCGCGCACCCTGAACCAGCGGGCGCGCAGGATATCCTCCTTCAGGGCGAAGTCCTTCCGGTTGCTCTCGTAGTGCTGTTGCAGCTGTGCGGCGGTCACGACCGTATCCAGCTTCTGCTCCACCACGGCCTGCTCGTAAGCGTAGATGATGAGGGAGTTGCGGTAGTCGCGGATACGGGCCTCCACATCCATGCCGACCTCGGGGAGATTGCGTTCGGCGCTGGCCAGCAGCACCTGCTCGCGCAGCCAGTTGTCCACATAGCCGCGCGCGAGGGTGGCGCTGTCCTCCGGGGTGGCGTCCACAGGCACCACCTGCCTCAGGTCGCTCCAGAAGAGCGTGTTGCCGTAGGCCCGCGCCACGGGGGGGTCGGACCCGTCCTGCTCGGCGCTGCACCCCACGAACAGTGCGCTGCCGATCAGCACAGCATGCATGGCGTGACGGGCGCTGCGGGGCAAACGTCAGCGGATGGAATAGAGCACGTCCTTATTGACACGGACCTCGTACTTGCCGCGGAGCTCCGTGATCCAGTCCTTCTCGAGCTGGTCCTGATAAGCTGCGGTGATCAGGCCGCGGGCCTCGTCCATGGTCTTGGGCGTGGCGGGGATCACCTCCTGGAGGTCGACCATCACCACACGTCCGTCCACATTGAAGTTGTCCGAGAGGCCGATGTTGACGATGCCCTTCAGGTAGGGTTTCTCCTCGGCGGTCCAGGTGCCGTTGACGTGTTCCAGGTCAAGCGCGGAACTCTTGGTGAGCTCGGCCTGCAGATCGGCGCCACGCTTGCCCTTCTTATAGAGGGCACGGGCCTTCTTGGCCACATCGGCATTGGCGCAGGTGTAGATGTCGCCACGGTAGCGGGTGTCCCACATGAAATCACGCTCGTGCGCTTTATGGTAGGCCTGCAATCCCGTGCTGTCCTTCACCGCCTTGCTCCACACCTTCTGGTCGGTAAGCTCGAACAGGAGGATACCGTCGCGATATTCCTTCATCAACAGCCGGAACTCCGGGTACTTCTCCTCCAATCGACCGTCCTCGTACTCCATCAGCTTGTCGTCCACGAACTGTTGGAAGCGCTCATCCACGTAGGCGGAGAAGGACCGGCCCGGTTCGCGGCGCTGCTTGTCCTGGAGGTAGGTCAGCAGGTCTGCCTGGGTGTAGCTCCGCCCGTCGATGGTGAACACCGGTCGGGTGAGCTTGGCGGCCTTGGCCGCATCGGGCGTCCAGCCTTCGTGCACATCGCGCACCACCACGGTATCCGTCGGTGTCTGCGCCAGGTCGTCGTGCTTGCGGCTGCGCACGTTCACCAGCTTGCCTTCCTTGATGGTGCCGTTGAGCTCTCGTTTGTACCGGCCGTCCTTGCGCACGATGGGGCCTTCCACCACCTCCTTGCGGCTGAGCGTGTCGAGCACCTGGGCGCCCTTCCGGTAGATGGTGCTGTCCAGCAGGGGTACCACGGCCTTCACGGCCTTCAGGTCGGGCTTGTAGTTGTAGGTGGCGCGCAGCTTGTCGAGGAAGGCGCGCCGGGTGATGTCGGCGCGGCTGTCACGGCTGATGCGGCTCTTGAGGTCGGCCTTGGCCTGTTCGAACGCCGGCGGAGGCATCGCATCGAGGCGCTTCACGATGTGCCAGCCGTAGCGGGTCTTGAAGGGCGCGCTCACCTCGTCGTTGGCCTTCAGACCGAAGGCCACGTCCTCGAACTCCTCGATCATCTTGCCCGTACCGAACATCGGCAGCTCGCCCCCCTTGGTGCTGGAGCTCTCGTCCTCACTGAATTTCAAGGCGGCGTCGGCGAAGGTGACACTGCCGGACACCAGCTGTTGATGGATCTCGCGGATGCGGCGCTCGGTGTCGGCCTGCCGCTCGGGCGTATCCTGGTCGGCGGCGCGCAGCATGATGTGCGCCACCTTCACCTGGCCGCGCGCCGGGCGCGTATCGGTGACCTTGATGATGTGGTAGCCGAAGCGGGTGCGGACCGGCTGGCTCAGCTGGCCGACCGGGGTGGTGTACACGGCGCTCTCGAAGGGATAGACCATCTGCAAGGCGCTGAACCAGCCCAGGTCACCGCCGTTCTTCTGCGCGCTGGGGTCATCGCTGCCCCCTTTGCTCTTGGCCACGGTGCCGAAGTCCTCGCCCTTGGCCACCCGCTCACGCAGGGCCATGATGCGCTTCCAGGCCGCTGCGGTGTCCTCGGGCGTGGCCTCCTCACCCACCTGCACCAGGATGTGGCTGGCCCGCATCTCGGTCCGGGACCGGTCATAGGCCTCCTTGATCAGCTGGTCGTTCAGCTCGCGGTCGATGAGGTAGGGACGGGCCAGCTGCTTGCGATAGCCATCCAGCTCCGTGCGGAACTTGGTCACGGTGTCCATGCCAAGCACCTCGGCCTCGCGCACCTTCAGCTTGTAGTTGATGAAGAGGTCGAGGTACTCGTCCAGCGCCTGCTGGGTGACGGCCGCATCCTTGTTGTTCTTCTTGTAGATGGCCTCGAACTCGCTGCGGCTGACCGGTTTGCCGTCCACGGTCATCACCACGGGATCGGCCGAACCGTCCTGAGCGGCCAGGTGTCCGGCGACAATGAGGCCGGCGAGCAGAACGAACTTCCTCATTTCCATAACAGTAGGCATCTCGGTTGAAGGGTCGCAAATGTAACCGGTTCGCCTTAGCGGCGCCCCCCCGAACGGTGCAAAAAGATCTGAACGGCGCGGAAGGCCCGCGCCTTAGGGCCGATGCGCCGCCGGACCAGCGGCACCGGCATGGTACCGCACCTTCATCAGACCGGTGCCCTTCAGGAAGCTGATGCTGCCCACCGGTCCGGCCGTCTGAGCGATGGGCTGTTCACCCTCCCGCTCCAGGACCACCTCGAAGCGAACATCCTTGTTGGCCCGGCGGGCCTTGGCGCTGCCATCCGCGTTCCGGGTGTCCACCACGATGCGCTTGGCCCCGTGCCCCGGTTCGCAGAAGAACAGCTCGGCCCGGGCATTCACCGGCAGGCTGAAGGCGAAGCGGCCGTCCGCTTCCAGCAGGGCGTACACGCAGGTCTCCTCTTCCAGCTCCACGGAGAGCACGGCGTCCTCCCGTCCGGCCTCTGCGGCGCTGAGCCAGCCGGTGATCATCACCTGGTCCAGGGCGGGTGCGACGAACGGTGCGGCCAACAAGGCGGCGGTGCACAGGAGGCGGAGGGACTTCAGGGGACGCATGGGCACAGGATGATGGTCCAAAAGTGGATCCCTCACCGGGCCGTACCAATACCCACAAGGGGTGTTCCTGTGCACCCGGTCACACCCAGCACCGGTCCACGGCGTACCGCACAAGGCCGGCCGTGCTGCGCACGTTGAGCTTGGTCATCAGGTTGCGCCGATGCGTCTTCACCGTGTCCTCGCTGATGAAGAGGGCCGCGGAGATCTCCGCGTTGGTGCGCTCCAGGGCGACCAGCCGGATGATCTCGCGTTCCCTTGCAGTGAGGCCGATGTACTCCCCGTCCGGTCGCTTCTCCGTAAAGGTGTAGCCCTTGTCCACCGCTTCCTGGGCGGCCGGGCTGAGGTGGCGCCCACCGGCCATCACGGTGCGGACGGCCAGAGGCAGCTCTTCCCGTGGACCGTTCTTCACCACATAGCCCGACGCACCCTCCAGCAGCATGCTGTTGACGTATTCAATGCCATTGAGGAGAGAGTGGGCCAGGGCTTTCACTTGCGGGTGCTCCTTGTGGAGGGCCCGCATGGCGTCGATGCCGTCCATGACCGGCAGCGAAACGTCCAGCAGCACCAGGTCGGGCGGATCCCGTCGTACGATCTCCAGCATGGCCTCCCCGGTGCCCGCGTAGGCGGAAAGGTCCAGGTCCGGCGAGTCGATGTGGCGGGCCCTGAGGCCTTCGTGGACCAGCTCGAGGGCGTCCACCACCAGGATGCGCACGGGCGACATGGCCCGAAGATCGGCGATCCCTAGAGATGGCTGTAATTGGGGGCCTCGCGGGTGATGAAGACGTCGTGGGGGTGGCTCTCCCGCACCCCGGCCGAGGTGATGCGGATGAACCGGGCCCGCTTCAGGGAACCGATGTCCGGCGCACCGCAATACCCCATACCGGCCCGGAGGCCGCCCACCAGCTGGTGGACCACCTCCTCCAGCCGGCCCTTGAACGGCACCCGACCGCTGATGCCCTCGGGCACGAGCTTCTTGATGTCGTCCTCCATGTCCTGGAAGTACCGGTCCTTGCTGCCGTGCTGCATGGCCTCGATGGAGCCCATGCCCCGGTACGCCTTGAACTTGCGTCCTTCGTAGATGATGGTCTCCCCCGGGCTTTCCTCCACCCCGGCGAACATGCTGCCGATCATCACCGTGCTGGCGCCGGCCGCCAAGGCCTTGACCACATCACCGGTGTACCGGATGCCGCCGTCCGCGATCACGGGCACATCGGTGCCCTCGAGCCCCGATGCACAATCCAGCACGGCCGTCAGCTGCGGGACACCCACCCCGGCGATCACACGGGTGGTGCAGATGCTGCCGGGCCCGATGCCCACCTTCACGGCATCGGCACCGGCCTCGGCCAGCGCGCGGGCGGCTTCGGCGGTGGCCACGTTGCCCACCACGACATCCACCTCGGGATAGGCCTCCTTCACGCGCCGGAGCATGTCCACCACGCCGCGGGTGTGACCATGGGCGGTGTCGATCACCAGCGCGTCGACCCCGGCCTCGACAAGGGCCTTGGCGCGGTCGATGCTGTCGGCGGCGATGCCGATGGCCGCGGCCACACGCAAGCGGCCCAGGTGGTCCTTGCAGGCGTTGGGGCGTTGCTTGAGCTTCAGGATGTCCTTGTAGGTGATGAGGCCGACGAGGCGGCCTGCTTCGTCCACCACGGGCAGCTTCTCGATCTTATGCTCCTGCAGGATCTCCTCCGCCTGCGCCATGGTGGTGTTGCGCAGGGCGGTGATGAGGTGGTCCTTGGTCATCACCTCGGTCACCGGGCGCGCCATGCGCTTCTCGAAGCGCAGGTCACGGTTGGTGACGATGCCCACCAGCCGGCCGTCGGAGGAGACCACGGGGATGCCGCCGATGCGGTTCTCGGCCATGAGCTTGAGGGCATCCCCCACCAGGGCCTTCTCCTCCAGTTTCACGGGATCGAGGATCATGCCGCTCTCGCTGCGCTTCACCCGGCGCACCTCGTTGGCCTGTGCGGCGATGGGCTGGTTCTTGTGCACCACACCGATGCCGCCCTGCTGGGCGATGGCGATGGCCAGTTCCGAGCCGGTCACCGTGTCCATCGCAGCACTGACGATGGGGACGTTGAGGGTGATGCGACGGGAGAACCGGGTGCGGATGGCCACCTCGCGGGGGAGCACCTCGCTGTACGCGGGCACCAGGAGCACGTCATCGTAGGTGAGCCCTTCACCCACGAACTTGTCGGCACGGCCGTTGGCGGAGTTCCGGGAGGCCTTTGCGGCCGTCACACCGGCAGGGGATCGTTCCATGCACAAAGGTAGATCGCGCGACGCGATCACCGG
>JAEUSW010000195.1 GCA_016788285.1 Flavobacteriales bacterium
GTGGAGCGCGGCCTCCTCGGTTTCGATGCGGGCCAGTTCCGCGCGCACGGCGGCGCTCATGTCCACGGCGTTGGCATCGCCTTGTTTCTTGATGAGCAGGCCGATGCCCTCGCGGCCGTTGTAGCGGCTCACGGAGGTGGGCTCGGCCACGCCATCCACCACCTGGGCCACATCCTTCACGCGCACTACGGAGCCGGGCGCGGGCATGGCCACCACCACTTCTTCCACGTCCTGCACCGTGTGGAGCTTGCCGGCCAGTTTCACGGTCAGCTGGCCTTCATCGGTGCGCACGTTGCCTGCGGGCACCTCACGGCCTGCGCGGAGGATGGCCTCGCTCACCTGCGGCAGGGATACCCGGTGCTGGAGCAGGCGTTCCTGGTCCACCTGCACCTGCACCTCGCGCTGCTCACCGCCCAGCAGGGTGATCTCCGCCACGCCCTTCAGTTGCTGGATCCGCGGCAGCAGGTCGTCCACCAGGTGCTGGTGGAATTCCGGTGCGGGCCTGTCGCTGAGCGCACTGAGGCTCATGATGGGCAGGTCGTTCGGCGACACCTTGGACATCACGGGCGGCTGCAGGCCCTCGGGCAGGTCCTGGCGGATGTTGTCGATGCGGCGCTGTGCATCCTGCATGGCCAGGTCCAGGTCGGCGCCGTACTTGAAGTTGACGATGACGATGGAGGCGTTGGCCAGGGAGCGGCTGCTGATGAAGTCCACCCGTTCCAGCGCGCTGAGGGCATCCTCCACGGGGCGGGTCACGCTGTTGGCCACTTCCTCCGGCGCGGCACCGGGGTACATGGTGCGGATGGTGATCACCGGCTGGCTGAAGTCGGGCATCATCTCCACGCCCAGCCCGCGGTAAGCCACGATGCCGCCCAGGAAGAGCACGCCGAAGAGCACGATGATGAGCGAGGGCCGCTCAATGGCGATGCGGGTGAGGTTCATGGCCGTGGGGGATGGATGGGATTCAACGGAAGGTGACACGGGCGCCATCGCGCAGGCTCACGGCGCCGCTGGTCACCACCAGCTCGCCGGCCTTCAGGCCTTGCGCCACCGCCAGTCTGCCGTTGCCGGCGGCCGCTGCGACGATGGGCGTGCGCCGCGCTGTGCTGTCGCGCACCACATACACCTCGGGAGCGATGCTGGAACCCAGCAGGGCGCGGGCCGGTATGGTCACCTGATCGGCGGCGGTACCGGAGGGCGGTTCCACCGTGGCAGAGAGGCCGGCCACGATGCGTGCGTCAGCGGGAAGTTCAATGCGCACAGGGAAGCGGTTGGCCACATCGCCACGGCGACCGATGCTGTGCACGGTGCCTTTCACGGGATCGGCGAGGTCGCCGAGCGCGACCTGCACGGCCTGGCCTTGTTGGAACCGCACCACATCCACCTCGCTCACGTGCAGCAGCACCTCCAGCTCGCGCGGATCGCTCAACATGGCCACGGGCATGGAGGGACCCACCACGGTGCCCTCCTCCGCCAGCAGTTGCGTCACCTCGCCATCGAAGGGCGCACGGATGGTGCAACGGCCCAGTTGCTCGGTGCTGTTGGCCAACTGGATCCGTGCGGTCTGCAGGGCCTGCTCGGTCTTCTCCAACTGGATACCCTGCACGGCATCGGCGGCGGCGAGCACCCGGTAGCGGGCCTGGTCCTTCTCCAAGGCCGCCACCTGCACCTGCGCCGACTCTTGTTGCAGGCGCAGCAGTTCGCCATCGAGTTGTGCGATCAGGTCGCCTTTGCGCACCTGCTGGCCTTCGCGCACGGCCACGCGCAGCACACGGCCGGGCACCTCGGTCATCACGCGGCCTTCGCGCAGGGGCACCACGGTTCCTCCGTAGCGCGGCCCCTGTCCCGCGCCTCCGAGCAGCGCAGCCTCCACGGTCACATGTACGGGTGCGTTCCTGTCGTGGCGATACACCCGCTCCTCCACGGTGCGCTTGTTCATCACCAACTTCACCACGGTGAGGGCGAGCAAGGCGGCCAACCCCGTCCAGAGCATCCAGCGTTTCATGGGCGTTCGTTCAGCAGCGTGCCGTTGAGGCGCGCCAGTTCCAGTTGGGCCTTGCGCAGCTGCACCAAGGCATCGATGTACAGTTG
>JAEUSW010000225.1 GCA_016788285.1 Flavobacteriales bacterium
TCCTGGGTCACGATCAGGTGCATCTGCACGTTGCTCACTTCCGTGACCGTGTTGTTCATATAGGCCACGGTGCGCAGGTGCTCCAGGTCGGGACCGATGCGCCAGAAGATCTCCTGCGGCCGCCAGTCGATCTCGAACCAATAGTGGTCGCCCCCGAAGAGCTCGCGGTCCGGCGCTTCGGTCTTCTGGGTGATCGCCCGGTAGTTGTGGTCCCAGCGATGGTTCACATAGGTGCGGCCGTCCTTCTCGATCGCATGGCAGCCCACGTCGAAGTCCTCGGGGTCGTGGCAGGCCATGTCCCAGTTGGTGCAGGCCACGGTGATCATGCCTGGGCCGTCGGTGCGGTCGTCGCTGGTGCTGTAGGTCCAGGCGTTGCGGTCGTCCGGCAGGGCCAGCTGCTGCGGATAGGTGGGCGGAAAGGCGCGGTCCGGACAGTAGGAAGGCGTCTTGAGGATCTCGAAGTCGATCTCCGAATACGCGACGCGGGGCACGCGCTGGTCGTTGTCGCCCCCATAGTAGTTGGCCATGTAGCCGTCCTTCGCGCACGGGCGCCGCAGTCCGCCGGGGGCCCCATCGTAGATGAGCCAGATGGCGTTGGTGAGGCCCACCCACATGTCCGAGTCGTTCAGCAGCCGCGTGAGCTTGCACTTCACCCGGTAGCGGCCATAGGCCAGGCCGTGCCGCGAACGGATGCCCACGTTCTCCTTGCGCCAGTCGCCCTCGGTGCTCGCGGGGTTCCTCAGCTCGATCACGTTGCGCTCCGGATCGCTGCGCACCGTGCTGCACGGTGTGCGCGCCACCATGGGGCGCAGGCCCACCAGCTGGTCCGTGGGGAAGAAGCAGCGGTAGCGGTCGTGGTCCGCCGGCGTGTATTCGTTGCCCAGGACATCGGCGATCAACGGGATGTTGGCGAACCGCGTGCTGGCGTCCACGTAGTGGATGAACTGCTCGAACGGCGCCTGGGCCGAGAGCTTCGGGTCGTCGCCGCAGTCCGCCGAGAAGGCCGAGCGGTCGCCCGCGTGCTCGGGCCGCACATGGATGCCTGCGCCCAGCGGGGGCCGGGCCTCCACCTTCAGGCGCTGTGACGCGACGCGCACCTCGGCCCCCTTCATGCGCGCGCCCGGGCCACTGATCCAGTACCAGAAGGGGTCCATGTGCCGCCCTTCCACCGTGCGGCGGATGTCCTGCACCTCGGCGGCCGGCGGTGTGCGGGCGAAGTCCGCCTCGGGCACCACCACGAGCATGAACACATACTCGCCGACGCGCGGGTTGCGTGACCAGCGCGCCGGGCGGCCCCGGTCATCGCGGTGCTCGGGCTGGTCGCGCGGATCGCCCCGGATGCGGAAGGCATCGGTGACCGTGATGCCCTCCTTGGAGGCCGGAGGGCTCAGGCGGAATCCCTCGCCGGCATCCTCCCAGCTGCCATAGAAGTTCTCGTGGGCCAGGGGGTGCTGCTTCCCGTCCGGAGCCGTGTGGGTGAACTTGTAACTGTCGTTGAGGTAGTAGAGCTTGTAGTGGAACCGCGCGCCCGTGCCGGTGGTGTCGCGCAACGTGAAGCGGAAGGTGAAACGACCTTCGGCCACCTGGCGCGCGCTGGGGACCACGAATCCGCTGTCGAGCGCATCGGTGTAGTCCATGGCGATCACCGCCACACCGGTATCGTTCACCGGCCAGTTGGTGAGCGCGGTGAACTCCTGCAGCGCACCGGGCCCCTGCGCGGGCCGCACGCCACAGGCCGCGAACAGCAAGGGCAGACCTGCGCCGAAGGCCACGGCGATGCGATGCGGAAGGGAGCGCGCGCGGTTCATGGGGCGGTGATGCGGATCAGGGCTCCCCGTGGCGCGGGCGTCGCGGCGATCCTCAGGGTGCCGTCGGCCGAGGGGTCCACGTCATAGCCCACCAGCCGCAAGGCGCCCGCCTCTGCGGCCACGTGGACCCGTTCGAAACCGAGCAGGTCGCCACTGGCGGGGCACCAGGGGCGGACGAGGTAGCGGGCCTGTCCAGCGCCATCGATCAATCGCGCGACCCCATCACCAGGCGTGTATCGCCACCGATAGGGTCCGCCGGGCAATGCGATGAGCCCGGTCGATGCAGGCGCAGTTTCCCCGATCCGGATCCCGGCCGGTCCGGGATCCACCGCGCCCAGGCATTCCACGGTGGCGAAGGGCAGCGGACGCGTCGTGCGGGCGCTGTCCTCCAGGTCGTGCGCGCGGATGCTGTCCCGGCCCAGGACATCCCCGCTGCGGAACACCACGTCCATGTCGTCGATCCAGGTGTCGTGCCTGTGCTTGTTCCAGAGGTAGATGGTGACCACATCATCGTCCGCCACCTCCAGACCGCGCAGCAGCAGCTCACCCTGCAGGCGCTGCCAGGTGCCGGGGGTGTGCTCATGGGCCCGGAGCTCCTTGCCGTACCAGGCGCGCTGCTCCTCCCCCCTGTGGATGGTGGTGACGATCACCAGGCCGGGGTCATCTGCGCGGCACCACAGCCCGACCGCGATCGCCGTGAGCGGCATGCCGACATCACCGGCGCGCCGGCGGATCGCGGGACCGTACTCCTCGGAGGCCTTCAGGAGCATCGAGCGCCGGCCGCTCCGCGCGACCCCGCTCACCAGCATGGCGCTGTCCGCCGATGACTCCATGTCGAAGTGGAGGTTGGGGCGCAGCGTGCGGCCGCCGATGGCGATGAATGGTCCGGAGCGCTCGGCCACCGGCCGGTCGAACGGCGGCGGGTCGTTCGTGGTCAGCGTGCGGCCGTTGGAGATGAGGGGTGCGCCGCCTTCGGAGGGGATGGCCTTCGAAGCGGGCCCGGCAGGCCGTCGCACGGTGTCGCGGAGGTCGCGGAGCTCCTGCTTCACGGCATCGGGCCGCAGCAGGGTCAGTGCGGCGGCGGCCACCGCAAGCAGCAGCGCGAACAGGAGCAACGGTCGACGGCGCGGCATCGGTGCGGTGCTCATTCGATCATCACCCCGCGCACCTTCATCAGGGGCAGCGGGGTGAAGTTGGCCTCCTGGATGCTCTCCGGCAGGAAGATGTACTTCTTGTCGTGCAGTTGGCCGTTCGCATAGAAGCTCAGCCAGTACTGGTTGTTGAGGCCGAAGAGCTCCTCCATGATGGGTTCGATGCGCGCCCAGCTTCGCGGGCCGAGCTCTCCAAGGAAGTGCCGCATCTCGCTGGTGCGACGCGCTTCGCCTGCGAGCTCGCCGTAGCCGCGCGAACTGATGAGCACGTTCTCCAGGGCGAAGTCGTTCCGGTTCACGAGGTACACGTACCAGCCTTCGCCGCCCTCGGGGTCCGGTTCGCGCACCACGGCCATGGCCACGCCTTCGACCTTGGGGGGGTGGATGTCCTTGCGCATCGACCGTCAACCCTTGCGCCCGGCCAGTTCGCGGGCGATCGCGATCCAGTGGAACACGTCCTGCGGGTGCCCCTCCTCGTTCACTTCCTCGCGCTTCATGCCGGTGCGCACCAGCACCAGGTCCTCATGCGGGATCACCACCACGTACTCGCCGTGGAAGCCCCGGCAGTAGTGGATGGGCCTGCCTTCCAGCTCGGCCAGCCACCAGAAATAGCCGTAGCGGGCGTTGGGCCGGCCTTTGTCCATCACCTTCGCCGGCGTCACCGAAGCGAGGAAGAAGTCGCGCGGCACGATCTCGCGGCCCTTCCACATCCCGCTGTCCAGATACAGCTGGCCGATGCGGCCGAAGTCGCGCGCCGTGGCGTACAGGCAGCAGAAGGCCTTGAAGTCGCCGTCCGCGCGGTCCTTGCCCCAGTAGGCCGGATGCTCGCAGCCCAGCGGCCCCCAGAGCTTCTCGGCCACCAGCTCGTCCAGCGGGCGCTTCCAGGCGGCCTCCAGCACCTCGGCCATGATCTGCGTGGCGCCGCTGATGTAATCGAACTCCCGGCCGGGAGCGATGTGGCACGGCTGGTCCAGGCTCAGTTCCCGCACGTTGGTGCCGTAGTATCCCTTGGCGTTGTCGCTGAAGGGGTCGGCGCCGCTCTCGCCCCAGTCCAGCCCGGTGCTCATGGTCAGCACGTGCTCGATCGTGATCGCCCCGTGGCAGGGGTCCATCGCGGTGAACTCCGGCAGGAAGTCGCTCACCGGCTGTTGAACGCTCGAGATCACGCCCTCCTTGATCGCGATGCCGGTGAGCACGCTCACGTAGCTCTTCGCCACGCTGAAGCTGTTGCTGACGCTGTCGGCGTCCCAGCCGTTCCAGTACTGTTCGAAGATGAGGCTGTCGTGCTGGAACACGGCGAAGCCCACGCTGTACAGGTCCTTGAGCTGCTGTTCCTGCTCGGGCTTCAGGGTGAGCCGGCCGTACCGGGCGCCGGTGGGCCAGGGCTGCGGCGCGGCGTTCGGGATGGTGCTGTAGGGGAAGAAGTCGCGGTCGTCGATCTCCGGCGCGGTGCGGCCGATGAGGTAGGTGTAGCGGACGCCACGGGGGATGTGGCCGTTGCCGGTGGCGTAGGCCAGCACGATCAGGAACACGACGAGACCGACGGTCCAGAGCAGGATCTTCTTCAGCAGGCGCATGGGGCGACCGGGTTTGGGCGAAGGTACCTAGACCGCGACCAGCTCCACGTCGAACAGGTCAGCGAGCTCCAGCTTCATCCGCTGCTTCACGGCCGCCATGTCCACCGCCTCGCCCAGCTCGTGGGCCATGCTGGTGACGCCCTTGTCGCGGATGCCGCAGGGCACGATGTTCCCGAAGTAGGCCAGGTCCGTGTTCACGTTCAGCGCCAGTCCGTGCATGGTGACCCAGCGGCTGGCGCGGATGCCGAACGCGCAGATCTTGCGGGCGTTGACCGGGTCCTCGGCGTCCAGCCACACCCCGGTGAGGCCGGCAATGCGCCCGGCGCGGATGCCATAGGCCTCCAGCGTGCCGATCACCGCCTCCTCCAGCGTGCGCAGGAAGCGGTGGATGTCGGTGAAGTGATGGTCCAGGTCGAGGATCGGGTACACCACCAGCTGCCCGGGGCCGTGATACGTGATGTCGCCTCCGCGGTCGATGGGGATGAACTGCACGCCCTTCTCCCGCAGGCCCTGCTCGTTCAACAGCAGATGGCTCTGCTGCCCGCTCTTGCCCAGGGTGTACACGTGCGGATGCTCGCAGAACAGCAGGTGGTCCCGGGTCGGCCGCTGCTCCTCCGCGGGCAGCGTGCGGTTGGCCAGCTTGATGTCGATCGTGTCCTGGAAGAGCCGCTTCTGCAGGTCCCACGCCGCGGCGTAGTCGATGAGGCCGAGGTCGCGGAAAAGGACTTGTCTCACAGGGGCAAAGGTCGGGACGGAGTGGCGAGTGTTGAGTGACGAGTGGCGAGTGAAATACCCCAAGGGGGATCTCACTCGCCACTCGCTACTCGCCACTCCCCTTACTTCACTTCAGCCAGCTTCCCCTTCAGCATGTTGATCACGGCGATCTCCGTGGGGTCCACCCCCTTCATCTCGGCCCAGTAGAAGCTCACCCAGTCGCCCAGGTTGATCAGGTAGAGTTGCCGCGCGTAGGCCGTGTCCCCCTGGCTCCACACGTCGTGGATGTGCGGGGTGTGCCTCCGGAAGACCTCCTTGTTGATCTCCATGCGGATCTGGCTCCGGTCGTGGTCCTCTTTGTGGCGGAAGATCAGCACGGCGATGTCGTCCTTGCCACCGGCCCAGCCCACCAGCTCGTTGTGGTTCATCTCGGGAATGGCGTGGTGCCAGCAGAGCTCCTTGCTGTTCTCGTTCACCTGCTGCCGGAAGCGGATGCTCACCGCCTCGGTGCCGGCCTCGCTATAGATCACCAGCCGCTTGCCGAAGAGCTTGCCGGTAAGGTCCTTCGCGGCGGCCTGGATCTTCGCCTTCTCCTCCTCCAGCATGTTCGCCGCGGTGCGGATCGCGCCCTCGAAGCCGTCGCCGATGATGCCGAAGTGATGCAGCACGAAGAACTGCTGCACCAGCGAGTAGGCGAGCATGGTGCGGGGCGGGTTGCCCCCGGGGATCACGATGTGGTCGAGGCCCCGGGCCTTCGCCATCTCCAGCATGGTGCCGCCGCTGGTGATCACCACCACGCGGGCGCCCTTGCCCAATGCCTGCTCCATGGCGGCCAGCGTCTCCTCGGTGTTGCCGCTGTAGCTGCAGGCGATCACCAGGCTCTTGTGGTTGACGTAGCCCGGCAGGTAGTAGTTGTTGTACACCTCGATGGGGCACTTGGCCTCCTTGTGCACCAGCTGCGCCGCGATGCGGCCGCCGATGCCGCTGCCGCCGAGGCCGGTGACGACGACGTTGCCATACGGTCCGCCGGGAGGCTTCAACTGGGCCTTGCGGCCGATCTCCAGGGCTTCCTTCAGTTGCTTCGGAAAGGCGTCGATGAGGGTGTGCATGCGCGGAACGCCGGAGCCCGGCGGGGATGTGGTGGCGTGGACGGGTCGAAATTAGGCCGCTCATACGGTCGGGCGGCTTCGTGAGTTGCCCGGTAACTTCGCGGCCCCTTCCGTCCGATCATGTCCCACGCCCTCTCCGACCAGGAGCTCGTGCGCCGCGAGGCCCTGCAGAAGCTCCGCGCCCTCGGCATCGACCCCTTCCCCGCCGCTGAATTCCCCGTCACCGCCACGGCCGACCGGGTCAAGGGCCTGTTCACGGAGGGAGGCGAGCCCGCCCAGGTGACCATCGCCGGACGCCTGATGAGCGTGCGGGTGATGGGCAAGGCCAGCTTCGCCGTGCTGCGCGACCACACCGGCGACCAGCAGATCTACGTGGCCCGCGATGAGGTGTCGCCCGGCGAGGACAAGACCCTCTACGACGAGGTGTGGAAGCACCTGCTGCACCTGGGCGACTTCATCGGCGTGCAGGGGCACGTCTTCAAGACCCGCACCGGCGAGATCACCGTGCATGTGAAGCGGCTCACCGTGCTGGGCAAGGCCCTGCGCCCCCTGCCCGTGGTGAAGACCGACGACCAGGGCCAGGTGCACGACGCGTTCACCGACCCCGAGCAGCGGTACCGCATGCGCTATGTGGACCTGAACGTGAACCCCGGCGTGCGCGACACCTTCCTCAAGCGCTCGCGCATCGTCAGCGCCATGCGCGCCTTCATGACCGAAAGCGGCTACCTGGAGGTGGACACCCCCGTGCTGCAGCCCATCCCCGGCGGTGCCGCCGCGCGCCCCTTCGTCACGCACCACAACGCGCTGGACATCCCCCTCTACCTGCGCATCGCCAACGAGCTCTATCTCAAGCGCCTCATCGTGGGCGGCTTCGAGGGCGTGTTCGAGTTCAGCCGCAACTTCCGCAACGAGGGCATGGACCGCACGCACAACCCGGAGTTCACCATCATGGAGCTGTACGTGGCCTGGCGTGACTACCGCTGGATGATGGACTACATGGAGCGCATGCTGGAGCGGGTGTGCATCGCGGCCAAAGGAGGCCCGACGGCCACCTTCGGGGCGAACACCATCCACTTCGCCGCACCCTTCAAGCGCATCACCATGTGCGGCTCGATCCAGGAGAAGACCGGCGCCGATGTGCTGGCGATGGACGAGGAGGCGGTGCGCCGGCTCTGCGTGCAGCACGGCATCGAGGTGGCGCCCATGATGGGCAAGGGCAAGCTGATCGACGAGCTTTTCAGCGCCCTGGTGCAGCCGGAGCTGATCCAGCCCACGTTCGTCACCGACTTCCCGGTGGAGATGAGCCCGCTGTGCAAGAAGCACCGCGACGACGCACGGCTCACCGAGCGCTTCGAGCTGTTCGTGAACGGCTTCGAGCTGGCCAACGCCTACAGCGAGTTGAACGACCCCATCGACCAGCGCGAACGCTTCGAGGAGCAGCTCAAGCTGCAGCAGCGCGGCGATGACGAGGCCATGTTCATCGACCAGGATTTCCTGCGCGCACTGGAGTACGGCATGCCGCCCACCAGCGGTGTGGGCATCGGGGTGGACCGCCTGGTGATGCTGCTGACGAACAACCCCGCCATCCAGGAGGTGCTGCTGTTCCCGCAGATGCGGCCGGAGAAGTTCGAGTAAGGTCGCCTGGCATCCCGCCTGTGCCTCGCAACTGCATAGCCGGGACGCCTCCGCGTCCCTGGGACTATTGCACCCGCTCCACCCTGGTCATCACATCGCCCACCTCCAGGCGCCGGGCCACCTCCAGCCCGCTGAGCACCCGCGCGAACCGCGTGTAGCGGCCGTCCAGGTGCGGGGCGGGGGAGAGCATGATGAAGAACTGGCAGCTCTCGGTGTCGCGCCCGGCGGAGGCCAGTCCCACGGCCCCCTCCACGAAGCCCTGCGGCCCCACCTCGGTGCGCAGCGTCCACGGCATGCCGCCGAAGCCATCGCCGCGCGGGCAGCCCCCTTGCGCCACGAAGTTGGGCACGATGCGGTGGAAGGCCTTTCCGTCGTAGTAGCCGGCGGTGACCAGCGAGTCGAAGGCCACGCAGCTCCCTGGCGCGGTGGCCGGTTCGATCGCCAGCACGATGGTGCCCTTGGCCGTGACGATGCGGTACCGCTGACCATCGCGCAGCAGGCCCAGCCGCGCCCGATCGATCGGATGGTTGAACGGCGGGGCGGCATGCGGCGGTGGTCCGTTGCCGTCACGCCGGGCCAGGGCCTGGTCCAACAGCTGCAGCGTTTCCAGGTCGCGCACCGGATGCAGCGCGCCGCGCACCTGCGCCACCACGGCCTCGGTGAGCAGCTGCCGGAGCACCTCCGGCCGCTCCTCGGCGAGCCGCTCGCACACCGCGGCGATCAGGCCGGCATCGCCCGAGGTCAGCACCTGCCGCAACTGCCCCACGAGCCACTTGTCGCGCCCCGCCTGGTCGATCTCCCCCGTTTTGAGCTTTTCCTGGAACTGCGCCATCGAGGCCTCCAGGGCCGCCTGTCGTTCCACGGCCGGCCGGTCGCCCAGTATCACCGCCAACAAGGTGTCCTGCGGTAGCACGGGCCCCATCGCGGTCAGCAGCGCCGCGTTCAGGTAGGGCCCCAGGTCCTGGCGCCGCATGCTCTCCATCAGCATGCGGCAGATGACACGCGTCTCCGGACCGGCGTGCTTCATCACCAGCCCGTACAACGGCAGCTTCACCCGGTAATCCGCGCTTTCCTGGGCCGCCTTCCAGATGGCCTCGCCATCCAGGTGCAGGTGGTAGCGCTGCAGTTGTTCGATCGCCGCCCGCCGCACCCCGGGGTCCGGGTCGGTGGTCGCGCGATCGAGCAGCACCGGGGCCAGCAGCGTGTCCTCCTTGGCCCCCAGCGCGCGCGCGGCGGCGATGCGGATCGCGGGCACGCTGTCGTGTTGCACCAGCCGCAGCAGGGTATCGGTGATGGCCGGCAGGGCATGGTGCTTCAGCGAGGCCACCAGGAACTGGCGCACGGCCGGGTCGCGCTCCACGTGCACGGCATGCAGCACGCTGTGCGCCGTGGGGGCCAGCACCTCGCGCGGCAGGCGCGACAGGGTCTGCGCGGCGCGGAGCCGGATCCCGCGGTCGGTGCTCTCCAGGTAACTGATGTACCAGTCGGGCTCGTGCTTGTGCAGCCGCAGCTCGGCCGCGAAGCCGACGCTGAAGAGCTGGGCCTTCACCACGGAGTCCGGTTCGCGCTCCGCGACCTTCAGCAGCTCGGTCAGGGCCAGGCTGTCCGCCACCCCGCCCAGGGCCAGGCCCGCCGCACCGCGCACCGTGGCGTCGGCATCGCGCAGGGCCTCCAGCAGGCAGGGGCGCGCCGCGCTGTCCTGCACGCTCGCCAGGGCCAGCGCCGCCGCCTCGCGCACGCCGGCCACACTGTCCTTCAGCAGGGCGCAGAGGTCCTCCGTGCGCCGGTGGTCCTGCGCCTCCAGCACGGCCTGCAGCCGTGGGTCCGTCCATCGGCCGCCCGGCGTGGGCACGGTGCGGTCCTCCGGCGTGGTCTCCGTACAGCCCGCCAGCGCGGCGGTCATCAGCAAGGGAAGGATCGCGGCACGCATGGCGCAAAGGTGCGCACCCCTGGCCGTGCCAGTACCTTTGTGGCCCATTTCCCGCCATGCACCGCACGTTCCCGCTTGCCCTCCTGCTCCTCGCCTCCGCACCGATGCACGCCCAGCTGCTGGGCGACCAGGAGGCGCGCGACCAGATGAAGTACGATGTCCAGTACCTGGCCAGCGACCTGCTGGAAGGCCGTGAGGCCGGCACGAAGGGGGAACGGATGGCGGGGGACTACATCGTGCAGAAGATGGCCTCCATCGGCCTGATGCCCTATGGCGACAGCGCCACCTACCGGCAGGCCTTCACCTTCGCCGCGCAGCCCCGGCTGGGCGACAAGCAGGTGTTCCAGCTGGGCCGGGAGCGGCTCGCGATCAACGAGCACTACCATCCGCTCCCGTTCTCCGGCAGCGGGGCGGTGCTGTCCACGGTGGTCCGGTGCGGCTACGGCATCCATGCGCCCGAGCTGGACCGCAACGACTTCGCCGATCTCGACCTGAAGGGCAAGTGCGCCGCCATCGCCGTGGGCTCGCCCGATGGCATCCACCCGCATTCCAAGTTCCTGGCTTATCACGACCTGCAGGCCCGCGCCGCCAAGGCCGTGGAGTTGGGCGCCGCCTGCGTGCTCTTCTACAACGACGACAAGGCCGTGGAGGATCCCGCGTCCACCTTGCGCGCCAAGGCCCAGCCGCTGCCCGTGCCGGTGGTCTTCCTGAAGGGCGACCGCCACGTGGAACTGGTGCGCGACGGCAACCCGGTTTCGCTCACCGTCACCATCGACCGGCCCACCAGCACCGCGCACAACGTGGTGGGCCTGCTGGACAACGGCAAGCCCCATGTGGTGGTGATCGGTGCGCACTACGACCACCTGGGCCTCGGCGATGAGGGCAGCCTGCACCGCGGTGAACCCGCCATCCACAACGGCGCCGACGACAACGCCAGCGGCGTGGCCGTGATGCTGCAGCTGGCCCGCGACCTGGCCGAGCTGGACGAGGCCCGCGCCAACGACTACCTCTTCATCGCCTTCAGCGGCGAAGAGAAGGGGCTGTTCGGTTCGAACTACTGGACCAAGCACCCCACGGTGCCCCTGGCCGAGCTCAACTACATGATCAACCTCGACATGGTGGGGCGCCTGGAGGCCGACAGCAGCATCGGCATCAACGGTGCGGGCACCTCGCCCGCCTGGGCCGAACTGCCCCGCGTGCAGGCCGGCGCGCTCAAGGTGAGGACCACCACCAGCGGCATCGGCCCCAGCGACCACACGAGCTTCTACCTGCAGGGCATCCCCGCCATCCACTTCTTCACCGGCACGCATGGCGACTACCACAAGCCCGGCGACGATGAGGAGAAGATCAACTACGACGGCATGCTGCGCGTCACCCGCTACATCGAGAGCCTCATCACCACGCTGAACGACGACGGCAAGCTGGCCTTCACCAAGACCCAGGACGCGGACAGCGCCAGCACCCCGCGATTCAAGGTGACCCTGGGCGTGGTGCCGGACTACATGTACGATGGCAAGGGCATGCGGATCGACGGGGTCAGCGAGGGCAAACCCGCCGCCGCCGCCGGGCTCAAGGCCGGCGATGTGGTGGTGCGCATGGGCGCCCTGGAGGTGGGCGACATGATGGGCTACATGAAGGCCCTGGGCCAGTTCAAGAAGGGCGACACCGCACCCGTCACCGTGCTGCGCGACGGGCAGGAGGTGATGGTGGACGTCACGTTCTAGCCGTCCCGACGAACGATCCGCGCATCCGCGGGGTCCCTGTGCGGTGGCTGGGGGCCATGACCGATCTTCGCCCACCATGAGCCACGCCCAACGCATCGCCGTGATCGGCGCCGGCAGCTGGGGCACCGCCCTGGTGAAGCTCCTCTCGGCCAATGCCGAACGAGTGGGCTGGTGGGTGCGCCGCGCGGAGACCATCGCCCACATCACCAAGTACGGCCACAACCCCGACTACATCAGCGCCGCCCAGTTCGAGGTGGACCGCCTGGCCATGGACACCGACCTCCATGCGGTGGTGAAGGCCGCCGATGTGCTGGTGATCGCCGTGCCCAGCGCCTTCCTGAAGGCCACGCTGGACCAGCTGGACCCGGCCGAGCTCAGCGGCAAGGTCCTGTTCAGCGCCGTGAAGGGCATCGTGCCCGAGACCAACCAGATCGTGGGCGACCACCTCTTCCAGCACTGGGGCGTGGCCGAACGCGACTTCGGCGTCATCTGCGGCCCCTGCCATGCCGAGGAGGTGGCCCTGGAACGCCTCAGCTACCTCACCATCGCCTGTCAGGACCCCGGGCGTGCGAAGGCCATGGGCGCCGCCCTCAACGGCCGCTTCATGAAGACCACGCTCAGCGATGACATCTATGGGACGGAGTACGCGGCCATCCTGAAGAACGTGATCGCGGTGTGCGCCGGCATCAGCGTGGGGCTCGGCTATGGCGACAACTTCCGCGCGGTGCTGGTGAGCCGCGCCATCCAGGAGATCGAACGCTTCGTGGCCGCCGTGCACCCCATCGCGCGCGACATCAACGAGCCCGCCTACCTCGGCGACCTCTTGGTGACGGCCTACAGCACCTTCAGCCGGAACCGCGAGTTCGGCACCATGGTGGGCAAGGGCTACAGCGTGCGCGCCGCCCAACTGGAGATGAACATGGTGGCCGAGGGCTACTACGCCGTCAAGTGCGTGCACGAGATCAACCAGCGCCTGAAGGTGGACATGCCCATCACCGAGGCCACCTACCGCATGCTGTACGAGAAGATGGCCCCCCTGATGGAGATGCGCCTGCTGAGCGACCGGCTGGCCTGAGGCCTCACGGCACCCAGCCCTGCGCGCGCAGCAGGCCATAGAGCCCGCTGGCCAGCAGCAGCAGCCCGATGCCACGGAACAGGCGCCGCAGCCCCTGCGGCGACAGCCGCTCCTGCGCCTGCACGCCCAACCGCACCAGGACCAGCAGCAGCACCAGCGCACCGGCGAAGGCGCCCAGGGCGAAGGCCAGCAGGGGCCACGCGCCGTCCCGGCTGAGGCCCAGGCTCACGAACAGCAGCTTCACACCGCACCAGAACAGCAGCAGTTGCGGGTTGGCCAGGCCCAGCAGGAGGCCACGCCACAGATCGCCCGTCAGCTTGTCCTCCCCCGGTGCCGCGGGCCGCGGCCGGAACAGGAACACGAAGTACAGCCCCAGCACCAAGAGGATGGCCGAGATCACCAGCGTGATGCCGCGTGCGCCCAGCTCCAGCAGCTCCACCAGCCGTCCTGCCCCCCAGAAGGCCACCCCGGCGTACACGAACTCCGGGATGGAGCCGCCCACCGCCATGCGCCGCCCCGCCGTGCGGCCCCACTTCACGGTGTGCGCCAGCACGGCCGTGTTCACCACCCCGGCCTGCAGGGAGCCGATGATGCTGGCCAACATGGCCAACAGGAAATACAGCAACGTGCCCACCTTTGCGCAAAGTAGCGGAAGCGCTGGTGAACCGCCACCGATCGATGTTCCGCAAGGGTCCGTACCCATGACACCGGAAGGCACCACCGGCCCCGACAAGAAGTTCTGGTACCTCCAGAACCACCGCCTGTTCGATCAGCTCGACGACGAGGCCATCGCGAAGCTCTGCATCATCTCGCGGTACAAGGAGGCCGGACGCGGGGAGCACATCTTCTTCACCGAGGATACCACCGACCGCATCTTCATCCTCAAGACCGGGGCGGTGAAGATCGTGCAGACCGACGGCGAGGGGAATGAGGTGGTGAAGGATGTGCTCGGCGATCACGACCTCTTCGGACACCTACCCTCGCAGGGTCGGGGATCACGGGCCGAGGAACATGCCGTGGCGCTCACGGACGATGTATCCATCTGCACCTTCACGCGCAGCGACTTCGAACAGGTGCTTGCGCGGAACCCCCAGGTCTCCTTGCGGCTCGCTTCGCACATCGGGGACAAGCTGCGCGCCTTGGAACAGCGGTATGACAGCCTTGTCTTCAAGGATGTGCGCGCCCGGCTGATCGAATTCCTCCGGCGGTATGTGCACCAGTTCGCCGCCGAACGCGCGCCGGACGGATCGGTGCCCAACCACCTGCGGCAGGAGGACATCGCCCAGTTGATCGGCTGCACCCGGCAGACGGTGGCCGAGCTGATGGGCGAGCTTGAGCGCGAGGGTCTGCTGCACTATTCGCGCAGAAGGATCCGGCTCGCCTGAGCCCCTGTCGGGCGGCCGACATTCCGTGCCGGCGCACAGGGGGACCTTTGCCGCATCAAGTCGATCTTCATGCGCCTGCTCCTCACCTGTGCCGCCGCCATCGCCTTCCTCGGCGCCTCCGCACAGTCCGATCCGCTTCCCCGGTTCAACGTGGCCGATGACGGACTGTGGGTGGACGGTTACGACCCGGTGTCCTATACCGTGGACCATCGGGCCGCGAAGGGGGATGCCCGCTTCTCCTACACGTACGGCGGTGCCATCTTCCATTTCGTGAGCCCGGCGCACCGCGACCTGTTCGCCAAGGCCCCGGCCTCCTACCTGCCGGCCTACGGCGGTTGGTGCGCCTATGCCATGGGGGCCAAGAACGAGAAGGTGGCCGTTGACCCCGAGACCTTCAAGCTGAAGGACGGGCGGGTGTTCCTGTTCTATAACCGCTTCTTCACCAACACCCTCGAGGATTGGAACCAGGCGGAGGACCGGCTCCTGCCCGCCGCCGATCGCCATTGGGCCACCTTCAAGCACCGGCCCTGACCACTGACCATGGATATGCGGATCCTGAACCCCCTCCTCCTTCGCCGCCTGCCCGATGTGGCCGCGGCCGTCATCCTCCTTCAAACGCTGTGGTTCAAGTTCAGCGCCGCGCCGGAGTCCGTCCACATCTTCAGCACGCTGGGCATGGAGCCTTGGGGACGGATCGCGTCCGGCGTGGCCGAACTGTTCGCGGCGGTCCTGCTGATCATGCCCCGCACCGCCTGGGTGGGCGCAGGGCTTGCGCTGGCCATCATGGGCGGCGCCCTCATGAGCCACCTCGCCGTCCTGGGCATCGAGATCATGGGCGACGGAGGGACCCTCTTCGCACTGGCCCTGCTGGTGGCCGGATGCAGTTCCTTTGTGCTCTGGCGCGACCGGGACCGGCTGCGCAGGGCCCTGCGGACCCGTTGAACACCGTTCGGACCGACCCGATCTTCCATGCACCGCATCATCACCTACAACCGCGCGCTCCTGTATCAAGCGGACGATCTGCTGGACCAGCTGGACGACGTCGCGTTCGCCCAGCAGCGCGAGCTGCTCTTCGGGGGCTCCATCGGTCAGCACATCCGGCACGTGGTGGAGTATTATCAATGCCTGCTGCGCCAGCGCGAAGGCGGACTGCTGAACTATGATCGCCGGGAGCGAGACCCGTTGATGGAGCGCCGGGTGCAGGCCGCACGCGCGGCCATCGCGTGGTGCCTGGACCAGGTCCAACGCATCCAGGGGGACGCGCCCCTCACCCTGGAGTGCGAACTGCCCGATGATGAGGGCTCGCTGCGGCAGTCCACGAGCCTGGTGCGTGAGCTCACCTATGTGGCCGACCATTGTGTGCATCACATGGCCATGGTGCGCATCGTCCTTCAGCAGCAGTTGCCGCAGGTGGCCCATCCCGTGGAGCTCGGGGTGGCCGCCGCCACGCGCAATCATCGCGCACGCTGATGTGCACCCTCACCTACCTGCCGCACCCGGGAGGCTTCGTGATGGCATCCAGCCGCGATGAGTCACGCCACCGCGGGGGCGTGGGTCTCCCCGTGCAGGATCCGGCCTTGCGTGCCTGCTATCCGGTGGATGAGCGGAGCGGTGGCACCTGGCTCCTGACCTCGGCGGACGGCTACAGCCTCAACCTCCTGAACGGTGCGCATCGCGCGCATCCGCCCGGCGGACCCTACCGACATAGCCGTGGGCTCGTGCCCCTGCTCTTCGCCAAGGCCGGCGGGCTCCGATCGTTCCTTGAGGGCTTCGACCCGACCGGCCTCGAACCGTTCACCTTGGTGATCATCGGTCACCAGAAGCCGACCGTGACCGAGCTCGTCTGGACCGGCAGCGACCTGGAACAGATGGAACGGGACCCCGGTCTGCCTCGGATCTGGTCCTCCGCCACGCTGTACGATGCGGACATGCGCCGCCAGCGGGAGGTGTGGTTCCATCAGGCCCTGGACCGCACCGAAGGAGGGATGCCGGAAGAACGGTTGCTGCGCTTCCACCAGAGCGGCGGTGAGGGCCTGGCGTCGCCCGACCGCACCATCCGCATGGCGCGGCCAGGAGGGCTTGAGACGGTGTGCCTGGCCACGGTGGTGCACAACGACCGCGAATGGCGTCTCCACATGCACGACCTGGTGAACGACGCACAGCGCACCGTGCGCATGATCGGATGATGCGACGGATCGCCCAGCGGTTGAACCACGAGTATTGGCCGTGGTGGGCGATCTACCTGCCCGTCTTCCCCCTCTATCTCTGGCAGGCCGTCCGCATGCGGCGAGCGGCTTTCTTCACCAATGTGAACCCCGCCATCGATCTGGGCGGCTTCTTCGGCGAGCGCAAGAGCGCGATCTACGCGCTACTGCCTCGGGGGAGCTACCCCACGACCATCCTGGTCACACCCGGAACGCCGGCTCAGGCAGTGAGGCAGCTCATGGGCGCCACCGGCATCCGGTTCCCGCTGATCGTGAAGCCGGACGTGGGCGAACGCGGCCAGGGGGTGTGCCTGGTCCGTGACGGGACCGAGCTTGATGAGGTCCTCCAGCGCAGCCGACAGGACATGCTCGTTCAGGACCTGGCGCAGGGCGAGCACGAGTACGGCCTCCTGTTCGTGCGCGATCCCAACAGTGGGCACACGACCCTTCTTTCCATCACGGGCAAGCGGTTCCTCTCCGTCACCGGGGATGGTGCGCGAAGCGTGGCTTCACTGCTCGCCCGCACCCATCGCGGCCGCCAGCAGATCGGCCGCCTCGGGTCCTACGCGGCCGACCTGCTGCGCTCGGTGCCACCACCGGGCCGGTCCATCAGGGTGGAGCCCATCGGCAACCACTGCCGGGGCACGCGCTTCATGGACGCCGGCCATCTGCGCACCCCGGAACTGGAGCAGGCGGTCGACCGGATCATCGCCGCCACCGCGGGTGTGCACTATGGTCGCATGGATGTGCGATGTCCGGACGATCAGGCCTTGCGCGCGGGGAGCTTCCACATCATCGAGCTCAATGGGGTGAGCAGCGAGCCGGGCCACATCTATGACCCGGACATCCCGTTCTGGCGCTGTTGGAAGGAACTGGTCCGACATGTGCGCCACGTGGGAAGGGTGAGCCTGCAGCTGCATGCGCAAGGGGTCGAGCCGAACACCCTTCACGAGGTGATCGTGCGGTGCGAGCAGCATTTCGGCTGGCGCCTGGGATGGCTTCGCCGCACCACCGGCCGGTTCGCTTGAGCGACCGATGGAGCGACCGGGGGACACCGGCAGCGGGCAACGGATCGGCGTGTCCACCTTTGTGCCAAGCAGCCGACCCACCGCCAGCATGCCGCTCCTGCGCTTCCACTGGGATTTCTTCGGACCCGACGCGCCCACCACCGCGGAGCACTTCCTGCATCACGTGGACGAGTTCTGCGCCCGCGAAGGCATCACGGGCCATCGGCACTGGGTCACCCGGCTGCCGGTGCGCGTCACCGCCACGCTGGAGTGCGACCAGGCCCACTTGCGGCTGGTGCGCGACCGCCTGCGGCCCAAGCGTGCCGAGCAGGTGCTCGACTGACTCAGCGCACGAAGCGGGCGCTCCAACGGCGGTCCGGCGTGCGCACCTCCACCGTGTAGGCCCCCGGGGCCAGGCCGCGCAGGTCCACCACCAGCTCATGCCGGCCCTTGGGCAGCTGTGCTTCCGCAAGGCCCCGCACCCGGCGTCCGGCGCTATCCAGCAGGTCCACCACCGTCCGCGCACCAGCGGGCAGCCGCAGCACGGCGATCAGGCGGTCCGCCTCCATGCGGCGCAGCGTGAGGGCCTGATCGTGGCCGCCGGTCGCGCCCTCCACCGCGCTCGCCATCGGCAGCAGCCACACGCGGAACATGCGGGTGCTGGCATCGCTCTGCGTGCCGGTGTTGATGAAGAAGATGCTCTCGGCCGTGCTCTCGATCCCGCCCACGATATGGCCCAGCAGCACGCTGTCCGCCGGCAATTGATCCAGCTGAAGCACGTCGTGGTCCGTCATCGGCAGGCCCGGTGCAGGGATCAGCTCGGCGCTGGCGCCCAGCAGACCGGGCATGGTGCCCACGGCCTCTTCCACCATCGTACCGTTCGCGGCGCGCGTCACCAGGCTGATCGTGTTCACGAAGGGCACGGTGGGGTCGTCCACGAGCACGCCGTTGACGTAGTGGTAGCGCCCGATGCCGCCGAAGAAGAGCGTGCGCATGCTGTTGTCCGTGGCATCGTGCATCGGCAGGTGCGCCGTGTGGTACTGGTTCAGCCATTGCTCGAAGCCGGGCACCACCGTGTACGCGCTGTCGGTGATGTCCACGGTGTTCAACCAGGGCACATCGTCCACGTACTGGAACACGCCGCTGAAGGCCGTGAAGCCGTGCGTACCGTCGGGGAAGATCTGCGGCACCAGGTTGTAGTCGCGGCGGTGCAGGTTCACGGTGTCCACCGTTTCGCTGAAGTCGGTGATGGACAGGTCCACCCCGTCGTCGCTGATGCGGAATCGACGGATGGCGTTGGTGTACTCCTGGACGAAGCCCGGCCCGAAGTCGGGGCCCATGGGGTTGTAGCGCCCGATGAAGCGTTGCCCGCCCACCAGCAGGAAGAGGTCGTTGTGCCGCCCCAGGTAGCCCCCGGTGACGGCCATCCGCGCATCGGCGAGCTGCCGGAAGTGGGGTGCCAGCGGTGCGCCCGCCTTGATGGCCGCGATGGCGTTGGGCACATGCACGGCCGTCAGCCGGTCGTGGGTGATGTGGTCCCCGGCCGTGGCGCTGTACGCGTAGCCGCCCACGATGTAGAGCATGCTGTCGCGCTGCGCGTATTCCATGTTGGTGCACTGCAGTTGCTCGAACAGTCCGGTGGGCAGGGTGCTCAGCGGTGCGCTCCACACCTGCCCCGTGGCCGGCGCCACCACCCACGCGGTGCTGTTGTTGTCGCTCGCCAGGAAGGAGACCGGCGGCTGCCGCCGGTGCAACCCGTCCGTGCGGCCGCCCAGCAGCAGCCACTCCCCGTCGTGCGTGCCCCAGGCGAACGATTGAAGCCCCGGCATGCCGGCGAGGGTCACTTCCTCCAGCACGAGCGATCGGCCGCCGATCACCTGCGCCCCGGCAGGCCGGGCCAGGGTTCCGGTGAGCAGCAGCAGGACCAGGGAAAAGGGGGTGGTGCGGGCATCCATGCCGCAAAGCTTTCCGCGGCCCGCGCGCCGGGCCGGTGACGGAGGTCACCGCCGCCGCCGTTCACCGGAACAGCCACCGCAGCAGCTTCAGTTGCCACGGCCGGTAGGGCGCGTAGCGGAGGCCGGGGTCCAGGCGGTCGTTGCTGTGCATCACCCCCTTCAGGTTGCTGAAGCGGTCGAAGCCGGCCCGGCCGTGGTAGCGACCCTGGCCGCTGCGCCCCACCCCGCCGAAGGGCAGCTGCGCGTTGCCGAAGTGCACCATGGTGTCGTTGATGCAGCCACCGCCGAAGGGCAGCTCGTGGGTGAACCAGCGCTCCAGCCCGGCGTCGCGGGCGAAGAGGTAGGCGCTGAGCGGTCCGGGGTTCCGCGCTGTCAGGGCGGCCAACTCATCGCGGTCGCGCCAGGGCAGCACGGGCAGGATGGGGCCGAAGATCTCCTCGCGCATCGGCGGGCTGTCCAGCGGCACGTCCGTGATCACCGTGGGGGCGATGTAGCGTGTGGCGCGGTCGTGGCCGCCGCCCAGGTGCACGCGCCCGTGGTCCAGGTGGCCGCGCAGCACCTGCCAGCGCCGGTCGTTCACGATGCGGGCCAGGTCGGGGCTGCGCTGCGGGTCGGGACCGAACATCCGCTCCACCTGCTGCGCGAAGGCCTGCAGGAAGGCCTCGTACCGATCGGCGTGCACGAGCACATGGTCGGCGCTCACGCAGGTCTGCCCGGCGTTGAAGAACTTGCTCCATGCGATGCGGCGCACGGCCCCGGGCAGGTGCGCGCTGCGGTCCACGATGGCGGGGCTCTTGCCGCCCAGTTCCAGGGTGACGGGCACCAGCTTGGGGGCGCATTGGGCGGCGATGCGCGCGCCCACGGCGGCGCTGCCGGTGAAGAACACATGGTCGAAGCGCACCGCGTCCAGCAGCGGCGGCAGCACGGCATGGCCCGGGCCCTGCACCACGTGCACCAGCTCCTCCAGGCCGGCCTCCCGCACCAGGCGGTCCACCAGGGCCGCCGTCCGCGGTGCGTCCTCGCTGGGCTTCACCACCGTGCAGTTGCCGGCCGCCAGCGCCGCCGCCAGGGGGGCGAGCACCAGCAGCAGCGGGTAGTTCCACGGCGCCACGATCAGCACCACGCCCAGCGGGCAGGGATGGATGCTGCTGCTGCTCACCTGCAGCTTGAAGGGCGTGGGCACCGGGCGGGGCCTGGACCACCGGACCACCTCCCGCGCCACCTGGCGCAGCTCCTCGCCCGCCACGCCCACCTCGGCCATGTAGGCCTCCATCGGCGGCTTGCCCATGTCGCCCCGCATGGCCTCCAGCACATCGCGCTCCAGCCGCTCCAGCGCGTCGGCCAGCCGGTGCAGGTGCAGGGCGCGCACCGCCGGGTCGCGCAGCGCGCCGCGGTCGAACGCCGCGCGCAGGCCGGCGGTCCGCTCCAGGCTCACCGCGTGCGGGGTGGCTTCCATCCTGCAAAGGAACGCCGCGGGGCAGGCGCGCCGTCAGGCCGCCAGCACGAAGTCCACGCCCTCCACCAGCCCGCGGCCGGCCAGGAAGGCGGCGATGCGGTCGCCCGCGCCGCGCTGGCTGATGAGGCTCACCACGAAGGCCTCGCCCGCGGGTGGCAGCGCGTCGCTGGGCACGAAGGCGTGGCCCGGCACGGTCCGCGGCCTCACGTCCGTGAACGCCGCGACGGGGATGCCCTCGGCGACCAGCAGCTGCGCGCGCTCGCGGCACAGGGTGCTGGTGCCCGCCACGATCACCGGCCGTCCGGCCAGGGTGCGGTGCAGCCACCGCGCCAGCCAGCGCATCTTCGTGCGGAAGAAGGCGTCCACGCTGTAGTGCGGATGCGTGCGGCTCAAGCGGGCCGGGTGGTCGGTCCAGGTGAGCAGCGCGTCGGGCAGCTTCGCCAGG
>JAEUSW010000240.1 GCA_016788285.1 Flavobacteriales bacterium
AGCACCGCGCCCACGGTGGCGCAGATGATGCGCCCGATGAGGTTGGTGGCGTCGAGCCCCAGCACGCCGAACACCAGGTTGCCCACGAACCCGCCGAGCAGGCCGAGGACGATGTTCACCAGCAGCCCGTAGCCGCCGCCCTTCATCAGTTGGCCGGCGAGCCATCCGGCCACGCCGCCCACGATCAAGCTCCAGAGGATGCCCATGTGGGAAAGGTAGGACGGCGTGGCCGCTCGATCATCGACGGACCACGCGATGGCTGGATCGCGAACCATCGAGGGCGTCCACCACGATGACATAACAACCCACCCGCAGGCCGCTGAGGTCCAGGGTCCGGACATTCCGCTGGACCATGAGCGTGCGTCCCGCGAGATCGTGGACGGACACGGAACGTGCACGCTCCCCGAGATCGACCGGTCCGTCGGTGGGGTTCGGGTGGATGAGCGGGTCGGGGTGGCGCTGGTGCGGCTCCATGGCCGCCGGAACCGAGGTGTTCACCAGGCGCCAGGCATCGTTCGAGGCGATGCCGGCCATCAGCCAAAGGGCATCGTTGAAGACACAGATCGAACCGGCATGCCTGGGAAGGAAGGGGCTGTTCTTCAATTCCCGCCAGCTGATCCCATCCGGGGAGTACCAGGTCTCGGCGTTGTCGGTCTGACGGGCCACACCGGCGACGACCCAGATGTGATCGTCGAACCAGGCCACGTGGTGCCAGTACCGGGGCGACCAGGGCGCTGATGCGAGCACCAGCTCCCAATCCGCGCCGTTCGTGGTCTTCCACACATCATTGTAGCAACGTCGGTCCCAGAGCCGACCGCCACCGAGCAGCCAGCAGGTCCCACCGGCCGTGTCCACGCAGGTGTTCAACACCATGCCCCGGCCCGGCCAAGGTGCATCCGGGAGCTGCTGCCAGCCCAGGCCGTCCACGCTCATCCACACCTCCTGGAGGTTGCCGGGCTCATAGTCGATCTGCTGCCCTCCGAAGTGCAGGATCGTGTCGCCGATGGAGGCCACTTGGTGCATCGTTCTCGAAGGGCTCATGCCCTGAATGCTATCGGTCACCTGGGACCATGTGACACCATCGACCGACCGCCACACATCCTGGAGCCATCCGCTCTGTGGGTCCGCACCGATCACCCATAGCGCGCTATCATGCACCAGCCAGCCACTTACATGCCGGCCGGGCCAGGGGGCATCGGCATGCTGTGTCCAGTTCAGCCCGTCCATGGTGCTCCACACCTCCGAATGGGTGTGGTGCGGCGGATGATAGGGCGGGTCCCATCCGCCCAAAGCCCACATCCGCCCGGCATGGGCAAGCAGTCCGACCCCATCGCGTGGTGTGAAGGGTAGCACAGGGCTCACTGGATCCCAACGGTACGAGCTCACCACGAAACCGCCACTGTACGCCACCCGCGAGGTATCGGACCGGTCGCGAATGCGCAACTCGACTGTGGTCCCGACCGGCATGTTCATGGGCAGGGGATAGGGCGTCCAAGCCGTCAGGCCTGGATGTCCGACCGGAGTCCATGCTCCCGCACCGTTCAGGCGAAGGTCCAGATCGATCGAATCACCGACCGTAACGGGATCCCAACGCCAGTTCACCCACGCCGTATCGCCCCATGCGTAAGCATCCGTGGACTCCGGAGCAATGAACCGCAACGGCACCCTGTCGTGGTAAAGCTGTTGGATCTCGGAGTGGTCCAATGCCCGGTCATGGACCACCAGGTCATCCACGTCGCCATACAGCCCGTATGGACCGCCACCGACCAGCAGGTCGTGCGCAGCACCCAAGGAACCGGGGGCCACGGTCTCGGCATACAGGTCGCCATCGTGCCAGATCCGAAGTGTATCGGACGATCGTTGGAGAACATGATGATGCCAACGACCATCGGTGAACCGGCCGGACACGCCCTCCGCAAGCGCGTTCTGGCCCGCACCACTGCCGTTCCAGTGGATGAAGGTCCCATAGTGCAACTCAAGAACCGGTTGTGTGGGGACGTTCGTGTTCAGCGCGAAATGCAGGTTGGAGATGGTGTCCTCCGGCGTTGTCCGTCGGCAGAACAGGCTCTGCTGCTCGGGGGAAGCGGATCGATACCAGATGGAGAAGGTGAAGGCTTGATCGGCCGGGACCAGGCCGGCCAGTGCCACGCGGATGGAATCCGAAACCCCTTCGAGGTGGAGCGATGCACCGACCACATCGTTCCTGTCCGGTGCATGGACCGAACTGCTGGAGGCCACTCCAAGCCCCAGCGGGCCGATGTCGGTCACGCTGCCGTCGAAGGTGAGGTGGCAAACCAGCCCTGCAGAGGGGACCTGCCCCATGACGGAAGGCACGATCACGATGCCTACGATTGCGGCAAGCAGAGGCCTCATGCTCAAATCTATGCACCGCCTCAACGAAAAAGGCCCCGTTGCCGGGGCCTCTCGGAGTTCACAGCGATGCGCCTCACTTGGCCGGTGCGGCCACGATCTGACGCTTCTCGGTGATGCGGGCGCTCTTGCCTCGACGCTCGCGCAGGTAGAAGATGCGGGCGCGCCGCACATCACCGCGCTTGTTCACGTCGATCTGGTCGATGAAGGGGGAGGCCACCGGGAAGATGCGCTCCACACCCACGTTGCCGCTCATCTTGCGCACGGTGAAGGTGGCGGTGCTGCCGGTGCCCTTGCGCTGGATGACCACGCCCTGGAACTGCTGGATGCGCTCCTTGTTGCCCTCCACGATCTTGTAATGGACGGTGATGGTGTCACCGGCCTTGAACTCGGGCATGGCCTTGAGGGGCGCCCATTCCTTTTCCAGTTGCTTCAGCTTATCCATGACGCTCAGGCACTTGTGCGGGTCCGACCCGCGTTCGGGGCCGCAATATTACGGAACTTTCGCGATGCCGGGGCGCCTCACCCTTCCCCGAAGGTGCCCGCCCCCTCCGCACCGCCCTCCAACAGCTCGGGTCGCCGCTCCCGGGTGCGCTCCACGGCTTGTTGGTGGCGCCATTCCGCGATCCGGGCCTCGTGCCCGCTCAGCAGCACGGCGGGCACCTTCCAGCCGGCGAACTCCGCAGGCCGGGTGTAGACCGGCGGCGCCACCAGGCCGTCCTGGAAGCTGTCGCTCAGGGCCGAGGTCTCGTCGTTGAGCACCCCGGGCACCAGGCGGATCAGCGCATCGCTGAGCACCGCGGCCGCCAGCTCCCCACCACTGAGCACGTAGTTGCCGATGCTCACCTCCAGGTCCACCAGATGCTCGCGCACCCGTTCGTCCACGCCTTTGTAGTGGCCGCACAGCAGGATGAGGTTGCGGTGCACGCTGAGGCGGTTGGCCAGCGGCTGGTCCAGCAGGTCCCCGTCGGGGCTCAGGTAGATCACCGCGTCGTAGGGGCGTTCGCTCTTCAGCTGGGTGATGGCCCGGTGGATGGGCTCCACCTGCAGCACCATGCCCGCGCCACCGCCGAACACGTAGTCGTCGATCCTCCGGTGCTTGTCGGTGCTCCACTGGCGCAGGTCATGCACCACCACCTCCACCAGGCCCTTCTGCTGCGCGCGTTGCAGGATGCTCTCGGCGAACCAGCTGTCCAGCAGGCGGGGCACGGCCGAAAGGATGTCGATGCGGAGGCTGACCATGGGGCGAAGTTCCTCAGGGGATGAACACCAGGCCGATCTGCGCGGCGAGGCCGCGGGCGCGTGGACCGGTGAAGCCGTACAGGTTGGGCAGCAGCAGTTCGGCGCCGAGCCATCGGGTGATGCGGAAGCGCCCGTGCACACCGGCGCGAAGGCCGCCGAAGCCCCCGTACTGGGCGGAGATGCCCACGGCCTGCGCACCGAAGCGGCGCCAGCCCGTGGCCTGCGCGAAGGGGATGAAGCCCGGAAGCGCGCGCTGGGCGATCCGCAGGTCCATCCGCCAGCCTGTGGGCCAGGTGACGCTGTGCTCCACCCAGGCGTGGAGCGGCAGCAGGCGCCATTCGGCCCCGGTGCCGGGCCGCACCCCGAAGGTGTCCAGCAGCTGTTCCTCGCCGGTGATGGCCCCGGTGAGGTCGAAGACGTCGTCCACGGTGATGCCGTCGTAGGTGAAGGCGGTGTCCGGGCTGGAGCGCAGGGCGCGGTCGTTCCAGCGCACGGCCCCAAGGTCCTCGGCGCCGATCGTGATGCGGTGCGCGGCCGCGCCGGACCGTTCAGGCAGGCTGAAGCGCTGGGCGAAGCTGATGGCCGCACCGAGACCGTTGAAGGCCCCGAGGTCGCTGCGCGCGGTGTCGCTGCTGCGGTAGCTGCCATGGAGGCGCAGGTCGAGCCGGGTGCCGTCCGCCGCCGTGAAGAGCGTGGCGTCCTCCAGGTGCACGGCGGTCCAGGACTGGCCCTTCACCACATCGAGCCGCACCCAGCTGCCGGTGCGTGCATGGTACAGGCCGGCGCCCAGGGTCTGGTAGCGCTGCTGCTCGAAGGCCGAGCCGGACAGGTCGGCCCGTTCCCCGGCGAGGCCGGCGTTGCCGAAGAAGGTGAGGGCGTACACGTCCGGGCGGAAGCGCAGGCCGGCGTGGTCCTGGTGCGTGGCCGAGACCATCATCTTCAGGCCGGCCCGGCCGAGGATGCTGTCGCCGAACACGGCATGCACACCGAGCTGCAGCACCTGTCCGAGCCGGTTGTTCGACCGCAGGGCCGCCTGGCTTCGTTCACGCACGTCGCGCTCCACGAAGCCGCCTTGGGTCAGGTCCAGCACCAGCTCGTTCAGCAGGGTGCTGGCGTCGTACGTGAAGCCGCCGCGGACCTCCACGCGGTCGCGCTCGGGCAGGGACCCTGAGGGCAGCAGGTCCTGGGCGACGGACAGCAGGGGCAGGGCCGCGGCGAGGGCCAGGGCAGGGAGCCGTTCACTCATCGCCGTTCACCACGTAGTTCGCACCGGCCACCACCTGCAGGTCCAGGCGGTAATGGGCCATCAACGGCAGGTGCTGCGCCTGGTCGGCCGTGTTGAAGACGGCCCGGACCCGCAGCCGGGGTTCGGCATAGAGCAGGTCGACCTGCTCGGGGGTGAGGACGGCACGGCAGACCGAGCGCACCGGGTCGCGCACCAGGCCATCGGGATCCACCTCACCGCTGGCCACCTCGCCCACCACGGGGATGGAGCCCACCACCTGATCGTCCGCATCGAGGATGTCCAGCAGGAGCCGCGCGCGGAAGGGGAACCCGTTGGTGGCGAAGAGGGAGAGCTCGCCGGCGGTGAGCCCGTGGGCCTCCTCAGAGCCGGGGAGCTCGGGCGTGGCGATGCTCTCCACGGTGAGGTCGGTGGCGATCAGGCGCAGCGGCATCTCCAGTTCGAGCTGAGCGCTGACGGCGCTTTCGTAGTAGAGGAAATCGTGGCCGTTGCTGATGTCGCCCAACGGGTTCAGCTCCAGGTCGACGGCATACCGCAGGCGGTCCGGCAGGTTCTCCACGAACGGGGCGATGCTGCTGTTGCCGGTGTTGAGGGTGGTGGACCAGGCGGTGGACTGGAACGAGCCGCCGAGGTCGAGGGCGCGGGTGAGGTTGATGGGGGAGCCCACGATGGGATGCACGAGCGGCACCGAGATCCCCGTGAGCGTGTTCTCCGACACCAGTTCGTGGATGCGGATCCTCAGGTCGGCGCCCACCCCATTGGTGATGCGGATCCGGGCCTCCACCTCGTCGATGTCCAGCAACCCGTCGGTGATGCGGTCGAAGAGGTCCAAGGCGGTGTTCTCCGGTCCCACCTGTTCGGTGCGGTTCCCGAAGTAGCCCTCGGCGAACTGGGGAACGATGTCCGTGTAGGTGGCCACCGCCTTCACGCTGTCCTGGTCGGTGACGTTCGCGCCAGCGCCGTTCGGGTCCAGCTGGATGGTGATCTGGGAGCTCAGGGCGTTCACCTCGTCCAGGTCGGGGCCGCGGAGGTCGAACCAATGTCCGGCCAGGTCGCGCGTGAGCAGGGTGAGGGAGGGGTTGAGCGGTGATCCGGCCGGGACCACGCCCTGCACGGCGACGGGCTGCCCGTTGAAGGTGGCCCCCGGCAGGGCGAAGGTGCCGGTGATGCCGCTGGCGATCATGTTGGTGAGGTCCACCCGGAGCGTTCCGCTGCGGATGGCGAGGGTCCGCAGCTGCACGTCCTCCAGATCGAGGGAGGTGGCCTCCTCATCGGTGGGCAGCAGGGCGCCCGCGGCGAAGAAGAGGGGACCCGGGATGGGAAGCACGTAGCTGTACGTGATCCCGGTGTCGGGCACCTGCAGCAGGGTGTCCAGCCGCACGCCGAAGAGCTCGGTGCGGTACAGCAGGGTCAACCCACCGTCGGCCCCGGTCACCAGGAGCGAGTCGGCGATCACATCGTTGAGCGTCAACGATGTGTTCACCAAGGGGGCCAGCAGGTCCACGTCCCACTGCGGCGGCCCGGCGTCCTTGCGGCAGCCTGAGGACCCGAGCAGCACGGCGCCCCAAACGGCGATGGCCGAGGCAACCCTGGCCATGGCGGACTCGTTCCTCATACGGGGCGTAATTTAGCGACCGTGATGGTGCTGCGTTGACACCCCGCCGCTGGTCCGCATGTTCGCCAAACGTGGATTCATCGTTCCCTGGATCGCCTCTTCCGTGGTGATGTACGGCCTGTCGTACCTGTGGCACGGGCTGGCGCTGAACGACCTGCAGGACCTGCGGATCCCGCTGCCGCTGTACATGGGTCTGAGCGGCCTGGTGTACCTCATCATCGGTTTCGTGATCACCCTGGCGGTGCATCAGGCGATCGCGCACGAATGGGTGAGCCTCAAGCGCGCCTTCCCGCTGATGAGCGCCCTGCTGGGATCGGCCATCGGCTTCGTGGTCTTCCTGTTGGTGTACATCCTGGGCATGAGCTTCGCGAAGGCCGGGGCCGTGCACGTGGTGATCGATGCGCTCTGGCAGATGCTGGAGCAGGGCCTTGGTGGCCTCATCGTCAGCCTGGGTGTGATCTACGACATGCACCGCCGCTTCATGGAGAGCGAGCGGGCCCACTGATCATCGGTACCGGTCCTTCCAGATGCGGCCGAGATGCTCGGCCCACTTCTGTTCGCGGGGATTATCGCCCGGGGTGTAGAGGCTGGTGCCGCTGATGGCCTCCGGGAGGAACTCCTGATCGCCCGCGTGGCCCGGCTGGTCGTGGCTGTATTGGTAGTCACGCCCATGGCCCAGCTCCTTCATGAGCCGGGTGGGCGCATTGCGCAGGTGGAGCGGTACGGACAGGTCGCCGGTGCGTTGCACGAGCTGCTGGGCGGCGCCGATGGCCAGATAGGAGGCGTTGCTCTTGGGCGCACAGGCCAGGTACACGGCGCACTGGCTGAGGATGATCCGGCTCTCGGGCCAGCCCACCAACTGGGCGGCCTGCATCGCGGTGGTGGCCAGCAGCAGGGCATTGGGGTCGGCGTTGCCGATGTCCTCGCTGGCCAGGATCACCATGCGCCGGGCGATGAACAGGGGGTCCTCGCCACCCTCCACCATGCGGGCCAGCCAGTATACCGCCGCATGCGGATCACTGCCGCGCATGCTCTTGATGAAGGCGCTGACGATGTCGTAGTGCTGTTCCCCCTGCTTGTCGTACCGGGCGGCCCGGGTCTGGACCACCTCCTTCACCAGGGCGTCGGTGATCACGACCGGACCGTCGCCGGCGGCCTTGACGCACAGCTCGAAGGTGTTCAGCAACCGGCGCGCATCGCCACCGCTGGCGCGCATCAGAGCGTCCACCTCCTGAAGCGTGATGGAGCGTGAGCGCAGCTCTTCGTCCTCGCGCATCGCACGTTCGAGCAGGGCCAGGAGCTGCTCCTGGGCGAGCGGGCGCAGCACGTACACCTGGCAGCGGCTGAGCAATGCACCGATCACTTCGAAGCTGGGGTTCTCCGTGGTGGCGCCGATGAGGGTGATGGTGCCTTTCTCCACGGCCCCGAGCAGGCTGTCCTGCTGGGCCTTGCTGAACCGGTGGATCTCGTCGATGAAAAGGACCGCACTGCGGGCGAAAAGGCCCTTGCCACCGGCCTGGTCGATCACCTCGCGCACCTCCTTCACCCCGCTGCTGATGGCGCTGAGGGTGAAGAACGGCCGCTGCAAGCGCTCGGCGATCAACCGGGCGAGCGTGGTCTTGCCCACCCCGGGCGGCCCCCAGAGGATCATGCTGGGCAGCATGCCGCCGGTGAGCGCGCGGCGCAGGATGCCGTCAGGGCCCACGAGGTGCTCCTGGCCGACGACCGCCTCCAGGTCGCGCGGACGCATCCGTTCGGCCAGGGGCGCGGCATCCATGCGGCGAAGGTAGGGCCGCCAACGAAGGACCCCCTCCGGTGGGGAGGGGGTCCTGTCGAGGGGTCGGGGACGGATCAACGCGTCAGCACCAGACGGCCGTGGACACTGCGTCCATCGAGCATCAGGTGGTACAGGTAGGTGTTGCCCGTGAGGCCATCGGCGGTGAGCTCCACCTGATAGTCGGTGTCACGCTCCACGCGGCCGTCGAACAGGCGGGCCACCGGGCGACCTTGGAGGTCGGTAAGGTCCAGCACGGCCTGTCCATCGCGGTCGGCGGTGAAGCGCAGGGTGGTCATCACGCGGAAGGGATTGGGCGAAGCGGTGACCGAGAGGCTCTTGGCGTCCCCGCCCTTCACCGTGATCACCTGCACGAGCTCGGAGGAATTGCCGCAGTCGTCCACGGCGGTCCAGGTGCGGGTGATGGTGTAGCCCTTCTCGCAGTCCTTGCCGCTCATGTCCTCGGTGAAGAGCACCTGCACGTCGTCATCACAGTTGTCGCTCGCCTTGCAGGCCTCCGCTTCAGGCACCTTGTCGCAGGTGGTCTCCAGGTCGAACACCGTGCACAGGATGGTGGGCGGGGTGGTGTCGACCACCTCGATGGTCTGCGTGGCCGTGGCGGTGTTGCCACAGAGGTCGCTCACCGTCCAGGTCCGGATAACGGTGAACTCGTTCTTGCAGTCGCCCTTGATGGTCTCCTCGGTCAGGATCACCTCCAGGTTGGCACTGCACGCATCCTCCGCCGTCACCGCGGGGGCTTCAGGGAGCTTCTCATCACACTGCAGGGTGAGGTCGGCGGGCACGCCCATGAGGACAGGTGCTTCGTTGTCCACCACCGTCACGGTCTGCGTGGCGCTGCTGGTGTTGCCGCAGTCGTCCGAAGCGGACCAGGTGCGCACGAGCTGGAAGTTGCCCGGGCAGTTGCCCGGTACGAACACCTCGGTCATCATCACCGGCGATGCGTTCTTGCAGGCATCCACGGCATGCACTTCAGGCAGCTCGTCGCTCAGCTCGTCACAGGCCACGGTGAGATCCGCCGGCACGCCGATGAGCTCGGGGCCCTGGGTGTCCACCACGGTGATGGTCTGCACGCAGGTCTCGCTGTTGCCATTGGCATCGGTGGCCCACCAGGTGCGCGTGAGGATATAGGGGCAGGAGCCGCTCCAGCTGTCCGTCCAGCCCACGGTCACCTCGGGGCACTTGTCGTCCTTGCGGAAGATCGGGTGGCCCACGTCGTAGGGGTGCAGCGAGCTGCCGCATTCCACGGTGACGTCCGGACCGCATTGCTCGATCAGCTTGCCACATTCATCCTTGTCGCAGTCGTCGATCACGAGGACCTCCAGGCTGGCCGAGCAACCGTTCGCGCCCGTCACGGTCACGGTGTAGCTGCCTGCCTCTACGGTGGTCGTGGTCGAAGCTCCGCTGGTGAACCCGTTCGGACCGGTCCAGCTGAACGTGAGGCCCGCTTGCGAGATCGCGGTCAGGGTCGCTTCACCCGTGATGCAGTCGATGGGGGTGGCCTCGGCGCTCAGGTCCGGCGCGGCGCTATCCAGCAGCACGTCGGCCGTGGCCGTGCTGGTGCAGCCGTTGGCGCCCGTCACCACCAGGGTGTAGGTGCCCGCCGTGCACACCGTCGGGTTCTGGTCATCGCTGCTGAAGTTGCCCGGGCCGGTCCAGCTGAAGCTGCCGTTGCCCGTGCCCTGCAGCGTCACGCAGGTCGTGGTGCAGGTGATCGTGCCACCGGCGGCTTGCGCGCCAGGCACATCCACATCCTCCAGCACGGTGGTGCTGGCGCTGTTGCCGCAGCCGTTGGCGGCCGTCACCGTCAGGGTGTACACACCCGCGGTGCTCACCACCGGGGCCGCGTCCGTGCTCACGAAGCCGTTGGGACCCGTCCACTGGAAGCTCACCACGCCCGGAGCGAAGAACCCGTTGAGGGTCACCGTGGGGTTGCTGCAGGAAAGCACGCCGCTGAGGGCGTCCACCTCCGGCACGTCGTTGTCCAGCAGCACTTCCGCCGTGGCCGTGCTG
>JAEUSW010000291.1 GCA_016788285.1 Flavobacteriales bacterium
GGTGATCGAGATCGACCTGAGCACCCTGAGCCCGCACCTCAACGGTCCGTTCACCCCCGACCTGGCCACGCCGGTGAGCGAGATGAAGGAGAAGGCCGCCAAGAACGATTGGCCCACGGACATCGAATGGGCGCTGATCGGGTCCTGCACCAACAGCAGCTACGAGGACATCAGCCGCGCCGCCAGCATCGTGGCCGACGCCGTGAGCAAGGGCGTGAAGCCGAAGTCGCACCTGGGCATCAACCCCGGCTCCGAGCAGGTGCGCTACACCATCGAGCGCGACGGCTTCATCGACACCTTCGAGAAGAGCGGCGCCACCATCTTCACCAACGCCTGCGGCCCTTGCATCGGCCAATGGGCGCGGGAAGGCGCGGACAAGCAGGAGAAGAACTCCATCGTCCACTCCTTCAACCGCAACTTCGCCAAGCGCGCTGACGGTAACCCCAACACGCACGCCTTCGTGGCCTCGCCCGAGATGGTCGCGGCCATCGCGCTCAGCGGAAAGCTCACCTTCGATCCGATGCGCGACACGCTCATCAACGACAAGGGTGAGCAGGTGAAGCTGGCCGAGCCCACCGGTTGGGAGCTGCCCCCCAAAGGCTTCGCCGTGGAGGACAATGGCTACCAGGCTCCTGCCGCCGATGGCAGCAAGGTCGAAGTCGTCGTGAAACCCGACAGCCAGCGCCTGCAGTTGCTGGAGCCCTTCCCCGCGTGGAACGGCAAGAACATCAGCGATGCGGTGCTGCTGATCAAGGCGAAAGGCAAGTGCACCACGGACCACATCAGCATGGCCGGCAGCTGGCTGCGCTACCGCGGCCACCTGGATAACATCAGCAACAACACGCTCATCGGCGCCACCAACGCCTTCAATGGCGAGGCTGACAGGGTGAAGAACCAGCTGACCGGTGAGTACGGCCCGGTGCCCGCGACGCAGCGCGCGTACAAAGCCGCAGGTGTTCCCAGCATCGTGGTGGGCGACCAGAATTATGGCGAGGGCAGCAGCCGCGAGCACGCCGCCATGCAGCCGCGCCACCTGGGCGTGAAGGCCGTGCTGGTGAAGAGCTTCGCCCGCATCCACGAAACCAACCTGAAGAAGCAGGGCATGCTCGCCCTCACCTTCAGCAACGAGGCCGACTACGAGAAGATCCTGGAGGACGACCGCATCGACTTCACGGACCTTACGGCCTTCGCGCCCGGCAAGCCGCTCACGCTGGTGCTGAACCACAAGGACGGCTCGAAGGACACCATCCTGGTGAACCACACTTACAATGCCCAGCAGATCGAGTGGTTCAAGGCCGGCGGTGCGTTGAACATCATCCGGGCGCAGCAAAAGGGCTGAATCACGAGGATCAGGGATGTGCGTTCCAGGGCATCCGTGTACATTCGTCCCGCTGCCGGACCAACAGGCCGGGCACGACCAAACCCAAGACCCATGAACCTCCGGACGATCTCCAAACTGATGCTCGGCCTGGCCTTGGTGGCCTTCACCGCCACCGGCTGCAAGAAGGACGAGTGCAAGGACAAGAATTGTGGCAACGGCAGTTGCGTGGATGGCAGTTGTGTGTGCAACACCGGCTATGAGGGCAGTGAGTGCGGAACAGAGAAGCGCGCGAAGTTCCTGGGATCCTGGACGGCCACGGAAACGTGCACCAGCGGCAACTTCAACTGGACCATGACCAGCACGGCGAGCTCGCAGGGTGTCACGGCGTTCATCTTCAACAATTTCGCCGGCTTCACCGGCATCAACGTCAACGCCACCGTGAACAGCAACGGCACGTCGATCACCATCCCCAACCAGACCGTCCAAGGCGGCACGTTCAGCGGCTCCGCGCAGATCGTGGGCAATGTGATGACCTTGACCTATCAGCTGACCGCCAACGGCCAGACGGACAACTGCACGGCGACGTGCACCCGCCAGTAAGCCGGGTCGACATCCTGCCGAAGGGCCCACCACACGGTGGGCCTTTCGCTTTTCAAGGCTTCAGTCGTGGGCGTGCAGGAGCGGCAGCTCCACCTCCACGCGCGTGCCTTGCGGCAGGTCCACGTAGCGGAAGCCGGCCTGCCCGCCGTGCTGCTTGGCCACCAGGTCCAGCCGGGCCCGGGTGATGGCGGTGCCCAGGGAGGTCTTCTTCGTGGGCGGGGCGGAGGCCTGGCTTTCTCGGCGGGCTTGTCGGCCCAGGCCGTTGTCCTCCACGATGTAGAGCAGGCGATCACCGCGGCGCTCCACCTTCAGGGTGATGAGGCCACCCGCCTCCTTGCCCGCCATGCCGTGCCAGATGGCGTTCTCCACGAAAGGCTGCACCACCAGCGGTGGCACCAGCACGGCGGCGGGGTCAAGGCCGGGGTCCACCTCGATCCGCAGGTCGAAACGGCCCTCCATGCGCATGCGCTCCAGCTCCATGTAGCCCTTCAGCGCCTCCAGATCGTCCTCCAAGGGCACCTCGCTGTGCCGGCTGTTCTCCAGCACGGCGCGCATCACGCGGGCGAAGCGGCTCAGGAAGCCCGTGGCCTTGTCCGGGTCGTTGCCCTGCACG
>JAEUSW010000293.1 GCA_016788285.1 Flavobacteriales bacterium
GGGTGAATGGCGAATGGTAGCTGGCGAATGGGCAGGGACCTCGATGTCTTGACACTTGACCCTTGGCACTTGAGACTTGTTCTGGGCGTGCCCCCGTCCCGAATGCGGCCGGGGTCGCGTGCTCCGCTGTAGCCGGACTTGTCAGGGCCAGCGGCTGTGGCACTGCGGTGGCTTCCTTTGGTCGCCTCCTCGTTGCACACATCCGCACGGCCCTTCCGGCGCCGGGCTGCCGCTACGCCCCCTCACGCGGACCCACGTCTACGGATACGTTCCGGCTATTTGCGGATATTCACGGATACGACCTTGCTCTTTTCGGATACAAATCGGATATTTGCGGATATTCTCGGATATCCATGGTCCACACCTTCCGCACCGAGCTCACCTGGGAGCTGCTGCAGGCCCTCAGCCGGGTGGACCGCTTCGCCGGGGAGTGGGCCGGCATCGAACGCCGCGAAGGCCGCTCGCTCAAGCACCTCAAGTCCATCGCCACCATCCAGAGCGTGGGCGCCTCCACCCGCATCGAGGGCAGCCGGTTGGACGATGCCGCCGTGGACGCGCTCCTCGCCCAGCTCGACATCACCAAACTGGAGGACCGCGACCAGCAGGAAGTGGCCGGTTACTTCGAGGCGCTCGACACCATCAGCGAGGCCTACGCCGACATCCGCATCGGGGAGAGCGAACTGAAGCACCTGCACAAGCTCACGCTCCAGTACAGCACCAAGGACGCTTGGCACCGGGGCGGCTACAAGCAGCGCTCCAATGCCGTGGAGGCCACCCTGCCCGATGGCAGCCGCACCGTGGTCTTCACCACCACCCCGCCCGGGGTGGAGACCGAGGACGCCATGCGCGCGCTGGTCACGTGGTACGGGCAGAACGATGCAGTGCATCCGCTTGTGCGCGTGGCGGCCTTCTGCTACGAGTTCGTCACCATCCACCCGTTCCAGGACGGCAATGGTCGGCTCAGCCGACTGCTGGCCACCTTGCTGCTACTGCAACACGGCTATCCGTGGGTGCAGTACGTCAGCTTCGAGCACGAGATCGAGCGGCGCAAGAGCGACTACTACCGCGTGCTGCGCACCTGCCAGGCCCAGCGCCCCGGCGAGGACATCGGCCCCTGGCTGCATTTCTTCCTCGACTGCCTGGTGGTGATGATGGAGAAGCTGCGCGCCAAACTGGAGGCCAAGGGAGCCATCGCCGACCTCAACGAACGCCAACGCAACATCCTGCGCTACGTGCAGGCGCACGCGGGTGCGCAGGCCGGTGGCATCGCGAAGGCATTGACCATCCCGCTACCCACGGTGAAGAAGGACCTGGAGGTGTTGGTGAGCAGTGAGGTACTGGTGCGGGAGGGCACCGGAAGGGGCACGCACTATAGCGCGCGGTAGGTTGAAGTGGGTTCAGTTGGTCACAGGTCTTAACCAACTCGACCGGTAACGATCTGTTACCCGTTGAACGGGTGGCAACCGGTCACGATCGGTGACCGGTCGGTCTGTTGCATTTCCAGACCCCGGAGGGGTCACAGCCATTTGCATTTGTTCCACCAAGGAGGTGTTCGACCCTGAAGGGGTCGCAGGGGGGACGGATGCGTTCGGGCTCACTCAATCCACCAACCCCTCGATCCACCGCACCAGCTCGCGCTCATCCACGATGCTCCACGCATGCGGATGCCGATTGCCGTGCTGTTATCAATTCGGCCAGGTTGAAGCCCGCTTCGCTATCCAAGAGAGAAACGTGAAGCAAGGTCTGGTCCGGCTGCCGCTGTTGGAGTTCCTTATCGACGCGCTGAGTGCCATTACGATCATTCCCGATCCGTTGCACTCACGGATCCGTTATCAGCCCTTTGGCGCGCCAGAGTAGAACAGCAATGCCGATCCCCCAGAGCGTGATGAGCATGCCGATGTTGCCGACCACGGTCGGCGTGGCCGCTTCACACGTGAACGCGATATCCACCGTGGCGTGGAAGATCGCCACAACCAGCAAGCTCCCACGCGTGGCATTGAACAGCCAGGAAAGCAGTACGCTACCGGTAAGCAGACTGAAGAACCACCCAGCGGTGCCACCCACATCCATGGCGGTGTAGCCAGGGCGATAGAGGAAAAGCGGAGCGTGCCAGAACGCCCAGGGCAACGTGAGCAACAGCGATGCCCAGAGCGGGATCATGCGGCGTTGCATCCGCGGCAGCGCGAAACCACGCCAACCTGTTTCCTCACCGAAGCCGAAGAAGATCAGGTTGTAAATGAAGAACAACAGAAGCCCCATGTCGGGGAACTCCTTGTTGCGCAGTATGCCGGAAAGATCAACGGAGCCGACCATGGCCATGCCGGCGATGAGCAGGACGAACGGTGCCAGCAACGCGATGAGGAGGTAGATGGTCGGTCTCCACCAGAGCATGCGCGACAGCAATTCCCGTGCTCCGTGCGAACCCTGTTCCAACCCGATACAGATGAACGCGGCCAGCATCGGACCCAGCCCGCCGAGCGCATGGTTGAAGGGAAGGACCGGCAGCCCTTGCACGCCGAGCGCTGGCCCCCACAAAGGTGCCCACAGGGCCCATGAGATCCCGTAGGCCAGCAGGAAGAA
>JAEUSW010000036.1 GCA_016788285.1 Flavobacteriales bacterium
CATGATCACCAAGGACCGCATCCTCGAGCTCCTCGACTACGTGAAGGACCCGGAGATCCCGGCCATCAACGTGCTGGAGCTGGGCGTGGTGCGGCAGGTGGAGGTGGAAGCCGACGGCAAGGCCATCGTCACCATCACCCCCACCTACACCGGCTGCCCGGCCATGGACGTGATGGCGGCCGACATCAAAAAGGAGTTGCTCGAGGCGGGCGTGCCGGCCGTGGAGGTGAAGATGAGCCTCTCCCCCGCCTGGACCACCGACTGGATCACCGAGACGGGCAAGCGCAAGCTGAAGGGATACGGCATCGCCCCGCCCGAGAAGACCGCGGACATCCGCGCGCTGAAGGGCGAACAGCCCGTGGTGGCCTGCCCGCAATGCGGTTCCACCAACACCGTGATGCTCTCCGCCTTTGGCAGCACGGCCTGCAAGGCGCTGTGGAAGTGCAACGACTGCCTGGAGCCGTTCGATCAGTTCAAATGCTTGTAGGTACCCGTCGGTACCTGTCCCTGTCCGTGGCTGGACTTCAGCCCGGCGGTCACGGTTCGGACCGGTCCTGATGGCTCCGTCCTCGACGAAGGCCCGTGAACACCCCGCCTGGAACGCGGTCGGTCATTGAACCGCCGGCCCGTGGCGAGCGTCTCCTATTTTCAGCGCCCGTTCCATGCGACCGATCCACACCTCCCTGTTCTTGGCCCTGTGCCTCGCCTCCTGCGGCGAGCCGGAGCGTTTGACCTACCGAAGCGGCCCCGTGCCTTTGGTGGCCACAGGCCCCCTCTTCGAGGGCACCAACACGGCCCAGGGCACCTGGTCCACCGGGGTGGAGGCCTTTCTCGTGGAGCAGGGCCACAGCCTGGACCAGCTGCAAGGGGCCCGGTTGGTGGGCGCCACCATCGCCGGGGCCGACAGCAGCGGGCTGCAGGGCGTGCGGAGCATCAGCGTGCAATGGATGGACGGCGCGACGGGCATGCACCAGGTGGCCGTGCGCAATCCGCTGCCGGCCGACTCCGCCACCGTGGTCCTCACCCTGGCCAACGACCAGGCGAAGATCGCCGAGCTGTTGCGCAGCGGCACGCTCACGGTGGTGGCCGACATGGACCTGGACGCTGACAGCGACAGCGATCGGCACGTGATCGGCAGCTTCACCCTCGAACTCACCCTCGACCGATGAGAACCTCCCTCCTGCTCCTCACCCTGCTCTTGTTGCCGTTCAACTTCCTCAAGGCCCAGGCGCCCCCAGACCCCGGCGACCGCCTGATCGGCGTGTGGGAGCCCAGCCATGGCAAGGCCCGCGTGAAGATCGAGAAGATCGGCACCAAGTACTACGGCAAGATCGTGTGGCTGCGCGAGCCCAACGACGCCACCACCGGTGCGCCCAAGGTGGACAAGAACAACCCGGACGAGGCCTTGCGCTCCGTTCCGCTGCGCGGCTACCGCCTGCTGAAGGACTTCTCCTACACCGGCACCGACGAATGGGCCGAAGGCACCATCTACGACCCCGAGAACGGCAGCACCTACAGCTGCGTGATCACCCTGAAGGACGCCAACACGCTCGACATCCGCGGCTACATCGGGGTGAAGGCCCTGGGCCGCACCGACGTATGGAAGCGGCTCCAGGCCAAGTGATGCCCCATGGCGGTACGCGCGCTCCTGCTCCTCGCCCTGCTGGTCCCGACCGGTCTTCGGGCACAGCCTGACACCATCCCCGCCAGCGATGAGGAGGACTACAGCCAGTATGATGACCTGGGCTTCGCGGATGAGAAGGCCAAGCGCTTCGCCCATCCCAAGGTGCTCGACCTGAGCCCGCAGCGCTTCGTTTCGGTGCTGTGGGACGCGCAAGGGGCCTATACCATGCGGAGCTCCCCGCGTGGATCCTGGCCGGAGGAGGCCGATGCCCCCGTGGCCGAGGAAGCGCGCGCCACCTACACCGGCGGCCTGCGTGTGCAGGCCAACATCCCGGTGGTGTCGCGCAACAGCATCGTGTGGCAGATGCAGGCCAACTACTGGGACGTGCGTTACCGGCTATCGCCCACCATCAGCACCGATTCCTCCGCCGGGCTGCTGCGCACGCTGGGCGACCGCGGCCTGCGCACCACCGGCCTGGGCACCACCGTCTTCAAACCGCTCGGCGAGACCACCTTCCTGATCCTGCAGGCCAGCGCCGACCTCAGCGGCGACTACTTCCTGGACGACCCGCAGGGCCTGGAGCACCTGCGCTATAGTGGCGCCCTGATGTGGGGCAGGCGCCCGCACGACCGGCTGCAATGGGGCGTGGGCCTGAGCCGCACCTACCGCGTGGGCGCCATCAACTACATCCCGGTCGTGATGTACAACTACACCGCGCCGAACCGCAAGTGGGGCACCGAGGTCCTCCTTCCCGCGCGCGCCCACTACCGCCGCACCTTCAGCCCGCGCAGCCTGCTGCTCGCCGGATACGAGCTGGAGGGCCAGAGCTACCGCATCGAAGGCCTCAGCACCGGGGCCGATAGCTTCGAGGTGCGCCGGGGCGAGCTGCGCCTGCGGGCCGAGTACCAGCGGCAGATCAAAGGCTTCGTGTGGCTGAGCGTTCAGGCCGGATACCGCCACGACTGGAGCTTCAACGCCGACGAGCTGCCCGGAGGGAACGAGTTCTTCCGCGGCTTCTTCGGTGACCAGCCCTTCGCCATGCTCAACGACCTGGGTGGTGCCCCCTTCGCGCAGGTCGGGGTGCACCTGGTGAGCCCGTGATCATCATTCACCCGGCGGCTTGCGGCATGCCCGTGGTCGGCCGAGCGGGCCTTCGTCCGAACTTCGCCACGCACCGAGACCATCTTCACGCCCCATGTCCTACACCAAGATCCGCTACACCGTCGCCGACGGCATCGCCACCATCACGCTGAACCGTCCGGACAAGCTGAACAGCTTCGACCGGGAGATGGCGCTGGAGACCATCGATGCGCTGGACAAGGCCAAGGACGATGCCGTCGTGCGGGCCGTGCTGCTCACCGGCGAAGGGCGGGCTTTCTGCGCGGGGCAGGACCTGGCCGAGGCCATCGCGCCCGGGACGAAGATCGAAGACATCCTCACCACCCAGTACAACCCCATCGTGCGGCGGCTGCGTGCCCTGCCCAAGCCCGTGGTGGCCGCGGTGAACGGGGTGGCGGCCGGTGCCGGTGCCAACATCGCCTACGCCTGCGACCTCACGCTGGCGGCCGAGAGCGCCACCTTCATCCAGAGCTTCATCCACATCGGCCTGATCCCCGACAGCGGCGGCACGTCCACCCTGCCCCGCCTGGTGGGCATGCAGCGCGCTTTCGGGCAGATGATCCTGGCGCCGAAGGTGAGCGCGAAGGAGGCCGAGGCCCTGGGCATGATCTGGAAGGCCGTGCCCGATGCCGAGCTCATGCACGACGCCTCCGCGCTCGCGAAGAAGCTGGCCACCATGCCCACCAAGGCCATCGCCCTCACCAAGGAGGCCCTGAACCGCGCGCAGCACACCAGCCTCGACGCCCAGCTCGACCACGAGAACGAATTGCAGAGCCTCGCCGGCCGCAGCCACGACTACAACGAGGGCGTGAAGGCCTTCCTGGAGAAGCGCAAGCCCGTGTACACGGGTGAGTGAACCGGGTGCTGCCGGATCCGAACGGCCGGACTACCGCTTCGCCGCTTCGGCCTTGAACCGGTTGATGGCGTTCACCGCGAAGTCCGAGAGGATGAGCCGCCCGCTGGTGGCCGCGCGCTCGGCGAGCAGGCTGTCCCAGTCCTCGGTGCCGCGCCAGAGCACGCGCTTCAGTTCGCGCATGGCATCCGGGCTGTAGCCGGCCAGCTCGCGGGCATGGGCGTCCACGGCCTGGTCCAGGTCCTCCACCGTGGCGAACACCGCCTGATAGAGCCCGTGCTGCCGGCACCACTCCGCGTCGCGCCAGGCCGCCGGTGTGAAGCTCATGAAGCCGAACGCGCCGGTGCCCACCTTGCGCTCCACGGCCGGGCCCACCACGAAGGGGCCGATGCCGATGGCCAGTTCGCTGAGTCGCGCGCTCGATCCGCTGTGGGCGTAGCTCACCTCGCAGGCCGCCGCCAGGCCCACCCCACCGCCGACCGCCTTGCCGTGCACCCGGCCGATGACCAGGCACGGGGCGGTGCGGATGGCGTTGATCACGAGCGCGAACCCGCTGAAGAAGGCCAGCCCCTTGGCGGCCGTGTCGATGGTGAGCAGTTCATCGAAGCTGGCCCCCGCGCAGAAGGCCTTGTCGCCGTCGCTCCGCAGCACGATGACGCGCACCGCCGGATCGGCGCCCATGCGGGTGATGGCGTCCGCCAGGTCGCGCAGCACGTGCCCGGGCAGGCTGTTGCTCTTGGGGTGATGGAAGGTGACGGTGGCGATGCCGTCCGCCACGGCGTGCTTGACGTAGCCGTCGTTCATGGGTGCGCGTTGATGCGGCGCAAAGTTCGGCAGACGGGGGCAACCCGCCTCCGTCCGGTCCCGTAAGAACACCCGGCCCGGACCACCCGGGCGCTCCGCGTTTGGACCTGCACCGCCCTTCCACCACCCGCACCGTGCTGCTGGTGCTCCTGGCCACCCTGCTCACCGTGGGTGCGGCGCTGGTGGCGTGGTCGCATGCCGCCACCCGGCGCACCCTGCGGCACGAGGCGGTGGCGCGGCTGAGCGGGATCACCGGCACGCTGGCCACGGCCCTCGATGGCGGCCGGGTGACACGGCTGCTGGAGAAGTACGACTCGCGCGGGATGCTGCTGCACAACGCCCAGGACCCTTGGTACTACGTGCTGCACGAGAACCTGCGGAAGCCGGCCGAGGCCAACCGGCTGAGCATGCCCTTGCGCCTGGTGGCCTTCGATGCCGGCAAACGGGAACTGCAGGTGGTGGTGACGAGCGCAGGAACGCCGGCGCTCCGCGAGGCGTACACCGGTCCGGCCCAGGCCGCGCTCATCGCCACCATCACCGAAGGACGGATCGACCCGGGCCGGGCGCTGGCGGACGACCATGTGGTGGCCTTCGATGCCGTGCGCAACGGCCGCGGCAAGGTGGTGGCCGCACTGGTGGCCGAGCTGCCCACCGCGGAGCTCGATGCCCTGGCCCTGGGGCGCCTGTGGCGCAACGTGGGACTGCTGGCCCTGGCCCTCCTGCTGGTGGGCGGCTTCCTGGTGCGTTCGGTGGGCGGCCTGGTGCGTCGTGAGGAAGAGGCACGCAATGCCCTTCAGCAGCGGCACGACGGGGTGACCGACAGCATCGCCTACGCCGGCAAGATCCAGTCGGCCCTGATCCCCCGCCCGGAGCGCTACGGCGAACTGTTCGACGACCACTTCGTGCTCAACCGGCCCAAGGACGTGGTGAGCGGCGACTTCCACTGGGTGCACCGCCTCAGCGAGCATGTGCGGCTGGTGGCCCAGGCCGATTGCACGGGGCATGGCCTTCCCGGCGCCATGATGGCCGCCATCGGCTGTTCGCTGCTCAACGAGCTGGTGACCCAGCATCCGGACAAGGACCCGGCCGAGCTGCTGGCCCTGCTCAACCAGCGGATGATCCAGGCCCTGAACCAGCGCGGCGAGCGGCTCGGGGCCGGCGACGGCATGGACATCGCCTTGTGCCGGGTGGACCGCGCCCAGCGCGAGATCCTCTTCGCCGGTGCCTTCCGGCCCCTGTACTGGATGCACGACGGGCAGCTCACGGTGATCAACGGCGACCGTCGTCCGATCGGTGGCAACCAGCACGACGCGGAACGCCGCTTCACCGTGCACCGCCTGGCGTACCATGCCGGCGACCGCATCTACCTGTTCAGCGACGGCTACGTGGACCAGTTCGGCGGGCCCGACGGCCGCAAGTTCATGGCCACGCGGCTGAGCGCCATCCTGCAGCAGCACCAGCACCTTCCGCTGGCCTTGCAGGCCGAGGAGCTCGAGCGCGCGTTCGATGCCTGGAAGGGCTCCCATGAGCAGATGGACGATGTGTGCGTGCTCGGTCTCGCCGTCTAGCGCGCCCCCTGTTCCAAAAGGGCCGTCTATCTTTGGTCGGCGGTGCACCTGAGCGGTCGGCCGCAGTTGACCATGACCACGAAAGCGGAGCTCATCGCCCGAATGGAGGCGTTGCTCCAGAACGAAGACCTGGAGCACACCGCCGAGCTGGTGGATGCCGTGAAGGAGAGCTATGAGGCGCTGGTGGCCGAGGCCCAGCATGCCGCCACCGTGGCCGCGGGCGAACCGCCTGCCGAGGGTGCCGACGCACCCGCGCAGGTCCCCATCGAATCGGCTCCGCTGGGCGACGAGGACGACAAGCGGTTCAAACAGCTGGTGGACGCCTTCCACACGAAGGTGAACGATGTGCGCCGTCGCAAGGCCAAGGAGGAGGCCGACAACCTGGCCGCCAAACTGGCCGTGATGGAGGAGCTCAAGGCCCTCATCCATCAGGAGGAGAACATCGGCAGCGCGTTCCAGCGCTTCAAGGACCTGCAGGAGAAGTGGAAGACCATCGGCCCCGTGCCCCAGCAGGCCTACCGTGACCTTCAGCGCGACTTCGCCCACCTGCTGGACGACTTCTTCTACCACATCCGCATCTACAAGGAGCTCCGCGACCACGACCTGAAGAAGAACACCGCGCTGAAACAGGCCCTGATCGCCGACATGGAGGCCGTGCAGCGCGTGGACAGCGTGAAGGAGGCCGAGGCCCTGGTGAAGGAGTACCAGGAGAAGTGGCACCAGATCGGCCCGGTGGTGAAGGAGGAATGGGAGACCATCCGCGACCGGTTCTGGAACGCCACCCGCGTGGTGTACGAGCGCATCCATGAGTACTACAAGGCCCGCCGCACCGAGCACGAGACCAACCTGGCCGCCAAACAGGCCCTGATCGACAAGGTGCAGGCCTTGGTGGACCAGAGCGCCGAGGTGGCCGTGAAGGACTGGAAGGCCCTTACCGACCAGGTGCTGGAGGCGCAGAACGCCTGGAAGTCGATCGGCTTCGCCACCAAGAAGGACAACGAGCGCATCTGGAAGGAGTTCCGCAACACCTGCAATGCCTTCTTCGACCGCAAGAAGCAGTACTTCGACACCCTGAAGGACCAGTTCAAGGGCGCCCGGGAGAAGAAGCAGGCCCTGCTGGATCAGGCGCTGGCCCTGAAGGACAGCACGGAATGGCGGCAGACCGCCGATAAACTGAAGTCCCTGCAGCAACAGTGGAAGGAGGCCGGGTCCGCCGGTCCGCGCGACGAGCAGAAGCTGTGGAACCGGTTCCGCGAGGCCTGCGACGGCTTCTTCGCCGCCCGCAAGGCCCACTTCGACAAGCTGGACGGCGAGCAGGCCGAGCACCTCAAGGCCCGCGAGGCCCTGCTGGCGGAGCTGGAAGGCTTCGCCCTCACCGGCGACCGCAATGCCGACCTGGACACCCTGAAGACCTTCAGCAAGCGCTGGCTGGAATGCGGCCGGGTGTCGCCCAAACACTTCGACACCCTGCAGGACCGCTACAGGGCGGCGCTGGACAAGCACTACGGCCAGCTGAAGGTGGAGGGTGAAGAGCGCCGCCGCGCCCAGTTCCACGACCACGTGGAGAGCCTCAAGAGCGCGCCCGACGGCCGTGACCGGATCGAGCGCGAGACCCGCTTCGTGAAGCGCAAGATCGAGGAGCTGGAGAACGAACTGCGCCAGTTCGAGAACAAGATGGGCATGTTCAACTTCAAGAGCGCCAGCGGCGAGGCCATGCGGAAGGAACTGGAGAAGCAGGCCGACCGCACCCGTCGTGATGTGGAGCGCCTGCGCGAACAGCACAAGCAGCTGGTGAAGGAGCTGCGACAGGCGTGAGCGTCGCCGACCGCGATCTGCCCATCGGGCTCGACATCACCGTCGCCTGGGGCGAGCAGGACCTCTTCGGCCACGTGAACAACGTGGTGTACTTCCGCTGGATGGAAAGCGTGCGCATGCACTTCCTGGAGCGCATCGGCGCGCTGCGATCGCACGCCGAGCACGGCATCGGGGTGATCCTGGCCAGCACCACCTGCGACTTCAAGCGCCCGGTGCACTGGCCCGCCACCCTGCACATCCGCACCGGCGCGGTGCACGTGGGCACCACCAGTTTCACCCTGGCCTACCGCATCACCGATGAGGCGGGCGACATTGTGGCCGAGGGCACGAGCGTGCAGGTGATGTACGACTACGGCGCCGGCCACAAGGTCCCGATCCCCGCTCCCGTCCGCGCCGCCATCGAAGCCACCGTACAGTCATGATCCGCACCCTCGCCCTCGCCGCCATCGCATGCGGCCTCCACGCCTGCACCACCACCGGACCCGCGGAGGAGGCCGGTGCGGCCGCGCACCAGGCGCAGGCCTGGAAGCTCGCGCACGCCCTCGTGGGCGACTGGATCGACAGCACCAGCAGCGACACCTTCGTGGTGCACGAGACCTGGCGCGCGGTGAACGACAGCACCCTCGAGGGCCGCGGCCACGTGCTCGCCGGGAAGGACACCGTGTTCATCGAGGCTCTTCGCCTGCAGCGCCGCAACGGCGCGGTGATCTACGCCGCGCTTCCCGGTGGGGAGGCCAACGGCACCTTCACCGATTTCGCCTGCTCCCACGCCACGGCCGACACCCTCGTGTTCACCAACCCCGTCAACGACTTCCCCAAGCGCATCCGCTACGTGCGCGAACGCAACGGCTGGCACGCGGTGATCGACGAGGACCGGAAAGGCCCGCAGCGTTCCGAGGGCTTCCACTTCGGCCCGCGCTGAACAGGCTTTCGTCAAGGGGCGTGCGCGCGATGCGCCGTCGGGCATTCTCGCTAACTTCACCGCTCAACACCAACCTCAATACGCAAGAGCCATGGGCATGATGAAGGAGTTCAAGGATTTCGCGATGCGCGGCAACCTGGTCGACACGGCCGTCGCATTCGTGATGGGTGGCGCTTTCGGCAAGGTCGTCAGCGGCTTCGTGGATGGCATGGTGATGCCGCTCGTTGGCATGCTCACGAGCGGTGTCGATTTCAAGGAATTGAAATGGGTGATCCAGAGCGGTGTCGCCGAGGTGAAGGACGCCGCAGGCACCGTGGTCACCCCGGCCGTGGCGGAAGTATCGGTGAAGTACGGCGCCTTCATCACCGTGATCATCGACTTCCTGATCGTGGCGTTCGCCATCTTCATGGTGGTGAAGGCCATGAACAGGATGAAGAAGGCCGAGCCGGCGCCCCCGCCCCCAGGCCCGAGCAACGAGGAGAAGCTCCTGATGGAGATCCGCGACGCACTGCGCAAATAAGCGTCGCGTTCATGCCCATCCCGAAGCCCCGGCCCGCCGGGGCTTCGTCATTCCAGAGGCCTGAAGACCCGGTGCTCCGCATCGAACCGCAGCCCGTCGACCGCAAAGGCACCGGCGATCGCACCGCTCCGAACAGCCTCCCCTGGAGGACCATGGAAGAAGGTCCCGTCCCGGCCGAGGACCAGAACGGCGTCCGTGCTGTCGAGGGCCTGCTGCAGGTCGTGCGTGGCCAGCAGGACGGTGAGGCCGCGCTCGCGGGCCGTGCGGCGCAGCAGCTGCATCAGCACCGCGCGCTGGCTGACATCGAGGTAGGCCGTGGGTTCGTCCAGCAGCAGCACCGGCGCGTCCTGCGCGAGGGCGCGGGCGATCAGCACGCGTTGTGCCTCGCCGTCGCTGAGCTCGTTGAACAGCCTGTCGGCCAGCGCCGTCGTGCCGGTATGCGCCATGGCCTGAAGGACCTGGGCGTGATCATCGGCCTGTGCGCGGAACCAGCCCGCGCTCCACGGCACGCGGCCCAGGCGCACCACCTCGTTGGCCCGCATCAGGCCGGTGCGCGGGCGGTGGGCCAGCACGACGGCCACCTGGCGGGCCCGATCACGCTCCGTCATGCCGTGCACCGGACGACCGTTCAGCAGCACGCGTCCGGAGATCGGTGGCAGCGCTCCTGAAAGGGTCCGCAACAGCGTGGACTTGCCCGACCCGTTGTTGCCCAGCAGGGCCGTGACGGTGCCCGGCCGGAAGAGCAGCTCGAGGGCCGGGCGCAGCGGTCGGCGCGCATGCCCGATCACCAACTCCTCCGTATGCAGCGTCGTGCTCGTCATCCGGTGGCCATTCGCGCCCAGCGCCGTCCGCTCCACAACACCCACACCACCACCGGGGCACCGATCAGCGAGGTGATGGCATTGAGCGGCAATCCGTCCACGCGGCGCACCAGGATGTCACAGGCCAGCGCCAGCAGGGCGCCGAGCAGGGCGCTGCCGGGCAGGATCAGGCGATGGTCGGCCGTGCGCAGCACCGCCCGGGCGAGGTGCGGAGTGGCCAGGCCGATGAAGGCGATGGGGCCGCAGAACGCGGTGGACGCGCCGGCCATGAGGCCTGTGGCGAGGATCAGGCGGGTGCGCGCAGCGCGCACCCCCACGCCCATGGACCGGGCATACTCCTCGCCGAGCAGCAGGGCATCGAGCATGCGAACGTGCCCCAGGGCCAGCAGGAGCCCGGCGGCGATGGGCAGCACGAGCCACGGCAGCCGGTCCAGGCCCACGCCGGCGAACGAGCCCATGCCCCAGAGCACGAAGCCCCGCAGGGAGCCCTCTCCGGCCGCCACTTCGAGCACACTGACGAGCGCGCCACTGAGGTGCCCCACCATGAGGCCCAGGATGAGGAGCGTCACCGGGTCCCCCAGGCGCCGGTCGGCGTAGACGATGGCCACGAGCACCACCAGCGCACCGGCGAAGGCGGCCAGCACAAGGGCACCGTCGGCCGCGGTCCCCAGCGCCGCGGAAAGGCCGGGCACCAGCAGGACCAGGGCCGCGCCCAAGCCCGCACCGGAGCTGACGCCCAGCACGCTCGGGCCCGCGAGCGGATTGGCGAAGAGCGTCTGCATCACCGCACCGCTGCACGCCAGGGCGGCGCCCACGAGCATGGCCGTCAGTGCGGAAGGAAGCCGGACCTCGCGCACCACCGCGAACAGCGCCGGATCGACGCCGGAGAGGCCCAGCAGCGCGCGCACGGCCTCACGCGTCGGGACCGGGACAGGCCCCGTGCCCAGATGCAGCAGCAGCAGGGCCGACAGCGCGAGGAGCGCGGCGGCCAGAGCACCGACGGGACGCATCGGGCAAACATACGGCCGGGTGCAAGGGCGGTCCGGCATGCGGTTCGCTGTGCCATCTTCGCCCCATGCGTGCACTGCTCCCCTTTCTGGTCGTGCTGGCCGCCTGTTCGGGGGCCGGTCGCCTGGCGAAGGAGGGTGAACGTTCCGAGCGGGCCGGCGATCCCGAAGGGGCGTACGCCTCCTACCGCACCGCGATGCTGGAGCGACCGGGACATGCCAGGGCGCGTGCCGGTGCGCAGCGGACGGGTCAGCAGGTGCTGATGCAGCTGGAGGCCGCGGCGTCCAGCGCCTTCCTCGCCGGTGATCACGAGCTGGGCGAGCAGCGGTGGCGCACCGTGAACGAGTTCGCCGCTCGCGCCACCGCGGAAGGCCTCGTTCTGCGCCGGGACCCGCAGGTGGAGGAGCGGCGTCTGCAGGCCCGGCGATCGCATGTGGCGGGGTTGTACGAGCGTGCCCTTCAAGCCTTCGAGGAGGAGCGCTTCCAGCCGTGCCGCGAGCTGTTGAACGAGGTGCTGACCCTGGAGCCCGACCACGCCGAAGCCCCGCACCTGCTGCGCATGGCCGAACTGGAACCGAAGTACCGGGTGGCCCGGCGGGCCTTCGAGGAGGGTCGCTGGCGCGAGGCCCATGGCGGGCTGGAGGTCGTGCTCGCCGGGGATCCCGCCTACAAGGACGCCCGTTCGCTGCGGGACGCCGCCCGCGCGAACGCCAGCTACACCCTGGCCCTGGTGGCCGTGGAGGAACAGGGGGTGGCCGCCCGCGCGACCTATGCGGCCCGCGTGAACGGGGTGCCCGCCGCCCTGGCCACCGCCATCAAGGAGGAACTGCTGGCCCTGCGCGATCCGTTCCTGGTGCTGGTGGCCCGGGATCAGACGGAGGCCCTGCTCGCCGAACAGCAGCGGGCGCTGGACGGCATCTACGACGAGCGCACCGCCGCGCGGGCCGGTCAGCTGCTGGGTGCCCGCTATGTGCTGATGACCAAGCTGCTTCGGTACGAGGAGGGCATCGGAAGGCACCTGGAGATGCAGGTGAACCTGATGGACGCCAGCACCGGCCGCATCCATCGATCAGAGCTCGTGCATGTGGCCAAGCAGGACCTGGGCCGGGGCGCGTCGGTGCGGAGCCTGCTGATCGCCAAGGCGGCCGAACGCGCCGCGGCGCTGCTCAAGGGCTTCGACCCCGAGGGCCTCTAGTGGAAGTTCGCCGGGCCGGAGTAGAGCTCGGCCAGCGAGGCGCCGCCCCAGCAGGTGCCGAAGCCGATGACCCCCACGGCCAACGCGCACAGGACCCAGGTGGCGGCCTCGCTCCGGCGCGTGGTGAACACAAGCACAAGCCCCCCCAGCACAAGGATGGAGACGTGGATCACCACAGCCACCATCATGCCCATCAGCACCACCATGCTGGCCCCGTTCCGCTCGAACACCGAGAGCAGCTGCACCAGCACGGCGTAACCGAGCAGGATCAGCAGGTTCGTGCGGAGGAATTTGGTGTTCATGTGTCCAATGTAGCGGCTGTTCGCTGCAGTTCCGCCAACCGCTTGCGCTGCGCCTCCTCCCGGTAGAACAGGTTCATCGTCCGGGTATGCATCATCTCCTTGCGCCTAATTCCACGCCGCGTTGGCCGCGCCATTGTAAACGCACAAGCCATGACCGACCAGGCCTACAAGTGCTGCCGCCAACAGATATGTCCTACGCAGTTCTGGCGGCTTACCCATGCACCGGCTGACGATGACGAGGACCGCTATATGAACAAGGAGCACTCCCCACTGATGCAAGATCTCCGCTTGTTGAGGCCACCCTCCCAAACCGGTTTCTCCTCGCCAGATGAAGACAGAGGAGTAACTCAACATGAGTAACATATTGACCAGGACAATGCCGCTATTCTTGGTCATGATAGCCTTTGCAGTTCCGCCAACCGCTTCCGCTGCGCCTCCTCCCGGTAGAACAGGTTCATGGTCTCGAACGGGATGGCGTTCAGGGTGCGCGGGTCGATGATGTGCACACAGCTGCGCTTGATGGCCCGCACATCGAAGTCGTACGCGTCGATGAAGCGCATGATGATGATGCGGAAGAGGTTCTCGTACTTCAGCTCGGGCGCGTCGATGTCGGGCAGGCAGCACATGATGCGGTGGAGCGTCTCGTGCGCCTTGTCGCTGGGCGTGCCGGTGCTGAAGAGCTTCACCATGTGCTCCTTCAGGCGGGCGTCCTGCTCGTACACGATGGTGTTGCGGCTGTTGTTCAACAGGTCGTCCGGGTCGATCATACGGGTGAGCGGGAACACTTCGCCGCCGAGTTTCAGCGCATAGCCCATGGCCAGCGCGTCGGGATTGCAGGGCACGGGCACGATGTCCTCGGGCGTGAAGAGCGGCGCCTGGTCCAGGATGGCCTGCCGCACCTCGGTGAGCGTGATGCGGTCAGTGGCGGGGTCGTAGTGCCCAGTGCGCCCAGCGGCCTGCACGGGCTGGAAGGTGACGCCCCGCACGCAGCGCTGCTTCAGCGCGAAGTCGATGATGGCGCCCACCTCGTCGTCGTTCACGCCCTTCTCCACGGTGACCACCAGCGTGGTGCTCAGGTTCACCTCGTTGAGGTGCTCCAGCGCCTTCATGCGAACGGCGGTGAGGTCTTCGCCGCGCAGGCGCTTCAGCACTTCGGGCTTGAACGAGTCGAACTGCAGGTAGAGCTCGAAGTCCGGCATGTAGGTGGCGAGCCGCTCCACGAAGGCCTTGTCCTTGGCGATGCGGATGCCGTTGGTGTTCACCATCAGGTGGCGGATGGGACGCCGCTTGGCCGCGTCGAGGATCTCGAAGAACTGCGGGTGCACCGTGGGCTCACCGCCGCTGAGCTGCACCACGTCGGGCTCGCCTTCGTTGCGTACCGCGGCGTCGAGCATGCGCTCCACCTCCTCCAGCGTGCGGTGCTTCCCGTGCAGGGGGCCGCTGCTGGCATAGCAGATCGGGCACTCCAGGTTGCAGCGGTCGGTGACCTCGATGAGCGTGAGGCAGCCGTGCTGCTCGTGGTCGGGGCAGATGCCGCAGTCGTACGGACAACCGTAATGGGTCCTGGTGTTGAAGGTGCGCACCATCTCCCCGGGCTTCAGGTAGTGGCGGCAGCGCTTGTAGTACTCCACGTCGGTGGCGATGAGCACCTTCTGCGCGCCGTGCTCCGGGCAGCGCTTCAGCATGTACACGCGCTCGTCCTCGAAGACCACCTTGGCATCGATGCGCCTCAGGCACTCCGGGCACAGGCTCAGCGTGAAGTCATAGTAGGTGTAGGGGCGGTCAGGCATGGGAGGAGGAAGAACCACAGATGGACACGGATGCACACAGATGAATACGCACATCCACATTGGAGCCGAACTCCATGGGGGTGGCGCTCGGCTTCGCCTGCGCGGATGGGGAACCACTGATGGACACAGATAGACACAGATGAATGCGCGTCTCCGAATTAGACCCCAACTCCATGATGGTGGCGCTCGGCTTCGCCTGCGCGGATGGGCAACCACTGATGGACACGGATGGACACAGATGAATGCGCGTCTCCGAATCAGACCCCAACTCCATGATGGTGGCGCTCGGCTTCGCCTGCGCGGATGGGGAACCACTGATGCACACAGATGAACACAGATGAGCGCACATGGTCAGAGGATGACGCGTTTCCACTCGAGCTTGGCGCGCTTGAAGTTCAGGATCAGTCCGACACGATGGCCTGTGATGCGCAGGTAGTTGAGCATCTGGCCGAGCTCATGATCGGTGATCCGGTCGATGGTCTTGGCGTCGACCACCACCGCGTCGCGAACGATGAGGTCAGGAACGTAGAGACCAACCTGCTCGTTCTTGTAGATCACGTCGAACGTCGGCTGCTGCTCGAACTTGATGCCCCTGAGCCTGAGTTCAACCGCCAGGGCATTCTCGTAGGGCTTCTCCAACAGCCCATGCCCCAGCACGTTCAGCACCTCCATGGCGCACCCGATGATCTCCTCCGTTTCGCTGGCGAGCGGATACACGCCTTCACCTCCCCTATCTGTGTTCATCTGCGTCCATCTGTGGTTGAAAGAAAGAGCGTCCGTGGTTGCATCCACACCCGGAAGTAATGCACGAGACCGGCCACGCAGGCCCACTGGATGGTGGAAAGGCCGAGGGCGAGGATGGGCTGCGGCTTGATGGGCTCGATGGCCAGGCGGAAGGCCAGGTAGCCGACCATGAAGAGCTTGAAGCGTCCGCCGTTCGCCAGGGTCCAGCGCCGCTCGATGGCGCGCAACCCCAGCCACAATGCGCTGAGCCACAGGATCTCGTACAGGTTCGTGGGGTGCCTGCGCACGCCATCGCCCAGGTCGATGCCCCAGGGAAGGTCCGTGGCCACGCCGTAGGTGTTGTCCTCCAGCCCGCCGAACAGGCAGCCCACGCGGCCGATCATCATGCCCAGGATCAGGGGATACGTGAACAGGTCGCCGCTGCTGGTGCGCACGCCGATGGCCTTCTTGGTGAGCTCCACCCCCACCAGCCCGCCCAGCAGCCCGCCCACGATCGTGCGGTTGTTGAAGGCGATGAAGAGCGACCACCCGTCGGCGGCGAGCTTGGCGGGATCCTCCAAGGCACCGAGCACGCGCGAACCCAGCAAGGCACCGGCCGCCGCACCGATGATGATCCAGACCCGCTTGGGTTCAGGTATGGGGTCGCCGTGGCCGGCCCGGAGCCGCTGGAAAAAGGCGTAGCCCACCGCGAAGGCGGCCAGCTCGAAGACCAGGTGCAACAGGTGGTGCATCGTTGCACCGAAGATGGGGAGGAACGCCATCTTTGGCGATATGCAGGCCGAATTCATCCTCTACGTGAGGGAGCAGCAGCGCAGCCGCGACCTCTACCGTGTGTTGCTCGGTCGTGAACCCGTGCTCGATGTGCCCGGCATGACGGAGTTCGACCTGGGCGGCTGCACGTTGGGCCTGATGCCTTCCAGCGGCATCGCCCGCATCATCACCCCGGCCCTGCCCCATCCCGACCAGGGACACGCCGTACCGCGCTGTGAGATCTACCTCCGTGTGGCCGACCTGCCTATGGCGATCAAGCGGGCGCAACTGGCCGGGCTGGCCGTGGTCTCCACCGCTGCGGACCGCGACTGGGGTGATCGTGTGGCCTACTTCGCCGACCCGGACGGGCACGTGATCGCGCTGGCCACGCAGCTTTCGCGAACGATACCCTCGACCACATGAAGATCCCCTTCGAGACCATCGACTGGTCGCAGCTGCCGGCCACCACCGTGAACGGCACGACCGGCACGGCCACCATGCGCATCATCCAGCACGAAGGGCTCCGCATCCGCATGGTGGAGTATTCAGCCAACTACCTCGCCGACCATTGGTGCCAGTTGGGGCATCTGGTCTTCGTGCTCGAAGGCGAATTGATCAATGAGCACGCGGATGGAACGGTGAACGTGCTGAAGCCCGGCATGTCCTACCACGTGAGCGACGGGCTCAGTTCACACCGCTCGCGGACGAACGGGCCGGTGAAGCTGCTGGTCGTGGATGGGGCGTTCTTGGGGTGATGCATCGGCAACTTGCAGGTCGACCCAGTGGGTCGACGCTACAAGGTCTCCGCGGTCCCTCACATCCTCCTGTACCACCCCTTGATCCGCTCGCGGTCCAGCACCTGCTGCCAGTCGGGACCGAAGGCATGGTCCCACATGTGGGGCAGGTTGTAGGCCACTTCGGCCATGGCGTCGAGGGTCTTCTCGTCCCAGTCCTTGCTCAAGTTGGCGGGCAGGGTCACGCCGCGCTCCTTCACCATGTGCTTGAACTCGTGCACGTACTCGCCGTACACGTCCTCCAGCTGGTTGAAGGCCACGCAGTTGGCGAAACAGTGGTGCATCTCCAGCACCTTGCCCAGGCCGTAGCTCAGCGCGTGGCACACGCCCACCTCGCTGTACGTGAGGCTGAGGCCGCCCATGTAGCTGGCCACCATCAGCAGCTCGTCGCTCTTGGGGTCGCTGCGGTCGCGCTTCAGGTACACCTCGCGGCATAGGTCGAGCGCCTTCTCGCTGTACGCCTCGGCGAAGGTGTTCTTCTTGGTGCCGGTGATGGCCTCCACGCTGTGGATGTAGGTGTCCATGCCGGTGTAGAACCACTGGTCGGTGGGAACGGTGGCAATGAGGTCGGGGTCGAGCACGATCTGGTCGAAGACGGTCCAGTCGCACTTGAGGCCGAGCTTCTTCACGGGGCCGGTGAGCACGGCGGTCATGCTCACCTCCGCACCGGTGCCGCTGATGGTGGGCACGCCGCAGTGGTAGATGCCGGGCTTCTTGATCAGGTTGAGGCCCTGGTACTGTACGCTGCTGCCCTCGTTGGTGAACATGAGGCTGAGCGCCTTGGCCACGTCCATCACGTTGCCCCCACCGATGCCGACCACGCCGGAGGGCAGCCCGCGGCGTGCCAGGATGTCGTCCCGCAGGCCGTCGATCTGCTCCGTGCTGGGCTCCTTCTTGGTGCTGCAGAAGATCAGCTCATCCCCTTCTTGCTTGGGGATGCGCCCGAGGAAGTCGGCCTTGCCCTCGAAGTAGTGGTCCACGAGGAAGACCATGAACCCCTTGCCCGTGCTGCGGTGCGGCTCCAGGATCTCGCCGAGCTTGCCGAAGCTGCCGCGGCCGTAGCAGGTCTTGGTGACGGACTTGAAGTTGCGGAAGAGGTTCATCGGTACAAAGGAAAGCGGTTGGCGGTATAGACACGGGACCCGGCTTCATCCGGATGGCATGCGGGTGAACGCGCTCGAATGTGACACGTCCCCTGAATTGGGGATGCACGCATCCTTGTCACTGACCAGGGATCTCATTGCTTTGCCGCAAACAACAGTTCCCATGCGCTATTTCTACCAACTCGCTCTTGGGACCGCCTGCTGCATCCCGACATCGATGGCAGCGCAGACGATCACCCTATACTCGAACTCGTTCACCACCCCAAACCTGGCGGTCACCACGGCCGCCTGTGGAACGGACATCAGTCAGCAATCGGTGAACGATCTCTGGGCGGGTACGGGCGGGGGTACCGGAGGCGGTGGTCAGTGGGCACAAACCTTCACCGTGGAAACGCTGTTGATCGATGGGCCGGGCAATGTGTACACGGACAGCAGCGGTGCGGGCGGGGACTACTGCCTGGGCATGCAAACCGCCCAACAGAACGACATGGCGGCACTGACGTTGGACAGCGATGGGTTGCCATTCGTGAACCTGACAATGGATATCGCGGCGATCGAGGTCTCCGGATGTGGAGCCCCCTTCGGCGTAGCACCGCCGGTTCTGCAGGTGTCTTTGTTCGACACTCCTGCCGGCGTTTTCAACATCAATTCCCCCGGCACCCTGCTTGATCAGGTTACGCTGACGGGTGGCTCTCCTGCCGCAGACCCATTCTCCTTCGCTTGGTCCTCCGTCGGTGCGGGGTTGAATGTCAGCGCTTCGACCAATGGAGTGGTCACGGTAATGCTGGACCTGCAAGCCTCGGGATATGCGGCATTCGATAATCTCCTGATCACGGCCGATAGCTCGGCCTTGGGGATCGCTCACGAGAGCCCGCAGAACGGAGTTCCTGTTTGGGTCGATGCGGTCAACGCCCGCATCGGCGTGACCTCCGCCGAGCCGAACGCGGCGTGGATGATCCATGACCGCACGGGCCGGCTGGTCGCCCAAGGCATGATCGGCCTGGCCCAAGGGCTCGACATCCGCACCCTGATCAGCGGTACCTACATCCTATCCTGGACCGATAGCCAAGGTGGAGGTAATTCGCGGTTCGTGGTGCCCTGAAGAAGACGGATGGAACATGGTGCAGGGCCATCACAGGATGGCCTTGTGCCTTTGTGGCCCTGACACATCCTCAGGCACCGGTAGATGGCTTTTGCCACTTTTGTGGACATGGGCAACGACCTCATGACCTGGCTTACCGCGCACGGCCTTAGCGGGCATCGATTCCTGGAACTGGCCTTCGCGGCCATGGTGGCCATCCTCTTCCTGCAATCGGGGCTGGACAAGGCCCTCAACTGGAAGGGCAACCTGGACTGGCTCACCGGGCACTTCGCGAAGTCACCATTGAAGGGCACCGTGCCGCTGCTGCTGCCGGTGATCACGGCGGTGGAGCTGTCCGCCGGGTCCTGCGCGGCGATCGGTCTTGTACAGGTGGCCTTGCACGGCGATGCCACCCTCGGCGCGTGGGGTTGCGCCTTGGGCGCGCTCGCGATCACGATGCTCTTCTTCGGCCAACGTGTGGCGAAGGACTATGCGGGGGCAGCGAGCCTGGTGCCCTACTTCCTGCTGTGCGCGGGGGGGATGTGGGTGTTCATGCAGTGAATGCACCGAACCACAGATGGACGCGGATGGACACAGATGCGCAGCCGGTGTTCCGCGTTAGGGATAGCAGCGGAAAGCCCGCAAGCGAGGAGGAACGACGAGTGCGGACTTGCAGCGAATAGCCCGACCCGAGACCCTGAGCGAAGCAACGCGGAGCCGAAGGGTGCGAGGGGAACGCCCTCACAACAAAGCTACGGCCAATACCTATAGGCCACACTATCCAAGTACAGGCCGTACGCATGTCCACCTGAGCACCTGCGGCAATCGAAGCTGTCCGTTGGAATTTCCGCCGTGCGGCCATTCTGGAAGTGATATGTGGACCGGACCGCGAACGGGACAGGCTTGTCCTCGATCAGCATGTTCTCCCCAACTGTGTCAACCAGTTGCTTGATGGAGTAGGTATGGGCTTCACCGCCGAAGTTGAGACTCACGCTGTCCAAACCCTCGATCGACTCGGCCAAGTGGACCGTGACCCATGCCGTTCGGTAAATGCGATCCCGCTCGTTGTGCTCTGCGATCCGCAAGGCCAGCCATGCGCCCCCGATCAACAGGGCCACGATCGCGACTGCCCATGTTGCGAGGCGCCAGGGCTTCATCACCAGCGATCAGTCCGTTCACACCACCACCCCCTCCATCACCTTCTTCACCGCGGTTTCGAGCTTGCCAAGGAAGCCATCCAGCTCCGCCTCCGTCCACGTGACGCGGATGTTGAAGCTCACCAGGCGGCTGATGACCGCATCGCTCTTCGGGAAGGTCAAGGTCTTGAGGTCCTGCGGCAGGCCGAGCTCGTGCGCCACCAGCTTGTAGGGCATACGCAGGTCCTTGATGTGGTCCCACTGCTTGATGTAGTGGTACATGTTGTTGAACCAGTACATGGTGCCGATGCCCTGGGCACCGAGCTCCTTGTGCAGCGCGAAGGCCGCATCGGCCGTGGGCAGCAGCAGGTGGAAGAAGGTCGCGCTGTCGCCCGCATCGTCGCACTGCTTGCGGAAGGCGAGGCCGGGGATCCTGCTCAGCCGCTCTTGGATGACGGCCTTGTTGGCGCGCTGCTTCGCCACCATCATCGGCAGCTTGCGGCTTTGGGCCAGGCCGATCGCCGCGTTGATCTCGCCGATGCGGAAGTTGGTGCCCATGATCGGGTGCTGTTCCATGCC
>JAEUSW010000047.1 GCA_016788285.1 Flavobacteriales bacterium
GTGCTCAACAGGAGCGGCGAGAGGGTCCTCATGGGGTCATGGCAATTGCTGGGTGCGCGTCGCCGTGGGCACCGTGCCCCCGATCGTCTGCAGGATCACATCGCGGTCGTTGTTGCTGCCCGTGTACTTGATGCTGCCATCGAGGTTCACGTCGCGGCGGTCGTACACGTTGTTCACGGTGTTGGTGGGCGTGCCGCCGCCCACGGCGTTCAGCACCGCGTCGCGGTCATTGGACCCGCCGGTGTACTTCACCACCCCGTCGCCCGTGGCCTCGCCGGGCCAGAGGGCCATCAGGTGCCGGTCACACCGGGCACCGTCATCTGCCGGCGGGCATTGGTCCCGTTGGTGCCCGTAGCGGGCAACAGGAGGTTCGGTCCGCGGCAGGGGTCGTTGTTGAGGGTGAAGCCCGCCGAGGTCATCACCCCGAGGTGGTTGCGGTGCCGCACCGCCACCTTGTAGAGGCCGGAGGCCACCGGGAAGCTCACGTAGGGATCCCCGTCCAGGTCCACCACATCGCCATCGCGCTGCAGCAAGGCCGGCCGCGAGGCCACGATCGTCGTCGGGGTCGTGTTGTTGCGCAGTTCCACCACCACCCAGTCCACGATGGCATCGTTGCCGGTGACGGCCAGCACCCCGGCCGTGCTGGTGGCCCCGGGGGCCGTGCCCACGTACGTGTAGCCCAGCGCGGTGTAGGGCTCCGACAGCGGAAGCAGACCGGCCGCGCGCAACCCGTCGCTCATCAGCCCGCCGCTGCCCAGCACGGAGGCCAGCACCACCCGCACGCTCACATTGGTCTGGCAATCATTCGCCTTGGGTACACAGAACGAGTACACCGGCTGGGCGGGACAATACTCCACGCTCTGCCCGCTCCCCGTGGTCAGGTCCAGCTCCAGGTCGTACTGCCCGTAAGTGAGCCCGCCGAAGACCAACCGGGCCGGGCCGGTCTGCAGCACCGAGCCCAGGCTTCCGGTGGCGAACACGCTGCCGTTCTTCCGCAGGGTGTACGTATAGCCCGTGAGCGGTTCGTTGAAGAGGTTCGCCTCCTGCAGCGTGTTGTCCGCGAAACTGGCGGAGAAAATGCCCGAGGCGCAGTTCGTGGCGGTGAGCGTGAGCGTGAACAGGCTGCCCGTGGAACCGATCGCCGAGTAACTGCCCAGGTTCTGCATGGGACTGCTGGCGAAGCAGCCTCCGGCATCCGTCACCGTCGCGGTGGCACCCACCAGGGAGGTGAAGTTGCCCACCGTCTCGTCCACGAACACCGGCGAGGACATCACCCCATCGACCTGCAGGAAGAACCCTCCCGGTGCGCTGACGACCACCGAATAGGGTGGCGTGCCTCCCGTCCAATGAACGGCCCCGACCACTTTGGCGACGCCGGTGACCTCGCAGAACGGCGTGAGGTGGGCCCACGTGATGGAACATTGGGACCGGGCGGCGGTGGTCATGATCAGCCCGCCGATGACAAGGAGCGTATGGTGTCGGTGCATGATGCGATCGGTCTTTCGTCCGGACCTTCCGGACATCCCCATGCTAGACGCAACTCCGTGAGCGGGTTGCCCGCTGGCCGGTTCCGGCATCATCGTTGCAGGTGCGCGCGGCGGGTCGCCCCGGAGTCCGCAATTTCGCCCTCCGTTCCCATCCCTCCCCCATGGCCAAGATCCTGATCATCGACGACGAGAAGGCGATCCGCGCCGCGCTGAAGGACATCCTTGAGCACGAGAAGCACGCCGTGGAGGAGGCCGAGGACGGCACGGTGGGTCTCGACAAGGTGAAGAAAGGCCGCTTCGACCTGGTGCTCTGCGACATCAAGATGCCCAAGATGGACGGCCTGGAGCTGCTGGAGAAGCTGCAGGCCCACGACCCCGACCTGCCTGTGGTGATGATCAGCGGCCACGGCACCATCGACACCGCGGTGGACGCCCTCAAGAAGGGCGCCTTCGACTTCATCCAGAAACCGCCCGACATCAACCGCATCCTGGTGAGCGTGCGCAACGCGCTGGACCGGAACAGCCTGGTGCAGGAGACCAAGGTGCTGCGCTCCAAGGTGGGCAAGGCCCGGGGCAACGGGGTGCAGATGGTGGGCGAGAGCAGGGCCCTGCAGGGCATCCGTGAGATGATCGACAAGGTGGCCCCCAGCGATGCGCGCGTGCTGATCACCGGCGGCAACGGGGCCGGCAAGGAGGGCGTGGCCCGGATGATCCATCAGAAGAGCGGCCGTGCGGAAGGCCCCTACATCGAGGTGAACTGCGCGGCCATCCCCGGTGAGCTGATCGAGAGCGAGCTCTTCGGCCACATGAAGGGCAGTTTCACCAGCGCCATCAAGGACCGCAAGGGCAAGTTCGAGCTGGCGCACGGCGGCACGCTCTTCCTGGACGAGATCGGCGACATGGCGCTGGCGGCCCAGGCCAAAGTGCTCCGCGCCTTGCAGGAAGGCCGCATCACCCCGGTGGGCGGCGACAAGGACGTGCAGGTGGACGTGCGCGTGATCGCCGCCACCAACAAGGACCTGAAGAAGGAGATCGCCGAGGGCCGCTTCCGCGAGGACCTTTTCCACCGCCTCAGCGTGATCCCCATCCATGTGCCCAGCCTGAGCGAACGCCTGGAGGACATCCCCCTGCTCGCCGACCACTTCATCCAGCAGGTCTGCACCGAACAGGGCATCGCCCCCAAGAAGATCGCCGACAAGGCCGTCAAGGAACTGCAGAAGCTGCCCTGGACCGGCAACGTGCGCGAACTGCGCAACGTGATCGAGCG
>JAEUSW010000050.1 GCA_016788285.1 Flavobacteriales bacterium
GGATCAGGGAACAGGCCGTCGATCGGTTCAACTCCCAAGCCGGTCCGGCCCAGGCTCCGATAGCCGCCGTCCACCAGGTCGAAGCCGCGGAAAGGATCGTTGGCGATCAACCACGGTCCGTCCAGGTCGCACAGGTCGGCCTGCCCCCCGAGCGCCGCCATGGCCGCGCAGCCCAGGCTGCTCTCGCTCATGCTGCCCAGCATCACGCGCAGACCCTTGGACCGGGCCCAGCGGATCGTGTCCAGCGCACGGTCCAGGCCACCGCATTTCATCAGCTTCACGTTCACGCCGCTGAACGCCCAGCCGCGTTCCGCCAGGTCCTCCGGCCCCTGCACCGATTCGTCGGCGATCACCGGCACGGTGGTCCGCTGGCACAGGGCCGCATGCGCGTCCAGCTCGTCCTTGTGGAACGGCTGCTCCAGCCCGATCACCCGGGCCGCGCCGCCGGCCGCCGCGATCACCGCCAACGCCTGCTCCACGGTGGTCAAGCCTTGGTTGGCGTCCAGCACCAGCGACCGTTCGCTTCGGCCGGCGACCGCGCGGAGCACGTCCAGGTCCTCTGGACCTCCGTTCAGCTTGATCTTGAGGACCGGTGCTTGATTGACTTCCTTCAACTTCCTGTCAAGGTCGGTCAATGCACTGATGCCCAATGTGAATATGGGTAGACCAAGTGTTGGCTTCTGGATCGAACTCCATGTTGAGGCATGAGCGTTTTTTCGTCTGAGGATCAGATCCATGAAGGCCATGTGCAATCCGGCGCGTGCGGCCGGGGCTTCACGACCATTCACCAGCTGGTCCAGGGACCTTGAGAGTGACTTCAAGTCGGTTGCGTCAACCTGCTCTGGATCAATTGATCGATACCATGCAATGATGCCGGTCTGGTCCTCGCTGACGTAGGGCGGCGTGGTGGCTTCTCCGTACCCGGCCAGACCGCCATCGCGGAGGCGGATCAGCACACTGTCGGTGCCGTCGCGCACTCCGTGCGCCGTGCCGAACGGGCGCTTGAACCGCAACCGGTACGGCCGGATGTCCAGATCCACGGCACCAAGGTCGTGGGTGGCCTTGAACGGACCACGCCCGGATGCGGCCGAGTTCCGAACAGCCTGGAACGAACAAGCCCCGGAGCCGGGCTCCGGGGCTTGTGCAGCAGGTGTGGCCGCCTTACTTGATCGTATACACCACGCGGGTGAGCCACTTGGCGGTGTCGGGTTCCGTGCCGGGGTCGGTGATGTACTCCTCCAGGACCACATCGCCCAGGGTGGCGCCGTCGGCCTTGATCTTCTTGTCGATGGCGATGTGGGCCTTCTCCGTGTTGGCGTAAGGCCCGTAGTGGTCGATGGTGTAGGCCTTGCCGGCCGGCACCTCCACCAGGGTCATGCCCTTCAGCTTGTCCTTGGTGCTGGCGGAAACGGGGATCCCCGCCAGCATGTCCGCCTCCTGCTTGGCCTCATTCCATTCGTAGAACAGGCCGCTCGGCGCGCCGGCCGGCTCCACGCCCGCCGCCTGCAGGATGCCCATGGCCTTGCCGAAGGTGCTTCCGAAGAAGGCCTCCATGTTGCTCCACTTCACGCGTTTGCGCTCGCCGAGGTACCACATCGCCGGCCGCTCGGCCACGTTCACCTCGAAGCCGTCCACCATCCGGGCTTTCTGCTCGGCGATGGCCTTGGCATCGGACTCCGCCAGGCCCTTCAGATTGCTCAGGCCCTTCTCGAAGTCGGGCCCCAGCATCTTGTCCATGTCCATGAACACGCCCATCACGCGGCCCACGAAACCGTTCTCGCCTTGCAGGCCCCAGGTGATGCGGGTGCTGTCGCCCATGGACTCCAGGTCGTAGGTGCCCTCGTTCACGGCCTCCATCGGTTCCAGGAAGGTGAGCTTGGTGCGCACGCTCTTGTTGGGCTCGATGGCCACGATCTCCTGCATGCCCTTGCCCACCGTATCGCCCTCCCAGGCCCAAACGGCCCCCACCGTACCGTCGGTGCCCTCGATGCGTTGCACCTGGTCCTTGTCCATCTCCTGCCAGGGGCCCCAGTTCTTCATCTCGGACAATTTGCCCACGCGGTTGAACACCACCTCGGTCGGGGCCTGGATCACGGCGCTCCGCTCCACACGGAAGGTCTTCGGGCCCATGAGGCCCAGGATGATGAACAGGCCCGCCAGGGCCAGCAGGATGATGAGGATGGTCTTCAGGGCGCGCATGGCCGCATGGGTTTAGGTATCCAAAGATGCGGCTTGCCGCCGAATGGGATCCCGGGCGGGCCGGACGGTTGGCACGCTCTTTTCTTTGACCGGCCACACCCCACCCCCATGTTCCACACCCTCCGCCTCCCGTTGTTGTCGCTCGCCGTCCTGGCCCTCTTCACCGCCTGCAGCAAGGGCGGTTCGCCCGCTGGTACCAAGGTGAAGCAACCCTTCAGCGGCAGCGCCTATGAAAGCAACAACCGCTTCTTCCGCGGCACGGGGCAGGGCGTCAGCGCCAAGCAGAACATCGCCCGCAGCAAGGCCGACCTCGAGGCCAAGAACCAGTTGGCCGCCCAGGTGGGCACCAACATCCGGGCGGTGACGGACCAGTACCTGGGCCAGACCGAGAACGCCGGTGCCGCCGACGTGGCCGACAAGTTCCAGACGCTGGTGCGCGAGGTGATGAGCACCGAACTGGCCGACCTGCGCAAGATCGGCGAGGAGACCTACCACAACCCCGAGACCCAGGCCTACACGGTGTACGTGGCCTACGAGATCCGCAAGGCGGCCATGTTCCGGTTCATGAAGAAGCAGGCCCGCACCAACGCCAAGGTGAGCGAGCAGGAACTGAAGGTGATGGACGAGATCCTGGACCAACAGATCAAAGCGGCCGAAGCGGAGGGCGAATGACCTGCCATCTTTGCCGAAGCGCCTGCCGAACCGACCCGCCGCCGGCCGTGTTCACCGAACGGACCCTGAATTGCGGAGAGCCCGCCAAAACCTGAACGACCCATGATGGGAGCCTACCTCATCGGCATCGTGGTGATGCTCGTGAGCCTGCTGGTGAGCCACCAGCTGAAGAGCCGATTCCAGAAGTACAGCGCCACCCCGCTGGCCAACGGCATGAGCGGGGCGGAGATCGCGCAGCAGATGCTGTACGACCACGGCATCACCAACGTGAAGGTGGTGAGCGTGCCCGGCCAGCTCACCGACCACTACAACCCGGCAAACCGCACGGTGAACCTGAGCGAGGCCGTGTACCATGCCCGCAACGCCGCCGCCGCCGCCGTGGCCGCCCACGAATGCGGTCATGCCGTGCAGCATGCCACCGCCTACCAGTGGCTCACCATGCGCAGCAAGCTGGTGCCCGTGGTGCAGGTGGCCAGCAGCTTCATGCAGTGGGTGATCCTCGGTGGCATCCTGCTGATCAACAGCTTCCCGCAGCTGCTGCTCATCGGCATCATCCTGTTCGCCATGACCACGCTGTTCGCCTTCATCACCCTGCCGGTGGAGTACGACGCGAGCAACAGGGCGCTGGCCTGGATCAAGCGCAACGGCATCGTCACTGCCGGCGAGTACGCCATGAGCGCCGACGCCCTGAAGTGGGCCGCCCGCACCTACGTGGTGGCCGCCATCGGCTCGCTGGCGACGCTGCTCTACTATGTGTCCATCTTCATGAACCGCCGGGACTGATCCCCCCTCACCCCGCGCGGGAAGGGCCACTGCTCCGGCGGTGGCCTTTCGTTTTCCCGCAGGCTCAGCGTCGGCGCGGGCGCACGCCCAGCACGCCCAGCAGCCCGCGGGTGAGCTCGCGCACCAGCGTATTGCCCACCTGCCGCACCATGGTGTTCCGGCTCAGGTCCTCCACCAGCGACCGCTCGGGCTTGGCCGGCATGCGTTCGGTGGTGTTCGTCCGCTTCTCGGCCCGCTCGGGCTTCGCCTCGCCCTCCTCCCCGTTCAGTCGCTTCTCCAGCAGCTCGAAGGCGCTGTCGCGGTCGATCACCTCGTTGTACTTGGCCGCCAATGCGCTGCGGGCCACCAGGCCGTCCAGTTCCAGCGGGCTCAGCACGTCCATGCGGGTGGCGGGCGCCCGCATCAGCGTGTGGGCCAGCGGGGTCGGGGTCCCCTTCTCGCTCAGCGCCGTCACCAGCGCCTCGCCGATGCCCAACGTGGTCAGCAGCGCTTCGGTGTCGTAGAAGTCGGTCAGGGGGTAGTTCTCCGCGGTGCGCCGGATGGCCGTGCGGTCCTTGGCGGTGAAGGCGCGCAGCGCGTGCTGCACCTTCAGGCCCAGCTGACCCAACACCGCTTCGGGCACGTCCGTGGGGTCCTGCGTGCAGAAGTACACCCCCACCCCTTTGGACCGGATCAGCTTGATGATGGTCTCGATCTGCTCCAGCAGGGGCTTGGTGGCCGTGTTGAAGATCAGGTGGGCCTCGTCGATGAACAGGCAGAGCCGGGGCTTGTCCCCGTCGCCGACCTCGGGGAAGGTGGCGTGGACCTCGGCCAGCAGGCACAGCATGAAGGTGCTGAAGAGCCGCGGCTTGTCCTGGATGTCGGTGAGGCGCACGATGTGCACCACGCCCTTGCCATCGCGCTGGGCCAGCAGGTCGTTGACATCGAAGCTGCGCTCGCCGAAGAAGCGGTCGGCGCCCTGCTGCTCCACCTCGATCAGCTTGCGCAGGATGGTGTTCACCGTGGCGGGGCTCACCGCGCCGTACTGCTTCTGCACCTCGGGCTTGCCCTCCTGGGTGGTGAACTGCAGCACGCGCCGCAGGTCCTTCAGGTCGAGCAGCGGCAGCCCGTTGTCGTCGCAGTACTTGAACACCAGGGCCAGCACGCTCTGCTGGGTGTCGTTGAGCTCCAGGATGCGGCCCAGCAGCACCGGACCGAACTCGCTGATGGTGGCGCGCAGGCGTGCGCCCTTCTCACCACTGAGGCTCAGCAGCTCCACCGGCAGTGTCGCGGGCTCGTAGGGGATGCCGAGCTGCTGGTGGCGGGCCTTGATCCTGTCGTTGGCCGTGCCCGGCGCGGCGATGCCGCTCAGGTCGCCCTTGATGTCCATCAGCAGGCTGGGCACCCCGTGCAGGCTGAGCTGCTCGGCCAGGGTCTGCAGGCTCTTGGTCTTGCCCGTGCCGGTGGCGCCGGCGATCAGTCCGTGGCGGTTCATGGTGCGCAGGGGCACGCGCACCGGCGCGGCCGCCACGCAGGTGCCTTGGTGCAGCGGCGCGCCCAGCACGATGGAACCGCCCTGCACGGCGTAGCCCGCCTGCATCGCCTGGGTGAACTCCTCGGTCGTTCGCATGCCGACGAAAGTAACGGTGCGCCGCGCCCGTTACTTGAACAGGCCGCCCAGCAGCCCCTTGGCCATGCCGGCCAGGTCGCCGCCGTGGCCCAGGCCGCCCAGCAAGCTCTGAAGGTTGCCGGCGTTGCCGCCCACCTTGTCGCTCAGCAGCTGCGTCAGCAGCGGCAGCACCAGGGCCATCACCCCGCCGGCCTGTTGGCCGTTGAGGCCCACCTCGCCGGTGAGCTTCTGGTCGAACACCTGGCCGATCCGGTCCAGGATGCCGTTCGCCCCGGCGCTGTTCGGCGCGCTGCTGAAGAGGTTCAGCACGTCGTCCAGCCCGAAGCCGTCGCCTCCGCCCAGCACCTGTTTCACGCTGTCGCCCGCGGCGGCGACGGATCCCTGGGCCTGGTCCTCGTTGAGGCCGAGCTGTTGCACGAGCTGCGGGGCCACCTGGCCCTGCAGGGTGGAAAGAAGTTGGTCGAGCATGGGAACAAGGTAGGGGCTGCGCGTGCCGAGCTGAAGG
>JAEUSW010000108.1 GCA_016788285.1 Flavobacteriales bacterium
CCACGTGGGCGGGGCGCACCCAGCCCTCGCCCGTGCGGGTGTGGTTGGCGCGGTCGCCCGTGGTCATCAGGCCCCGCTCGGGGTCATGGAGCTCGGCGGGGTCGATGCAGAGCACCACACCCTGTGCGTCCCGTTGGTCCACGGCCCAGGTCTCGGCGCTCGGAAGCAGATCGGTCCTCCACGCCACGGCGCGGAGGGTGCGATCGTCCCTGGGGATCACCGGCCCGTCGGCGAGGGCGCCGTGCGTGGGGGTGGGCGGGCTGCCGTCCACGGTGTACGTCACCAGGCATCCTGCGCAGGCGCTGAACCGGAGACCATCAGCGGTGCGCTCGACCACGGGGGCCGGTGCGCGTCCTTGGATGCGTTGATCGGCGTGGTTCGGCGCGCCGGGGCTGGGCGCGGGCAGGTAGCTCCACGTCCCGGCCCCGTCCGGCAGGCGGCCGATGGAGACGTTTGGCGGAACGTGGCGCCAGCTGAAGGCATCGAGCAACCGGCCGCCCCCCGCACCGAAGAGCAGCAGATCGCCGCCTGTGGCCGGGAGGTGCAGCACCTGTGGATCGCGCACGCTGGATACGCTTCGGGAGGCGAGCACCTGCACCACGCGCCGTTCGCCGGGTGGCAGGGGGGACTGTGCGGGCAGGATGATCCGGTAGCTCCCGTTCACGAGTTGCAGACCGGCCAGGTCCACCGGTCGGTCATCCCCGTTGAAGAGCTCCACCCAGCCGCTGTCCGCCGGATGCGTCATGGGCCGCAGCTCATTGATGCGCACCGCCTGGGCGAAGGCACCGCTGGCGGCCAGCAGGGCCAGCAGAACAGGGGCGTGTCGGGCGGACATGGTGCCAAAGGTGGGGAAGCCGTGGCTAGGAGCGGGTGGAGGTGCGCGACCAGGCGTGGACCTTGAACAACAGGGCCCGAAGGCCTGTATGGCAGTCCTGCGGGTCGAGCCATCGGGATGCACCGAAAGGAGGTATCCGTGTCCATCCGTGGTTCAGGATCTTGGATCTTGACCGGGACGTGGACCCTGAACGGCCGGAAGTCGGCCCGCGCGGGCCACCGCGGTCTGCTTACCTTGGCGCCACTTCAATCCGAACCGCACCCATGCGCCATTCGACCCTACTCCTCCTGACCGGCCTCTCGCTGAGCGCCATGGGCCAGGGGACCATCACCAACGTGCAGATCACGCCCAATCCGATCACCGAATGCACGTTCATGAACGTGACGGTCATCGGCACCATCCCGGGCAACGCCCAGGTGACCGGCTTCACCCCGGGCCAGACGGGCAACACCATCACCATCGTGATGAACGCCTCGGGCACGGGCGGGGGCACGGGCTCGTTCAACCAGCCGCTGCCGCCGCTGGGCCCTTATCCGGCGGGGGTCTATACCATCCAGGTGTCCCTGGAGCTCAATGGCAACATCGTGGACACCGAGAGCCTGCAGCGCACCGTGCAGCCCGGCGTGAACCCGGACGCGGGCATCGATGCGTCGGTCTTCGGGGTCTGCGACACGGACCCGAACTTCCTGCTCATCAACGAGCTGGGCGGCTCGCCCGATCCAGGAGGGGTGTGGACCAATCCGCTGAACCAGCCTCACAATGGCAACTTCAACCCCGGTACGGACCCGGGCGGATTCTACCTGTACACCATCGAGGCCCTGGCCCCGTGCAGCACGGTGCAAAGCAGTGTCTACGTCGAGTACGCGCCCAACAGCGATCCGGGTGACGATGGCGCAGTGACCGTGTGTGTGAGCGGCGCACCGGTGGACCTGTTCGCCAACCTGCAGGGCACCCCGCAGACCGGGGGCACCTGGAGCGGCCCCAGCCCGGTGGTGAACGGACAGTACAACCCCGCCACGATGACGCCCGGCGCGTACGTGTACACGGTGCCGGGCATCGGCAATTGCGGCGACCCGTCGGCCACGGTGACGGTGACGGAGGCCAACCTGCCCAACGCCGGCACCGCCGTGCCCATCATCGCCTGCGCCACGGACACCAGCATGACGCTCAGCATCGGGCTCACGGGCAATCCGCTGCAGACGGGCGTGTGGCTCGATCCGCAGGGCTTCCCCCTGGGCCCCTACAACGTGGTCATCAATCCGTCCATCTACGGAGCGGGCAGCTTCACGTTCCGCTATGTGGCCATCAACACCTTCTGCCCGAACGACACCACAAGCGTTCCGGTGACCCTGCAGCCGGCGCCGTGCGACATCAGCGTACAGGAGAACGGGGCCGGGGTCACCCGCTTCACGGTGATGCCCAATCCGGCCCGTGACCGGGCCACCATCGAAGTGGCCTTCACCGCAGGCCTGGGCGCCGTGCACCTGGAGCTGCTGGGCACGGACGGCCGCCTGGCGCGCCGCGCGCGCTTGGCGGGCAGCGGCCGCACCGACCTGCGGCACGAGCTGGACCTCACCGGCCTGGATGCCGGGGCCTATCTGCTGCGCCTCACCACGGACCGCGGCAGTGTGTCGCGCACCCTGGTGGTGGAGTAGGTCGGACCGACCTGTACCGTCTCGGGGCGGCGCATCGGCAGATGCGCCGCCCCGCGCGCTTCACAGGGCGTTGCGGGTCACCCAGTAGCGCCAGGCCACCAGCAGCTTCTGCGCACGGCTCAGGCGCGTGAGGTCCTTGTCCCAGAGCTTGGGCAGCAGGGCCTTGTTCAGGCGCGCGAGCAGGCGGAAGGTGGCGCGGCGCATGGTGGTCAGGTGCACTTGGTGCCGCAGTCCTCGCCCTCCCACTCCAGTTCGATGGTGGCGTGGTGGACGCCCAGCTCGCGGAGCACCACGCGGGCGCGGGCCTTGATGGCCAGGGCCTCGGCGTGCTCCACCCCGGCCACCACCAGATGGACGGTGTGCACCACGAAGCTGCCGTCCAGGCTCCAGGTGTGCTGATCGTGCAGGTCGCGCACATGCGGGATCGCCAGCAGGCGGGTGCGCACGGCGGCCAGGTCGATGCCCTCGGGCACATGCTGCATCAGGATGGCGGTGCCACGACGCAAGGTGCCCACGGCGTTGACCAGGATGTAGAGGCTGATGCCCACGCTCAGCAGCGGGTCCACCACGGCCCATCCCGTGAAGTGGATCACCACGGCGCCCACCAGCACCGCGGTCCAGCCCAGCACATCCTCCAGCAGGTGCAGGTAGGCGCCGCGCTCGTTGAGGGTGGCCCCCCCGTGCAGGCGCCAGGCCGCCAGTCCGTTCATGGCCAGGCCGAACAGCGCGATGGCCATCATGCCCGCGGTGTGGGGCGTCTCCGGGCGCAGCACTTCGGGCACGCTCACCACCAGCATGCCGACGGCCCCGGCGATGAGCACCAGGCTGGTGAGCCAGCCGCCCAGCATGCTGTAGCGGCCGTAGCCGTAGCTGTAGTGCGCGTCGCGGCCCTTGAGCGCCACGCGCTGCAGCCACCAGGCGGTGCCCAGCACCAGGCAGTCGCCCGCATCGTGCAACGCGTCGGTGAGCACCGCCATGCTGTTCGTCCACCACCCGCCGGCGAGCTCCACCAGCGTAAAGGCCAGGTTGATGAGGAAGGCGGTGCGCAGCGCCCGGGCACCGTCGGCGTGCACGTGACCGTGCGGATGCGCATGCTCATGATGCGCGTGGCCGGCGTGCGCGTGTCCCACGGGGGAAAGGTAGTGGTGGGGTGGATGGAAGGCACAGGGATCCCCGGCGCTCAGGTCAGCCCCGGTCTCGTGGGATATTCCGACCATTGCACCAACCGATCCCGCATGGACAAACACCTACACACCGTCTTTCTTTTCGCGCTGTGCACCGGAACCTGCATCGCACAGACCCTCACCGATGCCAACAGCATCCCCGCCGTCGGCCAGAGTGAAACGCGCACCTTCTACAACTCGACCACCGCGTCGGGCTGGACCCTCACCGGCACCGGTAACACCTGGGATGCCACGGCCGTCGTGACCTTCGGCGTCACGGCCACCATGACGTACCGCGCACCGGGCGACAGTCCGTTCGCGGGCCTGTACCCGGCCACCACGCTCTGCGGCGAGCGGACCCAGGGCGGCAACACGGAATGGCGCCACTATCTCGTGGACGCCGTGCACGCCGAGATGATCGGCATCAGCGCGGAGAACTTCTCCGGTGGCCGGACCTATTGCACTTACCCCTTCTCCATCGGCAGCACCTTCACGGACAGCTGGTCGCTCAACGGCAACAACTACACCGACACATACACGTACGTGGCCTCCGGCGAAGTGCTGGCGCCCTGGGGCACCATCCCCGACGTGGTGATGTTCGAGACCGGAGGTGGCTTCAGCTACTACCTCTGCCTGGCCGGCAACGTCCTCGACCCGATCGGGGATTACACGCCCGGCTTCGGGATCAACCTGTGGAAGGTCGATGCGGCGAACGGCATCACCGAGGCGTCCACCATGGACCTGGCGGTCCTTCCGAACCCCGCGACGGAGGAGGTGGTGCTCACCCTGCCTTCATCGCAGGGGTTCGCCTGCACGCTGATCGATGCCACGGGCAACGTGGTACGCACCGCTCGCAGCATCGGCGACCGCGCTGTGCTCGACCTGCGGTCGTGCGCCTCCGGGGTGTACCAAGCGGTGGCGGTCGATGCGCGCGGACGACGCGCCGTGGCGAGGGTGTTGGTGGAGTAGCCACCGTAAGGCCCCGTTGCGGCATGGGTCCATCGCGGCGGTGGTGGTAGAGCGGCCGGTGGCTCCCGGCGTACCGCGGGTCGGTCCCTTGGACGACGACTCAAGTGCGGCCCGTCCGCTGCTACCTTTCGCCCATGACCACGCCCGTCGCACCCGCGCCGCGCACCTTCGGGCAGAAGGTGGGGCGCCTCACCATCCGGTTGCTCCTCCTCGCCCTGGCCGTGCTTGTGGCCTGGATGCTGTTCATCTACTTCGCGGTGTACAGCGAGGGCAGCCGCAGCGGTATGGTGATCAAGCTCAGCAAGCGGGGCGTGCTGTTCAAGACGTGGGAGGGCCAGTTGAACATGCAGAGCTTCGGGGCCATGGACCCTTCGGGCGCGTCGCTGAACGAGGTGTTCAACTTCAGTGTGCAGAAGGGCAACGATGCCCTGTACCGCGAGCTGGAGGAGGCCAGCCTGAGCGGCGAGCGGGTGAACCTGCATTACGTGGAGCGCTACGCCAGGCTGCCGTGGCGGGGTGAGACGACCTACTTCGTGACGCGCGTGGAGCGCAACGGGGCGCCGGCGGCCTCGGACGTGGACAAGTCGCCGGTGGGGCATTGATCAGCCCACCACCACGCGGCCGGTCTTGCGGGCCAGCGCCACTTTCGCGGTGTTGAGCCGCATCTTCTCACGCAGGATGCCGGCCTGCTCACCGGCCTCCGCAGTGGTGCGCAGGCGCTCGTCGAGCTCTTCCAGCATGCGGTCAAGGCGTCGTTCGCGCAGGATGTCGATGCCCTCTTCCAACGCATCCAGCAGCTTGTCGCGCTCGTGGGTGGTGTGGATGCGGTGGCGCTCCTTCCAGTTGGGGCTCAGCAGGTGGCGCTCGGTGAGCAGGTCGATGGCCAGGTCGCGCCAGCCGGGCTGCTCGTGACCGGCATACCGGGTGGAGTCCACGGCCTGGCCCAGGTTGCTGGCATGCCGGTAGTCCAGGTAGATCTCCTTGAAGAGCGGCTCGTCGAACAGGATGTCGTCCAGGGCCAGCAGTTCGAACATGAGCTCGGCCACGCTGGTCTCCCCCTCGCTGCTGCTGCCGTCCTCGTTCTGGAAGGGCACCAGGATGCGTTCGTGGCCGTAGTTGAGCAGCATGCGCAGCAGGTCGCGCTCCTGGGCGTTGGTGCCCTTGACGGGCGCGGGCGGCGGCTGGGGCGGCTGCAGCTCCGGCGCCATGGCCTCGGGCGCATCGCCGGCGCCCTGCTGCTTGCGGTAGGCGCGGCGCAGCACCTTGTTCAGCTCGCTGATCAGCGCCTGCTCGCTCACCTCCAGCAGCCGGCCGCATTGCTGGATGTAGAGCTGGCGCAGCACCTGGTCGGGAATGCGGGCGATGCTCTCGACGATGTCGTGGATGGCGGCGGCCTTGCGCACGGGGTCGCCGCCGGTGTCCTGCACCAGCAGCTCGGTCTTGAAGGCCAGGAAGTCCTTGGCGCTGTCGCGCAGGAAGGCCTCCACCTCGCCGCTGGGGCGGCTGCGCGCGAAGCTGTCCGGGTCCTCCCCGTCGGGGAAGAGCACGACCTTCACCCCGAGGCCTTCGGCCAGGATGAGGTCGATGCCGCGCAGGCTGGCCTTGATGCCGGCGGGGTCGCCGTCGTACAGGATGGTGACCTGCCGGGCGTAGCGCTTGATCAGCCGCACCTGGTCCTCGGTGAGGCTGGTGCCGCTGCTGGCCACCACGTTGTGGATGCCGGCCTGGTGCAGGCTGATCACATCGGTGTAGCCCTCCACGAGCAGGCAGGTGCCGCTGTCGGCGATGGCCTTCTTCGCGAAGTGGATGCCGTAGAGCGAGCGGCTCTTGATGTAAAGGGCGCTCTCCGGGCTGTTGAAGTACTTGGGCAGCTTCTTGTCGCTGCGCAGGGTGCGGGCGCCGAAGGCGATCACCTGGCCGCCCAGGCCGTGCACGGGGAAGGTGACGCGGCCGGCGAAGAAGTCCCAGGCCGTGCCGTCCTCGCGCCGCTTGATCCACCCGGCCTTCTCCAGCAGCTCGGGATCGAAGCCCTGGGCGCGGGCGGCGGTGGCGAAGGCGGCGCCCTGCTCGGGCACGTAGCCCAGCTGGAAGGTCCGGATCACCTCCTCGCGGAAGCCGCGCTCATGGAAATAGGCCAGGCCGATGCGACGTCCCTCGTCGGTGTCCCACAGCTGGCCCATGCTCCAGTCGGTGGCGAAGCGCTGGATGGCGGCCAGGCTCTCTCGCTCGCTGTGCTCCAGCTGCTGCTCGGGGGTGGCCTCGGCCTCGGGCAGGTCGATGGCGTACCGCTTGGCGAGCCAGCGGATGGCCTCCACGTAGCTCAGGTGCTCGTGCTTCTGCAGGAAGGTGATGGCATCGCCGGCCTCGCCGCAGCCGAAGCACTTGAAGATGCCCAGCGCCGGGCTGACGTTGAAGCTGGGCGTCTTCTCGTTGTGGAAGGGGCACAGGCCCAGGTAGCGGGGTCCCTTGCGCTTCAGGGCCACGAAGTCGCCCACGACCTCCTCGACGCGGACGGCGTCCTTGACGCGTTGGATGGCATCGGGGGCGATCACGGGGCGGCCCGCGCGTTCAGCGGGGATCGAAGGTAAGGCGCGCCTGCCCGGTGGTCAGCGTTCGGCCGTCACCGTACCGGTGCTGTCGTAGACCACGGTCTTGATCAGGGTCCCGGCATCGTCGTGGAAGCGCCACTCGCCCACGGCGGTGCCGTGATGGTGCTGGCCCAGGTAGCGCACGGACCCGTTGGTGTGGAAGACCACCACCGGGCCATGGGGGCGGCCATCGCGGTATTCCGTCTGGCTCAACAGGCGGCCCTGCGGGGTGAAGCTGCGCCAAATGCCCTGGCGGTCCCCGCCGCGCAGCACCCCGCGCAGGGTGGTGCCATCGGGCAGCTGCTGCACCTGCGGACCGTTCAGGGTGTCGCGCGGTGGGGTCCCGGTGGTCGTGGCCTCCGGGGAGGAGGGGGCGGGGGCGGGGTCGCCGCAGCCGGGGACGAGGGCAAGGCCGGTGAGGAGGGTGACGAACGCGAAGGGTCGGAGGGACATCGGGCGGGTCATTTCTCGCGGTCCACGGTGAGCTGCACGAGCCCTTCGAGGGAGCGGCGTGCGGGGGTGTCGGCGAAGGTGTGCAGCACGTTCAGGGCCAGGTCGCGGTGCTCCAGCATGCGCTGCCGGGCATGGGCCACGCCGCCGACCTCCACCACGCGCCGCACCACCCGGTCCACGGCGGCGGGGTCCTGGTGGCGGGCCTTCACGGCACGCACCATCCAGCGGCGGTCGTCGGGGGGCACCTGGCGCAGGGCGTGGATCAGGGGCAGGGTGAGCTTGCGCTCCTTGATGTCCAGACCGGTGGGCTTGCCGGTGCGGGCGCTGTCGTGGCCGGCCACGGGGTAGTCGAACAGGTCGTCCTTGATCTGGAAGGCGATGCCGGCCAGTTCGCCGAAGCGGCGCATGCGCTCCACCTCTTCGGGGGTGGCGCCACCGGCCGCGGCCCCGCTGGCGCAGCACGCGGCGATGAGGCTGGCGGTCTTCTGGCGGATGATGTCGAAGTAGACCTCCTCGCTGAAGTTCAGGGAGCGCGCCTTTTCCAGCTGCAGCAGCTCACCCTCGCTGATCTCGCGCACGGCGCGGCTCACGATGCGCAGCAGTTCGAACTGGCCTTTGTCCACGGCCAGCAGCAGACCGCGGCTCAGCAGGTAGTCGCCCACCAGCACGGCGATCTTGTTCTTCCACAGCGCATTGATGCTGAAGAAGCCGCGGCGCAGCGGACTGCCGTCCACCACGTCGTCGTGCACCAGCGTGGCGGTGTGCAGCAGTTCGATGAGGCTGGCGGCCACGAAGCCGGCATCGTTCACCGGGCCGAACTGGCGGGCGCTGAGCAGGGTGAACATGGGGCGCATCTGCTTGCCCTTCCGTTTCACGATGTAGTGCATCACCCGGTCCAGCAGGGCCACGCGGCTGCGCATGGCCTCGCGGAAGAGCCCCTCGAACACGCGCATCTCCTCGGCGATGGGGCGCTGGATCTCCTCGAGGCTGGGCATGGACCGGGGGCGGGGTGGCAAAGATGCGCATGGACCGGGCCGTGGCCGTGCGGATCGGGGCGGCGCCTTACATTCGTGGGGCATGCGCACCTCCCCGTCCCGCTTCATCCCCTTCCTGGTCGTGCTCGCCGCCCTGCTGCTGGCCGCTCCGGCCTGGGCCCAGGGCAAGCCGGCCAAGAAGAAGACCGGCGTGGTGCTGTATCGCGACATGGTGGCGGCCAAGTGGGACACGGTGAAGTGCGTCAAGAACGCCATCAAGCTCAACCCCCTGCTTTTCTTCCGGGGCGAGATCCCCCTGCTCTACGAGCGCGCCCTTTCGCACCGCCTGAGCGTGGAGCTGGGGGTGGGTTTCACCTGGCGCAACTACCTCAACCTGAGCGTGGGCAACAACGACGCGGATGATTACGGGGCAGGCACCAACATCATCGCCAGGCCCACCTATCACCTGGGCGTGCGCTGGTACCATACGGACGATATCGAGCCCCAGGGCTGGTACACGCAGCTGGGCTTCGCGCACATCGAGTACATCAAGGACATCAAGGTGAAGAACCCGGACGGTTCGTTCAGCACGGAGAAGAACCGCGACGAGCGCATCTACAATGACATCCGGCTGTTGAGCGGCTACCAGCTCCTCAGCGCCAGCAGCAACTGGCTCTTCGATGTGTATGGCGGCGTGGCGCTGCGCAACCGCAGCCTGCAGATCGTCAGCGAGTCGCTCGACCTGGTCACCGACCAGTGGACCTACACGGTGGAGGAGAAGAACGACATCGTGCCGGCCTTTTTCCTGGGGGTGAAGGTGGGGTTGGGCTTCTAGCGAGCGTGAGCGGCGAGTCGCGAGTGACGAGTGGCGAGTGAATGCCCAAGGGGACATCACTCGCCACTCGGTGCGTTGGCCCCGTGGGGGCACTCGTCACTCACCACTCGGCGTTCACTTCATCACGCGTTCCCCCTCCTTGAGCGCCGGTTCGTTCTTGTTGGCCAGCTGGCCGCAGGCGGCGTCGATGTCGCGACCACGGCTGCGGCGGATGCGGGCGATGATGCCCTTCTTGTGCAGGTATTGCTGGAAGGCCTCGGCATCCTGCGCATCGGTGCGGCCGAACCCGCCGGCGTCGATGGGGTTGTACTCGATGAGGTTCACCTTGGCGTGCACGTCGCTGGCATAGCGCACCAGCTCCTGGGCGTCGGCCAGGGAGTCGTTGAAGCCGCGCAGGAGGATGTACTCGAAGGTGACGGGCTGGCGCGTGGTGCGCGTGTAGTAGCGCAGGGCGTCCTTCAGCTCGGCGAGCGAGTTCTGCTCGTTGATGGGCATGATGCGGTCGCGCTTGGCATCGTTGGCCGCGTGCAGGCTCAGCGCCAGGTTGAACCTCGTGCCATCGTCGGCCAGCTTGCGGATCATCTTGGCGATGCCCGCGGTGCTCACCGTGATGCGTTTGGCGCTCAGGCCCAGGCCGTCCTCGGCCGTGATGCGTTCGGCGCTGCGCAGGGTGTTGGCATAGTTGAGCAGGGGTTCGCCCATGCCCATGTACACGATGTTGGTGAGGCCCTGCCGGTAGTACTTCTGCGCGAGCCCATCGATCAGCACCACCTGGTCCACGATCTCCTGCGCGTCGAGGTTGCGGATGCGCTTCAGCTTGCCGGTGGCGCAGAAGCTGCACGTGAGGCTGCAGCCGATCTGGCTGCTGATGCAGGCCGTGAGGCGCGTGGGCGTGGGGATCAGCACCCCCTCCACCACATGGCCGTCCCAGGTGCGGAAGGCGCACTTCACCGTACCGTCCGCACTGCGCTGCTCCTCGGCCAGCACCAGCGGACGCAGCACGCAACGCTCGGCCAATGCCGCCCGGAAGGCCTTGGGCAGGTCGCTCATGTCGTCGAACGAGCGGGCCTTCTTCTTCCAGAGCCACTCCCAGAGCTGCCGGGCGCGGTAGGGCTTCTCACCCAGCTCCGCCACCAGGGACGTGATCTCGTCCAGGGAGAGGGAGCGGATGTCGGTGGAGGCCATGATGATGCTTGGTCGCAAAGATCGGCCGAACAACCCGCTTACTTTGCAGGCATGTCGGTGCGCAACGAGGTTCTTCAGAAGCTGCAGGCTTCGCTGCCCGAGCTCCGGTCGCGGTTCCCCATCCGGTCCCTGGCCCTGTTCGGTTCCGTTAGTCGCGGAGAGGATGGACCCGAGAGCGATGTCGATGTGCTGGTCGAGTTCGATGGGGCCGTTGGGATGCGGTTCATGCACCTTGCTCATGAACTGGCCGGGCTCCTTGGCCGCAAGGTCGACCTTGTCTCACGCGGAGGCATCAAGCCGCGATACTATCAGGCGATCCAACCGGACCTGCGGCATGTCCAAGCGTGACGACCGCCTGCTGCTGGAGGACATGGCGGAGGCGGTGGGCAAGATCCTGCGTTACACGGAGGGCCGGTCGTTCGAGGAGTGGCAACAGGACGAGTTCCTGCAGGATGCTGTGATCCGCAACTTCGAGGTCATCGGAGAGGCGTGCCGGCACGTATCCCATGCCGTTACAAGGGATCATCCGGATGTGGATTGGCAAGGGATCCGCGACTTCCGGAACCTGTTGGTCCATGAGTATTTCGGGGTTGATCCGACCATCGTGTGGGAGATCATCTTGGCAGAGCTGCCCAGGCTTCAGGACAAACTTGCCACGCTACTGAAGAGTTGATCCTCCTCCACGGTCGCGCCTGTGCTCCTCTAGTAACATGTCCCATAGAGTGAGTTCGCGGAAAGCCAGCGTCACTTTCGGCGGCTCACCAAGGCTTTTGGCGTAGCATGGTCATCATGTGCGGCATCCCTCCGGCACGGAAAGGATCACCTACAAGGACGGTCAGCACCTCAAATGTCGCCAGTGGAAGGTGCCCGGATACGAGTGTGACATACGGTCTACCCCCACGTTCAACGACATCCCATTTCACCTTGGCTCCGATCGACTTCAGGATATTGACCGGTGGTTCCGTGCAGTGCTGTCCTTCTGCGATCTCCATCCGTGAGGCGCTCCGAAAGGTCCAGAGAGTCAAATGACAGGGGTCGTTCGATCGGTAGCCGTACGGATACGAATACAGTAGCACGGTATCTGCGAGGCATCCTGTGGCATCGTACGCAGAGCGCCAACTGTCAATGCCGTTCCCTTCGCTTAAGGACAGCAGCATTCGCCTCACATGTTTCCGATCTGGTCGGTTCTGGAATTGTGCGCAAGTGGACAGCCCACTGCAAACAAGGACGGATAGCACGACCGAAAAGCGGGTCAATCCTGTTCGAATCGTGTGTCGACCATAGCCGCCCATCATGACCTGCCAGTGTTCGCGTTTGACCGTCGGTTCCACCCTGAAAGTACGTCCTCAGCCCAGCACCAGTTCCACCAGCCGCAGGTCCATCGGCGTGGTCACCTTGATGTTGCCATCCTCGCCCTCCACCAGGGCCACCCGCACACCGAGGCGCTCCACCAAGGTGGCCTCATCGGTGAAGGCGGGGTCGTAGGGTTGCTCGAAGGCCGCGCGGAGCAGGTCGGCGTGGAAGCACTGCGGCGTTTGCACGGCCAGCAGCTTCGAACGGTCGAGCGCGCGGGATCCCTCAGCGGTGGTCTCGCGGATGCTGGGCACCACGGGCACCACGGGGATCGCGGCGGCCTGCCGGTCGGCGGCGTCGAAGCACCGCGCGATCAGCTCTTGGCTCACCAGCGGGCGCACGCCATCGTGCACGGCCACGAGGCCATCGTCCTCCACCTTGTCCAGACCCGCCTTCACGCTGTGCCAGCGCTGCTCGCCACCGGCCACCACCTCATGGCCGATGAGGAACCGGTGCCCCATGCACAGGGCCTTCCAGATGTCGAAGTGCTCCCGCGGCAGCACCACGATGAGCCGCATGGCGGGATCGTAGCGGTGGAAGGCCTCGATGGTCCACATCAGCAGCGGTCGTCCCTTCACGGTCTGGAACTGCTTGGGCACGGGGCCGCCCAGGCGCTTGCCGCTGCCGCCGGC
>JAEUSW010000130.1 GCA_016788285.1 Flavobacteriales bacterium
GTTGGGGGCATGCCGCTGGAAGAAGATGCTGCTGGGGGCCTGGCCACCGAGGCTTCCGCTGATCCAGTACACATGGGCGTGCTGTGCGATCCTCTCCAGCAGTGGATACACGTCCTTCTTGAAGTTGGTGCCGAAGGTGGAACGCGTGTTGTCCTTGAACAGGTCGCTGTACTGCGGATCATCCTCGGCCCAGATGGGGCGGTGGGAGATGATGAAAACCGTACTCACCCTCGATTCAGCGATCTGGCGGAGTTCGCTCATCGCTTCCCCATCAAGAGATCCATCTGCATGCTCAGAGTTCAGTATCATCACCTTCGCCGTCTTGGTGAAGCGAACAAGAAAATCGTTGCCAGATGGGACTGTATCAGCGTAACCGACCTCTGGCGAGTCCCGGATATAGGCATGTTGGTCCGCACCATCATGATTCCCCGGCGCATTGAAGAAGGGCATCTTCAACTTGCTGAACAACGAGCGTTGGTAGCGCGGCAGGTCCTTCACCGGATCCATGAAGAGGTCGCCGGTGCTGAGGAAGAGGTGCGCGCCGAGGTTGTTGATGGTGTCGAGGTTCGCCAGCAGGGTGGCCGCCGGGTACCCGCTGCGGTTGGTGCTCTCCCCGTGGAAGTGCCCGCCGATGAGGATGCGGTAGTGGCCGGTGCTGTCGGCGAGAAGGACGTCGAGGCCGTTGAAGGGCGAGCGCTGTGCATGAACGGCTCCGGCCGACAGCAAGCCGAACAGGAGCAAGATCAACGCGTGCGGGAGGACATGTGCGCATGCGGTGATGTACCCATGTGCACATGCGCACATGAGCACAGGTCCACATGACCGCCTTCCGTCCGCTCCGGTCGTCCGCCCGCTCATGTGCCTTCCGCCGCTTTCGCCGCGCCCACCGCACGGCCGTTCAGCAGGATGCTGCTGCCCTGTCCGGTCTTGAAACCGGCGCCTTCGGGCACCTCCACATCGCGCAGGTCGATCCGCACGGGCCCATGGCGCACCTCGTCCTTGCCCGCATGCCCGGCCAGGGTCGCGTCGATCCGACCTGTGCGCATGACCACGGAGGAGCCCTCGCGCGCCTCGATGCCCGTGCCGCAGCGCGTGAGCGTGGCGTTCGTCAGATCCACCTGGGCCAGCGCGGTGGCTTTGACGCCCTCCCCTTTCGCCCCGTCGATCACGAGCTCCGTGAAGCTGCCCCCTCCGCCATGCACGCTCACGGCATCGTCCGCAGCGCCGAGGAAGCGGAGCCCGGTGGCCTGCACCGCGGCATGCACGGCCTCCAGCTGGTCGGAACCGCCGGCGAAGGTGCTGTGACGCAGTTGGGCCTCCCCTTCGGAGATGGCCAGCAGGGTGCTGCCCGAGCCGCTGAACACCGTGTGGGCGATGGTCACCGGCGACCGGTGGAAGCTGACATCGGCACTGCGCAGCTGATCCGCACGGAACCGCATCAGGCCCTCGAAGCGCACATGGTCCAGCTCCGAACGACCGCCGGCCTCCAGCACGTGCACGCCCAAGCTGCCGCTGTCCGGGGCGGTGATCACAATGGGCCTGTCCTCGGTGCCGATCCAGCGCAGCGGGG
>JAEUSW010000132.1 GCA_016788285.1 Flavobacteriales bacterium
CCGGAGCTGAACATGTGGCGGCCCAACAGCCATGTGCTCTGCATCAACGTGGACAGCGCCAACAACGTGGCCTACATCGGCGGTCTGTTCACCAGCCTGAAGGACCCGGACCCGCCCTTCACCACGGTGACGCGCAACCACGTGGCCGCGATCGACCTCGCCACCGGGGAGCCGCTGCCGTGGGACCCGGCCCCGGACAGCCATGTGTACGCCATTGCGCACACCGCGAATGCCGTCTACCTCGGCGGAGGGTTCTACAACGTGGGCGGCCAACCGCGACAGAGCCTGGCCGCCGTGAACAAGACCACCGGAGCGGCGCTGCCATGGAACCCGGCGATCTCCAATGGTGTGGTCAGGGCCCTGTCCATCGCTTCAGGCAAGCTCTTCGTGGGCGGCGGTTTCACCTCCGTGGCCGGATCGCAGCGCACGTATGCGGCCGCCTTCGACCTGGGCACGGGCGCCCTCACCGCGTGGAACCCCGCGCCATCGGACCACGTCCTGACCCTGCAGCCGGTGGGCAGCACGATGTACATGGGCGGCTACTTCAGCACCATCGCCGGGGGCTTGCCCAGTCCTTACCTGGCCGGGGTGGACCTGAACTCCGGTACGATACCGGGCTATGTGGAGGCGCCGAACGCTCCGGTCTCGGCCCTGGCCACGACCGGCGGCCGGCTGTACCTGGGCGGGACCTTCACCGAGGTGGGCGGGACCCCGCGATCGCATGCGGCGGCGCTCGTGGGGGGATCGCTCACGGGATGGCAGCCGGAACCGGACGGGTTCGTGAACGCGCTGGCCGTGATCGGTGGGCAGGTGGCCCTGGGTGGGGACTTCCTCTGGGCGGGAGGGCAGTCCTACAACTCGTACCTGGTGGTGGTGGATGCGGTGACGGGCACGGCCACCTCCTGGAACCCCAGGGTCCTCTACGGTGTCTCGGTGCTGGCGGCCAGCGGAGGGCGTCTGTTGGCAGGAGGCGTGTTCCACACCGCGATGCAGTTCGAGACGCGCAACTTCGTCACGTTCACCCCGGCCCCGCCGCTGGTGCGCGTGCAGCCCAAGGTCTTCCTCCAGGGCTGCTACGTGAGCGCGCAGCAGAACATGCACGACTCCCTCCGTCGTGCTTCGCTGGTGCCGCAGACCGAACCCTACACGGCGTTGGGCTATGCCTTCACGGCCGGCGGTGCGCCGGGCACCATCACGACCGATGCGATGGCACATGCCTCGAGCGGATCGGTGGTGGACTGGGTGGTGGTGGAGCTGCGCGATGCGCTGAACCCGGCCATCGTGGTGGCGAGCAAGCGGGGCGTGCTGCTGCGCAACGGGTCCGTGGTGGACGTGAACCGCCTGTCACCGCTGTGGATCCCGGTGCCGCCGGGCAGCTACCATGTGGCCGTGCGGCACCGCAACCATTTGGGCGTGATGACCACGGCGCCGGTGCCTCTGACGTCGACCAGCACGACCATTGACCTCACGGCCGCGGGTTCCACCGCCTATGGATCGAACGCCTTGGCCGTCATCGGCACCCGGAAAGCGCTGTGGGCGGGCGACGCCACCGGCAACGGGCAGGTGAAGTACGCGGGTTCGGCCAACGACCGTGATGTGGTGCTGAACGCCATCGGCGGCACCACGCCCACCAACACGGTGAACAACGTGTACGACCGCCGCGATGTGAACCTCGATGGCCGCATCAAGTACACGGGCAGCGCCAACGACAGGGATGTGATCCTGCAGACCGTGGGCGGCAGCGTGCCGACGGCGACACGGACCCAGCAACTGCCATGACACGATCCTGTGCGCTGCTCGCGCTCGGCGGCGTGCCCGGGCTCCTGGTGGCGCAATGCCAGATCCAGTCCTATACGCTCTCGGCGAACTGCGCACAGCACGCCCCCTTGGCCAGTGTGGTCCTGTCGGGAGGGACGCCGCCCTATCAGCTCGTGTTCACCGCCTCGAACGGCCCTGTCTGGTCCGCGCAGAGCGTTCAGAACGGGCTGTTCACCACCTCCCTGCCCACGTGGCCTTCCGTTTTCGAGCCGCCTGTTGCGTTGCAGGTGACGGATGCGCAAGGGTGCATGGCCAACTCCAGTGCGTTCTACATCATCCACGTGGCCATGTGGCCTGAAGTATGGTTCGAGTTCGCGTGTGGCGGCAGTGCCGTTGATCTGTATTGGAACGGTCTGTTCAGCGTGGCCGGATCCCCCGGCCAGCAATCCCCCTGTGGTTTTGGTGAGTATCAGGTCACAGGCCTTCAGGGTTTCGACCAAAGTGGGACGGTCGCGACCGGTTGGACCCAGGTGACGCCGGGGATCTGGCGCTTCAACACCTCGCTGCCCTTGGGCTCCAACTACTCGGTGCGGATCTGGCCATCGGGGTCGCCGACCGGCTGTTCAGCCGGTCCGCTGTTCCATTGCAACGACGCAGGTAGCGTATTCGTACCGGCGGCCCCGATGGATTGCGGGGTGCGGCTCCAGATGCGCGCCGCCCTGGCAGGAGCGCTGCCGAGCGGCACGCTGATGACCGATGCCTTGCGCACCGCCAACCTGATCCCGCTTACAGAACCGTACGGCGCACTTGGCTATCAATACACGGGCATGCCCACCAACCCTGCGATACAGCCCAGTACACTATCCATTACGGGCAACAATGCCGTGGTGGATTGGGTGGTGGTGGAGCTGCGCGCAGATGCTTCGCCGGGAACAGTGGTCTACTCCGCACCCGCTCTGCTTGAACGGGACGGCGATGTGGTGGAGGTGAACGGCACCTCCAACTGGCTGTATGCACCGGTGCCTGCCGGTAAGTACTACGTGGCCGTTCGCCACCGGAACCACCTCGGTGTCATGACCGCAGGTCCCATCTGGTTGAGCGGTTCGTCCTTCGTGAGCACGGTCCTTGTCAACTTCCGCTCGGCGCTCCTCTCCGTGCATGGAGTTGAGCCGCGGAAGACGGTCGGTACGGTGCAGTGCCTCTGGCCCGCGGAGGCCACGGGCGACGGGGTGGTGAAGTACACCGGCGCAGGCAACGACCGTGATGTGGTGCTGAACGCCATCGGCGGCACCACGCCCACCAACACGGCGAACAACGTGTACGACCGCCGCGATGTGAACCTCGATGGCAGCATCAAGTACACGGGTAGCGCCAACGACCGGGATGTGATCCTGCAGACGATCGGCGGCACGGTGCCGACGGCGACACGGACCCAGCAATTGCCATGAGATCCATCCTGGTCGCGCTCATGTGCGCCGGCGCAGCGAACGCCTGTTCGCAGTGCGCGATGACCATCGACTTCGGGGCGGGATCGAACTGTGGAGGGTTGAGTTGGATCGTGCTTGGCATCGCGAACGGCATGGCACCATACGATGCCCAGGTCCATCATGGCCCTCTTCTCGTTTCGTCGTACACGGATGTTCCCGCGGCGATGCTCTCCGGTTCGGCCCCACCGGGTGCCTATGCGGCCGCCTACCCAGGTACGACGATCACGGTCACGGATGCGCTGGGCTGCGTGGCTCAGGCATCAGCGATGACACCGGCCGTGCATGCCGTGCAACCGACCCTGACCGCAAGCCTGGATTGCTCCTCGGGGCTGACCACGGTGCGATGCACCGGATTCACGGACCTGAACGATCCGGGTCTCCCCTATGTGCCCTGCGACTGGCCGGGCCGCACCTGTTCCGTGGACGGTGTGAACATGGGTCCCGTCTCCTCGTCCTGGGTGAACGAGGGTGGAGGCGTGTGGCGCTATTCCGCAGTGCTGACCGGAGGTGCGCACACCTTCAATTTCTCCGGGACCAACCTGCCCTGTAACGGCGCCCTTGAATGCTGGGGGAGTACGCAGGTGAACGCGGCGACGATCACTCCGGGTGATTGTGGAGCGAACCTCAGACTGCGCGCTGCGCTTGGTGGCGCGCTCAGCTCGGGGACCGTCATGAGCGATGACCTGCGTGCAGGCAACCTTCTGCCGTTGACGGAGCCCTTTTCCGGGCTGGGGTACACCTATGTCGGTTCGGCCGCCGGCCTCGGTCTTTTGCCCGTTCTGCTGAGCACGACGGGCAGCAACGCCATTGTGGACTGGGTGCTCGTGGAACTGCGCAGCGGCCCCATGACCATCTCCTGGTCCAAGCCTGCGTTGCTGCAACGCGATGGCGATGTGATCGACCTGGACGGGGACACCTATCTGAACTTCCCGGTCGCTGTAGGGTCCTATCACGTGGCGCTTCGACATCGCAACCACCTGGGCGTGATGACCATCACCCCACGCGCACTTGCGGCGGATCCCGCGGCCACCCTTGTCGACTTCCGCGTCAGTGGTACGGGCACCCATGGGACCAATGCCCGTGTGCTGAAGGGAACGGTGTGGTGCCTGTGGCCCGCGGAGGCCACCGGCGATGGGGTGGTGAAGTACACCGGCGCAGGCAACGACCGTGACGCGGTGCTGAGCGCTGTGGGCGGCGGCACGCCCACCAACACGGTGAACAACGTGTACGACCCGAAGGACGTGAACCTCGATGGCAGCATCAAGTACACGGGCAGCGCCAACGACCGGGACGTGATCCTGCAGACGATCGGAGGCAGCGTGCCGACGGCGACACGGACGCAGCAACTGCCCTAACGGTCGGTTCGATCCCAAGAGGCGCCTGGAAGCGGCACAGGGTCATGCTCCCCGTCGATCATGGGGAATCCACCGGCCATCCACCGCTGCTTGGCCGCTTCGAGGCGCTCCGGGCTGGTGGCCACGAAGTTCCAGTGGATGAAGCGCTCCTCGGGGAAGGGCTCGCCGCCGAAGAGGTATACCGTGCTGCCCGGCGCCAACTGGAAGCTGCATCGGGCGCTGTCCTTCGCCACCAGCAGTTGTCGAGGCCCGTGCGCCATGCCGTCGTCGGTCACCGTGCCTTCCAGGATGTACAGGCCGCTCTCACCGAACAGCTGTTCCCCGATGCGGATGGTGGCCCCTGCCGTGGTGCTCACCTCCAGCAGGTAGAGCGGGCTGTGCACGGGTACGGCCGAGCGGTGCCCCATCACCTCTCCAGCGATCAGGCGGAAGCGCGCGCTGTCCTGTTCCCAGCTCGGCAGGTCCTTCGCATCGATGTGATGGAAGGAGGGGGCGATGTCCTCCAGCTGTTTCGGCAGGGCCACCCAGATCTGCAGGCCGTGCATCCGCTTTTCGGTGTGGCGCAGGCGCTCCGGTGTGCGTTCGCTGTGCACGATGCCGCTGCCGGCCACCATCCAGTTCACCGCACCGGGGGTGATCTCCATGGCGGTGCCCAGGCTGTCGCGGTGCATCACCGCACCCTCGAAAAGGTAAGTGAGCGTGCTGAGCCCGATGTGCGGATGCGGCCCCACATCGAAGTTGTCGTGCTCGCTCATCGCCACCGGCCCCATGTGGTCGATGAAGATGAAGGGCCCCACCATGCGCTTGCTGTGGAAGGGAAGGAGACGGCCCACGAGGAAGTTGCCGAGGTCGCGGGGACGCTCAGGAATGACGAGGCCGATATTGGACATGGTGCGGGTGTGGGACCGAAGGTCGGCGATCCGTTCATCGATGCGCCGCATCCGACCTTCTTTAACACGGTGCCCAAGGTGGGGCTGGCCCTCAGTGGACCACGGCGATGCGTGCGCGCCGGATCCCATGAGCATCCTCCACCTCCGCCAGGTGGTTCCCCGCAGGCAGGTGCCCGGTCCTGAGGGAGGCCGGTCCGGCTTGCTGCGTTGACACCTCAAGCAAGATGCGGCCGTCCACCCCGCGCAAGCGCACCACGGCCGGGGCGCGGACCACGGGGACGTTCAACACATCATCCGCAGGAACAGGGTAGGCGCCGACGGGTTCCGCCTGCGGCGCATGCACCGTTGTCGACGGGTTCGGAGCCACCAGCAGCACCCCCTTCATGCCCATGAAGCCGTGGGGTTCGCAGACGAAGTGGTAGGTGCCGGCGCTGTCGATGGCGAA
>JAEUSW010000181.1 GCA_016788285.1 Flavobacteriales bacterium
ACGCTGAGCTGCCCGCTGCTGAACACGATGGCCTGCATGGGGCTGGCGATGGGCAGCATGAAGCCGCAGCTGGCCGCGAGCGTGGCGGGGATCATCACCGCCTGCGGCAGCAGGCCCCAGCCTTCGGCCGTTCGCGCCAGCACAGGCAGTACCAGGCTGGCCACCGCCGTGTTGCTGCCCAGCTCGCTCAGCAAGGTGACGCCCGCGGCGATGGCGCCCACCTGCAGCAGCTCCGATCCGGCGTTCCACCCGGCGAGGGCCGTGCCGATGGCCCTGCTGAGGCCGCTGGCATCGATGCCGCCCGCGATGGCGAAGCCGCTGCCGATGAGCAGCACCACGCCCCAGGGGATGCGGGCCTGCGCGAAGTCCCAGTCGAGCAATGCGCGAGGCCTGTTGTCGGTTGCCGGTTGTCCGTCCGCCCTGGGCGAACTGGACGGGATCAGGAACAGCAGGATGCCGCCCACCAGGGCCACGGCCGGGTCGCCGAAGCCGCGCAGGTCGATCCATGGGTTGTTGCGCCAGCCGGGGAACACGATCTGCTCGGTGAAGGCGATGCGGTCGCCCGTGATCCACAGCACGGCGATGATGCCGAAGACCAGCGCGCTCCACACTTCATCGCGCGAGGCCGGGCCCAAAGCGTGGAGCTGTTCGCGCAACACCTGCCGATCCACACTGCGTTGGCCGGGCAGCCGGAAGAGCACACGCGTCATCAGCAGCCAGGTGAGCAGCAGGTACACCAGGGCGAAGGGCACCCCGAAGAGCATCCACTGCCCGAAGCCGATGGGCGCGCGCTCCGGGAAGAGCTGCTTCCACTGCTCCATGAACACCAGGTTGGGCGGGGTGCCCACGGGCGTGGCCATGCCGCCGATGGTGGCACCGTAGCCCACGGCCAGGGCCAATGCCGCGCCGAGCCGCTCGTGCCCCGGTGCCGCGCTGAGAAGGCTGAGCCCGATGGGCAGCATGACGAGCACGGCGGCGGTGCTGTTGATCCACATGCTGAGCAGCCCCGTGGCCAGCAGCGCGCCCAGGATGAGGCGTGATGGCGAGGCGCCCACGCGGTGCACGATGTGCAGGGCGATGCGCTTGTGCAGGCCGCTGCGTTCGATGCCAAGCGCGAGCAGGAAGCCGCCCAGGAAGAGGAAGATGACGTCCTTGCCGTAGTAGCCCGCCACCTTCGGCAGGTCGGTGATGCCCAGCAGCGGGTAGAGCACGATGGGCAGAAGGGCGGTGACAGCGAGCGGCACCGCCTCACTGATCCACCACACGGCCATCCAGGCCACCACACCGGCCATGGCGGCAGGCTGCGCGCCGGAAGGCCGCATCAGCACGAAGACCAGCAGGGCCAGCACCGGACCGGCGAGCAGGAGCAGGAGGCGGCGCATGCGGAAGCGGCCGCCCCCGGGGGGACGGCCGCTCCAAGGTATCATCCGCCCGCGATCAGGCGGTGGCGGCACCGCCCAGGTCGGGGCGCACGGCGGCCGGGCGCGCGGTGGCCGCGTGGCGCGTGGCCCAGCGGCGGTGCTTGATCTTGGCGATGATGAGCAGCATCACCGGCACCATGATCAGGGTGAGGAAGGTGGCGAAGGTGAGGCCGAAGATCACCGCCCAGCTCAGCGGGCTCCAGAAGATGCTGTTGTCTCCGCCCATGTGGATGTGCGGGTCGAGCTCCGAGAAGAGGGTGAAGAAGTTGAAGTTGAGCCCCACGGCCAGCGGCAGCAGGCCAAGAATGGCGGTGACCGCGGTGAGGAGCACAGGGCGCAGACGCGTCTTGCCCGCCAGCACCAAGGCCTCGCGGCTCTCGGCGATGGGCAGCACGCCGTCCTCCTCCAGGCCCAGCTGGCGCCGGCTGCGGGCGAACAGCAGGCGCGCGAAGTCCATGAGGACGATGGCGTTGTTCACCACCACGCCGATCAGCGAGATGATGCCCAGCATGGTCATCAGCACCACGAACTCCATGCGGAACACTACCAGGCCGAGGAACACACCGATGGTGGAGAAGATCACCGTGCTGAGCACCACGGCCGGGTAGCTGATGCTGTTGAACTGGGCCACGATGATGAGGAACACGATGAAGATGGCCACCAGGAAGGCGGACATCAGGAAGCCCATGTCCTTGGCCTGGTCC
>JAEUSW010000197.1 GCA_016788285.1 Flavobacteriales bacterium
GGTGGCCGTCATCTCCTGCAGGCCGAGCGCCTCGCCCTGCTTCATGTCGGGCAGCAGGCCCTCCTGCTCCTCGCTGTCGCCCTCGTCGTCGCGGCCTTCCATGTACACCTTCAGGAAGCCGTCGAAGAGGATCACCTCGCCTTGGGCGACGAGGTCATCGCCTGGGTGGCCGCTGATGGCGATGTTGACCACGGTCTTCTCCAGCTCGGCGTCGGCCATCTGGCTGGCGAGGGTGCGCTTGCTGATGAGGTCGTACAGGCGCTCGGCATCGCGGTCGGCGCCAGCGGTGCGCACGTTGAGGTCGGTGGGGCGGATGGCCTCGTGGGCCTCCTGGGCGCCCTTGCTCTTGCTCTGGTAGCGGCGGGTCTTGCAGTAGCGCGCGCCGTACTGGGCGGTGATGGCGGCCTCGGCGGCGCCGATGGCCTGCTCGCTGAGGTTCACCGAGTCGGTACGCATGTAGGTGATGTGCCCCTGCTCGTAGAGCCCCTGCGCGATGCGCATGGTGCGGTCCACCCCGAAGCCGAGCTTGCGGCTGGCCTCCTGCTGCAGCGTGCTGGTGGTGAAGGGTGCGGCGGGGGTGCGCTTGCCGGGCTTCTTCTCCACCGCGTTCACGGTGTAGGTGGCGCCCAGGCAGCCCTGCAGGAAGGCCATGGCCTCGGCCTCGGTGGCGAAGCGCTTGGGCAGCTCGGCCTTCACCGTGGCCTTGCCTCCGGTGACCAGCAGCGCCGTGATGCGGAAGGCGCTCTTCTCGGCGAACCCGAGGATCTCGCGCTCGCGCTCCACGATCAGGCGGACGGCCACGCTCTGCACGCGGCCCGCGCTGAGGCTGGGCTTCACCTTGCGCCACAGGATGGGGCTGAGCTCGTAGCCCACCAGGCGGTCGAGCACGCGGCGGGCCTGCTGGGCGTCCACCAGGTGCACATCGATCTGGCGCGGGTTCTCAATGGCCTTGAGGATGGCCGGTTTGGTGATCTCGTTGAAGGTGATGCGGCGCACCTTCTCATCGGGCAGCTTCAGCGCCTCCTTCAGGTGCCAGCTGATGGCCTCCCCTTCGCGGTCCTCATCGGTCGCGAGCCACACGATGGCCGCCTTGTCGGCTTCCTTCTTCAGCGCGTTGAGGCGGTCCTTCTTGTCGTCGGGGATGATGTAGGTGGGCTCGAAGCCGTTCTCCACGTCCACGCTGAGGTCGCGCTCGGGCAGGTCGCGGACGTGGCCGTAGCTGCTCAGCACGGTGTAGCCCTCGCCCAGGTATTTCTCGATGGTCTTCGCCTTGGCGGGCGACTCCACGATCACCAGGTCGCCGCTTGCTGCTTCCTTCTTCTTTGCCATGGGATGCCGTTCTGAGGCCGCAAAAGAAAGGTCATCCGGAGCGGTGCGGTCCATGCCGCGCTTACGCTCACCTTCCTTCCCCTACGGGGAAACTTTTTTCAACAGGGACGGGGCCTCGCGCGGTGGCGTGTGCCGCGCACGCGTGCGCATGGGCACGCGCACGAGGCTCACCGGACCGGTGGCCGCATCCATTCGGTGAGGGCCATGCGCTTGGTGGTGAAGGCCCATCCCAGCCGCACCCCCGACTCCCAGGAGCGCGAGCCGCCACCGGTGCGGATCATGGGCACCAGGCTGA
>JAEUSW010000211.1 GCA_016788285.1 Flavobacteriales bacterium
GGACTACGCCGGGCCGGCCATCTTCAGCCTGGACACCATCTACGTGGAGCAGGTGCTCGGCCCGCCGAACTTCTTCCGCCAGGTGGTGCGGTTCAAGGTGAACGCGAGCCTCTTCCTGTCGTCCGCCAGCTATCAGGTGGAGGTCCATGACCTGCTCGAGGGCACGCGGACGCTCGTGGGGCAGGTGCCGCCTGGGTCGCACACACTGCGGTTCTACCGCCTGGAGTACCAGCCCGGTCAGGAGGTCTGCCTGGAGATGCGGCTCACCAACAACAATGCATTCGGTCGTCCCGAGACGATCTGTGGAACATGGCCATGAACGACGAACAGGAAGGGCTGGAGGAACGCAGCGGTGGCGAGGAGGGTCCGGTGGAGGGAGCGCCCCAGGAGGGTGGCGACCGCGGTGTGCCGGGTCTGGCGCCGGGCAGCGGCGGTGCCTTCAGCGTGAGCGGCATGTACCGCAGCTGGTTCCTGGACTACGCCAGCTACGTGATCCTCGAGCGGGCGGTGCCCGCGCTGTACGACGGGTTGAAGCCCGTTCAGCGCCGCATCCTGCACGCCATGAAGGAGCTCGATGACGGACGCTACAACAAGGTGGCCAACATCATCGGGCACACCATGCAGTACCATCCGCACGGCGATGCCAGCATCGGCGATGCGCTGGTGCAGCTGGGGCAGAAGGACCTGGTGATCGACTGCCAGGGCAACTGGGGCAACACCCTCACGGGCGACAGTGCGGCGGCGCCCCGCTACATCGAGGCCCGCCTCAGCAAGTTCGCCAAGGACGTGGTCTTCAACCCGAAGACCACCGAGTGGCAGTTGAGCTACGACGGCCGCAACAAGGAGCCCATCTTCCTTCCGGTGAAGTTCCCGCTCCTGCTCGCGCAGGGCGCGGAGGGCATCGCCGTCGGCCTGAGCTGCAAGGTGCTGCCGCACAACTTCAACGAGCTCATCGACGCCAGCATCGCCGTGCTGCGCAGGCGCTCCTTCGACCTGGTGCCCGACTTCCCCACGGGCGGCCTGGCGGACGTGAGCAACTACAACGAGGGCGAACGGGGCGGCCGGGTGCGCTGCCGGGCGCGCATCCGCAAGGAGGACGCCAAGACGCTCGTCATCACCGAGATCCCCTTCGGCACCACGACCACCTCGCTCATCGAGAGCATCATCAAGGCCAACGAGAAGGGCAAGATCCGGGTGAGGCACATCGAGGACAACACGGCCGAGAACGCCGAGATCCTCATCCACCTGGCCGCGGGCGTCAGCCCGGACACCACCATCGATGCGCTCTTCGCCTTCACCGACTGCGAGGTGAGCATCGCGCCGAACGCGGTGGTGATCGAGAACGACAAGCCGCGCTTCGTGGGGGTGAAGGAACTGCTGCGCATCAGCACGGAGAACACGCTGCGCCTGCTGAAGCTGGAGCTGGAGATCCGCCTGGAGGAGCTGGAGGCCCAATGGCATTTCAGCTCGCTCGAGCGCATCTTCATCGAGAAGAAGGTGTACCGGAAGATCGAGGAGGCCGAGACCTGGGAGGAGGTGCTGAGCTTCATCGACAAGGGCCTGAAGCCGCACATCAAGGAGCTTCGCCGCCCGGTGACCGAGGAGGACATCCTCCGCCTCACCGAGATCCGCATCAAGCGCATCTCCAAGTACGACAGCTTCAAGGCCGATGAGCACATCCGAGGCCTCGAGGACCAGATCGCCGAGGTGAAGGACAAGCTGGCCCACCTCGTGGACCACGCGGTGGAGCACTTCAAGGAGCTGAAGAAGAAGTACGGGGCGGGCCGTGAGCGACGCACCGAGCTGCGCACCTTCGACACCATCGTGGCCACCAAGGTGGCCGTGGCCAACCGCAAGCTCTACGTGGACAAGGCCGAGGGCTTCATGGGCTGGAGCCTGCGCAACCATGAGTTCGTGGACGAGTGTTCGGACATCGACGACATCATCGTGTTCCGCGAGAACGGCACCATGCTCGTCACCAAGGTGGCCGACAAGAAGTTCATCGGCAAGGGCGTGCTGCACGTGGGCGTCTGGAAGAAGAACGACGAGCGCACCATCTACCACCTGGTGTACCAGGACGGGCCCAAGGGGGCCTACTACATGAAGCGCTTCGCCGTCACCGGCATCACCCGCGACAAGGAGTACGACCTCACCAGCGGAGCGCCCGGCAGCAAGGTGGAGTACTTCAGCGCCAACCCCGACGGCGCCGCCGAGGTGGTGCAGGTCACCCTGCGCCCGCGGCCCAACCTGCGCAAGACGAAGTTCGACGTCGACTTCAGCCAGCTGTCCGTGAAGGGGCGCGGCAGCAAGGGCAACCTGCTCACGCGGTACATGGTGCAGAAGGTGGTGCTCAAGGAGCGCGGTGGCAGCACGCTCGGCGCGATCCCCATCTGGTTCGATGAGACCGTGCGCCGCCTCAACGACACCGGCCATGGGCGCTACCTGGGCCGCTTTTCCGGCGATGACCGCATCCTGGCCATCATGCGCGACGGCAGCTACCAGCTGTTCCCCTTCGTGCTCAGCACCCACTTCCCGGACAACGCGGTCACCGTGGTGAAGTGGGATCCGAAAGCGGTGGTCAGCGCGGTGTACTGGGAGGGCGAGAAACAGCAGTTCCAGGTGAAGCGCTTCCTGGTGGAGCCCTCGCGCGAGCCCATGTCTTTCATCACGGACCACCCGGAGAGCCGGCTGGCGGCGCACAGCCTCGTGGGCCATCCGCGCGTGCGGGTGAGCTTCGACAAGCGCAGCAGCGACCGGCCCGACGAGGAGGTCGACCTGGAGGCCTTCATCGCGGTGAAAGGGGTGAAGGCCCTGGGCAACCGGCTCACCCCCTTCAAGGTGAAGGACCTCGAGCTGCTCGACCCCGTGTTCATCCCGATGACGCCCGAGCTGGAGGAGGTGCAGGGCATGCTGATCAGCGACGAGGAGATCGGCAACATGGAGGCGCCCGAGGAGGAGGGCCTCGAGGAGAGCCCGGTGAAGCAGTTCAAGCGGCAACAGGCCATCCAGGAGGTGGAGCGCTCGCCGGAGGATCCCCTCATCGGCTACGAGCCCGGCAAGCAGATCACCCTGGGCCTGGACTGATGCGGCGTCCGGCGCACCGCCTCTCCGGACCGTGGCGGACGGTGACCGTGCCGCTGTAGATTCGGGGCACAAGCCGAACCCATGGAGCGTCACCTTCGATCCCTGCTCGCGGCCGCGGTGCTGAGCTGCGGCCCCGTCGCACACCTCGCCGCGCAGAACCTGGTGAACACGCGCAAGACCGAGGTGCACATGCTGTGCCACTGGCGGCCCGGCACCGAATGCCCGGGCGATGTGCTGAAGGAGACCGCCGTGATCTACGCCGTACCCGCGGACAGTGCCATCGTGCCCATGCGCCCCGGCGGCGGTGACCGCTGGGTGCTGAACCGCGTGGAGGTGTGCTGTGATCCGCGCTGCCTGGTGCGCTCCGAGGCGAGCGTGACGTGCAGTACCTCCAACGACAAGGGCAAGTGCGGCAAGGACCCGGTGAAGCTCATCCGCGAAGAGCGGCGCTACACCGTGGAGTGATCACCGGCGCATCACCACCAGTGGCAGGCGGTCCGTGCGTTCGCCGCGGACAACGTCCACCTGATACCGTCCGGGCACCAGTGCGTGGATGTCGAGCCTGAGCGGCAGCAGGGCGTTCAGCGGCCCAACGGTGACGCGCCCCGTGGCATCCAGGACGCGCACGACGGCGCGCTGAGGGAGCGCATCGATGAGCAGCTGGTCGGTGGCCGGATTCGGCCAGAGCCGCAGGGAGCTCGTGGTCAGGTCCTGCCCCAGGCCGGTGTCCTCGTCCACGAGGATGCTGTCCACGGCGATGCCGGTGCAGGTCCCGTCGCTCACGGTGTACTGCACCACCACCCAGCCGAGGCCGTGCTGCTGGGGGTCGAAGCTCCCGACGACCTGGCCATCGATGGTGTACGTGCCCCCGGCAGGAGCTCCACCGGTCAAGGGCAGTGCTGGTCGATGCAGGCCCAGGGTGTCCACCGGGAGCGTGAGCGTGGCGGGCGGTGCGGCGAGCACGATCACCTGCACGGAATCAGTGCCCGGGCATTCATCCACCAGCGCGGCGGTGAGCGTGATCAGCTGCGGGCCTGCGCCGGCGGCCGAGGGGTCGAACTGGCCGACGGTGCCCGTGCCGGAGGCCGCCCCGCCCCAGTCGCCGGCCGGCGATCCGGTGAGCTCCACCACGGGTCCGTTGTCACAATAAGGGCCACCGGCCATCACCTCCGGAACGGTGCGCGCCTGCACGGTGAAGGTGCGGGGCAGGTTGCTGCATTGTCCGCCGGTGGCATCCGTGAAGGTGTAGATGGCGATGCCATCGAACGGGAGCGGCGCCAGGAAGGTGGGGTCGAGCGTGCCGTCGGCCCCGTTCAGCGGTGCGGACCACAGGCCGCCCAAGGGCAGGGCGTGGAAGTCCTGGATGCCATCGTCCGCGCAGAACACCGAGCCGTCCGCCGGGCCGAACACCGAGGGCCGCCGCAGCGCGGTGATGGCCTGTGACGCCGTGGTGCTGCATCCCTGGGCGTCCGTGTAGGCGTAGTGCAACAGGTAATTGCCGAACTGATGGGTGCTCACGTCGAAATGCCCGCCCAGCACGCCGAACCCGCTCCAAAGCCCGCCGGAGGGCTGCGCGTGCCCGAGCGGGTAGGGGCCCGAGCTGCTGCACAGCGTATCGAACGGGACAAGGACCACCTCCGGTTCGGGATACACCGTGATCCAAGTGGTGAGCGTATCGGGGCAGAAGGCGCCAGCATCAGCGGTCGTCACCAGGGCATAGCTGCCCGGCCCCAGCGCCGGGTCGAACTGCACGGCCAGGATGTGGGGCTGCACGTACTGCACGCCGAACACCGGCCCGTTCAGGGTGACCGTTCCGGGTGAAGGACCGCTGAGCACGATGGTCTGCGGCGTTTCGTTCGCGCACATCGCCGTGTCCACCAGCAGGCTCATGGGTGCGGGTGCGGGCAGGTCGAGCCACAGGCCTTCGCTGGCGCAGCTTCCCCCGGCGGCGTCCTGCAGCACGAAGATGGCCTCGCCCAGGATCGGCCGTTGGTCCAGGGCCACCAGTCCGGTGCTGTCCACCGCGCCGAACCACACGCCGGTGGACGGCCGCGCGAGCAGCTGCACGGGACCTTCCGGGCAGGTGGGGATGGGTGACACCACGGGTTGCACGGTGGGCGCGGCCACCACGAGCAGGGGGGCATCGCCGGAGACGGGACAGCCCGAAGGATCGATCACGAGATGCTGCAGGACGTAGGTGCCCGGCCCTGCCATGAACGCCTTGAACTGGCCTTGGTCCACCAACGGGCCCGACCAGAGCCCGGACGTCGGCTGGGGTGGAGGGAGCGTGTAGCTGCCACCGAACCAGCAAAGGGTGTCCAGGGCGGGCAGGCTGAGGGACCAGGACGGAGCCGCGGCCGGCAGCTCGCTCGGGTACCAGCCGAACGCGTTGGGATAGGTGACCAGAAGGTCGTCTAGCCCATCCCCGTTGAGATCGGCCCAGAGCGGGAGGTCGCCCTTCAGCACATCGGTGAGGTCGACGGCCGGTGTGGATCCGATGAGGCCGCTGCGCAGCTGCCGCCAGCGGGTCGGCGCACCCGGCTCGGTGGGGAAGTGGACCACCGAGGCCGAAGCACCACATCCCGGACGACCGTACGCCGCTTCGCCGCCTTCGCTCCCCGATGCGAACGGCAGCACGGCGAAGGCCGGCCACGGACCGTCGTTGCGCGCCCACTGGAGCACGGGTCCATGCAGCCCGATGTCGAGGTCGCCATCCCCGTCGATGTCGAGCACCTCCGCTTCATGTTCGATGTCCGACAAGGCCGTGAAGGCCGTGACCGCGGACCATGCACTGCCATCACCGGCGCTGTTCTCCGCCACCACGTAGTGGCCTTCGAGGTCATGCAACAGCAGGTCCACATCCCCGTCCGAGTCCAGGTCGCCCACGACGAAGAGCCCGGAACCGATGCCGGGCAGCACGTCCGGCAGGGCCTCCAGCGGGGCGAAGGATCCGCCGGCATTGGTGCAGCGGAACACGCTGTTGTGCCCGCCGAAGAGCGCGAGCACCTCGGGGAGGCCATCGCCGGTGAGGTCGGTGAGGTGGAGGGCGGTGAAGCCACGGGGCAGAAGGCGGGCGGGCATCGTGGCGATGGCCTGGGGCGGGCCGAAGGAGCCCAGCCCATTGAGGTTCGTCAGGTGGAAAAGGGTGCTGTCGGTGTCCCGTGCCATCACCAGGTCGGCGTCGCCGTCGCCGTCCAGATCCCCCGCGCGCACCATCAGCCGCACGTTGGGCGGCTGGGGGAGGATCACATGATGCGGTCCGAAGCCGCCCTGTCCGTCGAGATTGCGGTACCAATGGACCCCGTCATCCTTGGTCACAAGCAGGTCCAGGTCACCATCGCCATCCAGGTCGCAGGCCTGCACATGCCGGACGGCACAGCCGTCCACGGGCTGATAGCCCCCGAACTGGGCCACGGCCGATCCGGTGCTGCTGAACACCAGGAGGACGACCAGGTCACGATGGATCCGCATCGGGCTCCCCAAAGGTAGCCCCGCGGAAAGGGTCAATGGGCACAGAGCACCGGGATCGCATGCTCGTTGACGAGCAGGCGCTCCTTTTCGGCGTCGGCGATGTATCGGTACTCGTCGGAGGCGTCGGCGATGATGGCGAAACCGTGCGCGTCCACGCTGTGCGCGTACCGGATGGTCTGCTCGGCGAAGCCGACGGAGAACACGGTGAGGGGTTCGTTCACCTCCACGATGCGGATGCCGGCCTGTTCCAGATGGCGGAGCATCCGCTGTTTGTTGGCGCGAAGCTGTTCGGAGGGCTCTTCGTTCGGGCGCATCACCTGGTAGATGTGCACTTCGGTGGCGTCGAGCTTCGCCAGCCAGGTGACGGTGTCGAGCAGGCGGCCGATCTCCGCATGGCCGGACACGGGCATCACCAGGCGTTCCACGCGACGCGCGGGACTGTGGCCCTGCATGATCCAGCTGGGCAGCCCCACGTGCCGCACCAGCTTGAGGATGTCGGCGCCGAACAGGTTCTGGCGGAGGCCGCGCGGCCCGTGGGTGCCGGCCACCATGAGGGCATGACCGGTGGAGGCCTCTGCGGCGATCTCCTTCATGAAGTTGCCATCGCGGTAGATCACCTTCACCGGGGCGCCCTCGGCGTTCCGCTGCACCAGTGCCTCGAGCTCTGCGCGGACCTGGTCGCCCACCGGACCCGACCGCTCGTGCTTGTCGCGCACATGCAGCAAGGTGACGGAGGACGCCGAGGCCTTGGCGAGGCGCACGGCGTGGGCCAGGGCGGTACCGCCGAGTTCGGACATGTCCACGGGGCAGAGCAGGTCACGCATGGTTACCGGATGGGGCGGCAAGATAGAAGCGATCCACGGGTGGGCCCGGACGACCATCCGTCGGTGTTGGATGCCCTTCCAACGATCGCTCCGGCCTTTCCGCGCCATTGGCGCGGAGCGGTATGGACGAACGCCTACCTTGCCCACATGATCATGCGTGCACTCCGTGCGTTCACCGGTCTGGGCCTCGGTCTCAGCGTCGTGGCCGCCCCGGCCCAGGTGAACATCAGCCTCCTTGGCCAGTACGACTACCAGGCCGCCCGCAACAGCGACCTCAGCAACCTGTGGGGCTACACCGATGAGTTCGGCAACGAGTACGCCCTTGTGGGGGTGAACGGCGATGACAACGTGCCGGGCTCCGGCGGCTTCTCCGTGGTGGACATCTCCGATCCGGCGAACCCCGTGGAGGTGTTCTTCACCCCCGGTCCCAACAGCATCTGGCGCGAGATCAAGACCTGGGGTGATCATGCGTACATCACCACGGAGGCGTCCGCCGGCCTGCTGATCGTGGACCTCAGTCCGCTTCCGCAGAGCACGGCGCTTCCGGTGACCCTGTTCCAAGGCGACAACTGGGACACCTCGCATTCGCTCTTCATCGACGAGAACGGAAGGCTGTACCTGCACGGGGCCAATCGCGGCAACGGCGGCGTGATCATGTACGACCTGACGCAGGACCCCATGGCCCCCGTGGAGGTGGGCGTGTTCGACAACTGGTACTGCCACGACAGTTTCGCCCGGGGCGACACCCTGTACGCCGCCCACATCAACGACGGGTTCTTCAGCATCGTGGACGTGAGCGACCCGGCGAACCCCGTGCTGCTCGGCACCCAACCCACCCCCAACACCTTCACCCACAACACGTGGTTGGACGACAGCGGACAATACCTCTTCACCACCGACGAACGGGAGGACTCCTATGTGGGGGCCTATGATGTGAGCGATCCGGCCGACATCCAGTTCGTGGACAAGCTCCAGAGCGACCCGGGCAGCAACACCATCCCCCACAACACCTACTGGCTGAACGACTATGTGGTGACGAGCTACTACACCTACGGGGTGGCCATCTACGACGCCACGCGGCCGTGGAACCTGGTGGAAACGGGCAGCTTCGACACGTCGCCCTTCACGGGTGGCGGATTCAACGGGGCCTGGGGTGTCTATCCGTTCTTCCCGTCCGGGCGGCTGATCATCTCCGACATCCAGGAGGGGCTGTTCATCCTCGAGCCCACGTATGTGCGCGCCTGCTGGCTGGAAGGCACCGTGACCGATGCGATCACCACGAACCCGGTGAACCTCGCCGCGGTGACGATCACGGGCCTTCAAGCCACGGACACCACCGCGTTCGACGGGGCGTACGCCACCGGCACCCTGACCGCGGGCACCTACGATGTGCAGGTGACCGCTCCGGGCTACTTCCCGACGACGGTGACGGCGGTGGTGCTGGTGACCGGGCAGGTGACCTTCCTGGACATCGCGCTGCAGCCGATGGTGCCGTTCAACCTCATCGGACAGGTGGTGGAGGCGGGTACGGGCGATCCCGTGCCCGACGCCATCGTGGCCTTCGACGGGCTCATGGCCGATGCACAGACGGTGGCGGATGCCAACGGTCAGTTCGTGGTCCCCTCCGTCTTTGCGGATACCTATGCGCTGACGGCCGGTCGCTGGGGCTGGCGGACCACCTGCCTGCCCGCCCAGGCCATCGATGCCAACACACCGGCGCTCACCATCACGCTGGACCCCGGGTATGCGGACGACTTCGCGCTGGACCTGGGCTGGAGCACGGTGAACGCGGCCACGAGCGGGGCCTGGGAGCGCGGCAACCCCATCGGCACGGTGTATCAAGGGGATCCCTGCGCCCCTGGTTCCGACGATCCGAACGACTGCCTCGGTCAGGCGATGATCACGGGCAACGGGGGCGGCAATGCGGGCGATGACGACGTGGACGATGGTCAGGTGCTGCTGAGCTCGCCGGTGTTCGACGCCACCGGGCTCAACGTGCCCGCGGTGCGTTACGATCGGTGGTTCTTCAACGCGGGCGGAACCGGCGGCGCCCCCAATGATGAGCTTCTGGTGCTGCTCACCGATGGGACGGACACCGTGACGGTGGAAACGGTGACGGCGAACAGCCCCGGCATGGGCAGCTGGCAGCCGTCCCAATGGGCGATCGCCGATCACCTGGCCCCCACGGCCACCATGCAGGTGCTGTTCCGCACGGCCGATGATCAGCCCGGCCACCTGGTGGAGGCGGGCATCGACGTGTTCGAGGTGGTGGAGACCTCCTTCGATGCCATCGCCGAACAGGGCCGCCCTGTCTTCCTGATGTGGCCCAACCCGGCGGAGCGCGCCTTCGAGGTGCGTGTCCCGGGTGCGGGGCTGGAGGCCGTGGAGGTGCGCGATGCCCAAGGACGGGCGGTGCACGTGCAGCGGGCGGCCGGCGAACGTGCCACGGTCGAGGCCGCCTGGGCCCCGGGTGCGTACGCGGTGACGGTGCGAACGACGGACGGCCGGTCGGCCACATCCACCTTGCTTGTGCGGTGATCAGCGCCGGTTGGGCACGGCACCACAGTGCTCCTGGATCAGCGCGTCCACATCGCTGACCCCGCCGAGGATGCGGGCCAGGGAGAGGTCGGCGCAGGCCTTTTCCAGGTCGCCTTTCCGCAGCCGCAGCAGTGCCCGTGTACGAAGGGCGAACGAGTTGGCCGGGTAGAACCGGAGGCTCCGCTCCACATCCTTCCACGCCTCCTCGTTGCGGCCCAGGTTCAGCAGGGCATAGGCCCGGTTGCTGAGGGCCACGGGCTCGTCGCGGTCGATGGACAGGGCCTGCTCGAACATGGCCAAGGCGTCGTTCCAGCGGCCGAGCCGGGAGAGCTCGAAACCGCGGTTGGTCCAGTGCCCCGGGTTGCGCGGCTCCAAGGTGCACAGGCGCTCCAGCACCACCAGGGCGCCTTCATGATCGCCGGTCTCATCCAGCATGCGGGCCAGGGTGCGGTTGGCCTCCAGGTCCTCGGGGATCACGGCGAGGCCGTCGCGCAGGTCGGCGATCGCCATCTCCGGACGGCGAAGTTCGGCGAGGGCCTCCCCGCGGGCCAGCAACAGCTGGGCCCGGAGACGGCCTTGTGCACCGTGCCGGATGCCGCGGTCGCTGTACCGCTCCGCGGTGCGGTAGTCCTCCCCACGCAGGGCATAAAGGCTGCGCTGGTAGTTGGCCTCCGGATGGGTGCTGTCCGTCTTCAAGGCCTGGTCCACGTCCAGCAGGAACCGGTCGGCCCGGTCCATGGCATACCATGCACGGGCCCGGGCGGCGTACGTGTCGGCGGAGGGCCGGGCCGCGATGGCCCGGGAATAGGCGTCGATCGCCTTGGAGTAACGCTCCTGGGCCAGCAGGCTGTCCCCTTCGGCCATCAGCTGCTCCACCGACTGGGCCGTGGCGGCCGTACAGCCCAGCAGAACGACCGCGAAAGAGACCAGGAGGGAGCGGGCCATGAACGGCAAAGGTAGGTTCTGGCCCCAAGGGCTTCAACGCTGAGGGATCCGGGCCAGGGGCACCACGTCCAGACCGGCCGTGCGCCCCGCGCGCAGCAGCAGGTCGCCGGCCATGGCCACCATCGCCGCGTTGTCCGTGCAGTAGGCGAAAGGAGGGATGTGGACCGTCCACCCGTGCCGGTCCGCCAGCTCCGCCAGACGCCCACGCAACCCCCGGTTGGCGGAGACACCACCGGCGATGCCGATCCGCGTGATGCCCGTTCGCTCCACGGCCAGTGTCAGCTTGGCGAAGAGCTGGTCCAGGATCGCCTGCTGCAAGGTGGCGCAGAGGTCGGGCACCAGGTCGGGGGAAAGCCGACCGTCGTCATCGCGCAGCGGGAGCACGAGGTTGCGGAAGGCGCTCTTCGTGCCGCTGAAGCTGAGGTCCAGGTCGGGCACGGTGGGGCGGGGGAGCCGGAAGCGCCCCGGGTCGCCCTGGCTGGAGAGCGCATCCACCTGCGGGCCTCCGGGGTAGGGCAGGCCCAACAGCTTGGCCCCCTTGTCGAAGGCCTCGCCGGCGGCATCGTCCAGCGTGCTCCCGATGGCCGCCATGTCCAACGGGGAGCGCACCAGCACGATCAGGGTGTGGCCTCCGCTCACCGTCAGGTTCAGGAAGGGGAATTCCGGCACGGGACGCTGCTGGTCGTCGCGGATGAAGTGGGCCAGGACATGCGCCCGCATGTGGTCCACCGCCAGCAGGGGGAGTCCCAAGGCCTGTGCGAACGACTTGGCGTACGCGGCGCCCACGTGCAGGGCACCGATGAGGCCGGGTCCCTGGGTGAAGGCGACCGCGGTGAGCGCGTCGGGTGGCAGACCGGCCTCACGCAGGGCGGCCTCCACCACGGGCACGATGTGCTCCTGGTGGGCGCGGCTGGCCAGCTCGGGCACCACGCCGCCCCAGGCGGCATGCACCGCCTGACCGGCCACGACATTGCTCAGCACACGGCCATCCTCCAGCACGGCCGCGGCGGTCTCATCGCACGAGCTCTCGATGCCCAGGATGCGCAAGGGACCGGCCACCGGCTGTTGCTCCGCTATTTTCGCCATCCGGGCCCGCGATCTGCGTGTTCGCGCCCAAAACTACCCGCTCCTGAGCAGCTCGCCCTTTCTGAAGTGGTCCGGCCGTGTTCTCCGCGCGATCGCCTGGGTGCTGCTCGCGCTGGTGGTGGCGGGCATGCTGGGCGTGTTCGCCCTGCGGCTGCCTTCGGTGCAGACCTGGTTGGCCGGCCGGCTCGGCGCGTATGCCACGGAGGCCTTGGGAAGTTGTGTCCAGGTGGACCGCGTGCACCTCACCTTCACCGGCCCGGCCGAACTGCGCGGCGTGCTGGTGTGCGACCTGGACGGCGACACGCTCTTCGCGGTCCGCCGCCTCAACCTGCGCCGCTGGCGGGTGAGCACCGAACGAAGGCAGGTGCACCTGCGCGGCGTCATCGTGGAAGGGGTGCGGTGGCACCTGCGGCAGGGCGTGGACGACCCCACCAGCAACTTCACGCGGTGGATCGCGGCATTGTCGTCCGGTGACACCACGGCGCCCGGTGCGCCCTGGGCCATCCAGGCCGACGCGTTCACGATCCGCGACCTGCGCTTCACGCACCACAAGGACAGCTCGCCCGTGCTTCCGTTCGGGGTCGACTTCGACCACGTGGACGTGACGGGCGATGTGCTCGGCCACGACCTGCTGGTGATCGAGGACAGCATACAGGCCGTGCTCGACCACGTGTCGTTCCGGGAGAAGAGCGGGTTGACCTGCACCGGACTGCAGGGCAGGGCCACCGTGAGCGGGCGTGGCATCGCCGTGGAGCACCTGGAGCTGCGCACGCCGTTCAGCACGCTTCGGGGACGCTACGAGATGCGCACCTCGTCCTGGACGGACTACAACGAGTACATCGACCGGGTGGAGATGCTGGCCGAACTGGACAGCTCGGTGGTGGACCTGCGGGACATCGCCTGGTTCGCGCACGACCTGGAAGGGCTCGCGGCGCGGGTGGGGGTGCGCGGCCGGGCACGCGGCACCGTGCGCGAACTGAAGGCGCGCGACCTGACGCTGGACTATGGTCGCCACACGCGGTTCGAGGGCTCCGTGGAGATGAGCGGCCTGCCCGACCTGGCCGCCACCTTCGTGGTGGTGGACGCACGCACCTTGCGCACCGACGCCGCCGACCTGGCCACGGTGCCCGTGCCGCCCTTCCCGGAGGGTCGCGTGTTGGAGGTGCCCCGTGAGCTGACCACGCTGGGGCCGATGGCCTTCCGAGGCAACTTCACGGGCTTCGCATCCGCCTTCACGGCCTACGGCAGCGCGAGCACGGCCCTGGGCGTGCTGTCCACCGACCTGTCCTACGAACGCGACACCGTGAGCGACGTGTTCCGGTTCCACGGTGCCCTGGCCACCACCGGCTTCGACCTGGCGCCGCTGGCCGGCGACCCCACCGTGGGTCCCATCGCCTTCGACGTGAAGGTGAACGCCAAGGGGCGCGACCTGGCCACCATGCAGGCGGACCTTGACGGGCGCGTGCCCCTGATCACCATCAACGACCGGCCCCTCACGGGGATCACCACCTCCGGCCGCCTGCAGCGTCGCTTGTTCAATGGGCGCCTCACCTGCGACGACCCCAACGTGAAGCTCCGCTTCGACGGCCTCGCCGACCTGCGCGGGAAGTGGCCGAAGGTGGACTTCACCGCCGAGCTGGAACGCGCCGACCTCTTCGAACTGAACATCGCACCGGAGCTGCACCTGGGCGAGGTCAGCGGCATCGTGCGCGCGGAGGGTGAGCTGGCCCCGGATAGCCTCAAAGGGCGGCTCGCGATCGAGGACCTCACCTATTGCGACGACCAGGGCGTGCTGGAGCTGGGCGATGTGGAGCTCGCGAGCGCACGCCGGGACGGCGAGCCGCTGCTGTCCCTCCGTTCCGACCTCGTCGACGCGGATGTGCAGGGCCGGTTCCTGCCGACGCGCCTGCCCGACGCCTTCCTGAGCGTGGTGTACAGTGTGTTCCCCGCGTTGTCCGACCGTGCGCGCTATGCCCAGGAGGAACAGCGCTTCGCGTTCGACGTGCACGTGAAGGAGGCCAAGCCGCTGCTCGGGCGCGTGGTGCCGCGCCTGGTGCTGGATCCCGGGGCGCGGTTCAGCGGCATGTTCGACACGCGCACCTTCGACATGGCGCTCACGGCCGATCTGCCGCGGATCGCATACGGCTCCGTCGGCGGCGATTCGGTGCGTGTGATCCTGGACAAGACGCTGGACCTGCTGGTGTTCAGCCTGCGGAGCGAGCGCCAGCAATTGACCGACAGCACCTTCCTGGAAGGGATCGACCTCTCGGGCAAGGCCTATCAGGACGAACTGGAGGTGCGCATGGTGTGGGACGGGAGCACCCACGACACGCGGGGCGACCTTCACCTGGCCGGCCTGGTGAACGGCTGGACCGATGTGGAACTGGACCTGCTCCCCAGTCGCCTGCACCTCGGCCTGGGCGCCTGGAGGAACCCCGAGCCGGTGCGGCTGCACTACCATGCGGGTGGCCTTGAGGTCCGGCAGCTCGAGGTGTGGAACGACGATGAACGGATCACCCTGGACGGATGGCTGTCCGCGGACCCGGAGCGCCCCCTGGCCTTCGATGTCAACGGCGTGCGGCTGAGGCACCTTCGTCCCTTCTACAAGGGCCCCATGCTGTTCGGGTCCGTGAGCGGTGAAGGGCGGGTCTTCGACCTGCTCGGCGAACCCAGCCTGATCAGCTACCTGTGCATCGACTCCCTGAAGGTGGACAAGCACCCGGTGGGCGACATCATCTTCGCCGCCACCTGGAAGGACGCGCGCCGCGAGATGGAGGTGGGCGGGACCATGCAGCGCGGACGGTTGAAGGCGTTGGAGTTCAACGGGCGCATCGCCCCGGCCTCGGAAGTGGAGCAGCTCGATCTCGTGCTCGAGCTCGACTCCTTCGACCTCGCCTTCATCGACCCGTACCTGCCCGAAGGGGTGAGCGACATCCAGGGCCGGGTGACGGGTGACATCCGCGTGGGCGGCACCTTCGCGGAACCGCGGGTGGAGGGCACCGCCCTGTTGGACGAGGCCGGCCTTCGCATCGACTACCTCAACACCTTCTACAGCCTGAGCGACCGGGTGCGGATCCTGCCGGACGGCTTCTGGCTGGACCTGGTGAAGGTGAAGGACCAGGAGGGGCGCACGGCCAAGGCGGTGGGCACCATCAACCACAAGGGCTTCGCCAACTGGGACTACGATGTGATGCTCGAGCTCGACCATTTCCTGTGCCTGAACACCACGGTGAACGACAACGAGCTCTTCTATGGCAAGGCCTACGGCACGGGTGACCTTCAGGTGAGCGGGTACGAGGACAACCTGGAGGTGGTCTTCACCGGTCGCACCGCACCGGGCACCACCATCAGTCTGCCGTTGGGCACCGCGCGGGACCTGAGCGGGATCGACTTCGTGCGCTTCCATGCGGGCGGCCTTGAGCTGGACACGGCACGGACCCCCGTGGACCTGAGCGGGGTGCGCCTCGACCTCGACGTGGAGGTGACCCCGGACGCGCGGTTCGAGCTCATCTTCGACCCCACCGTGGGCGACATCCTGAGCGGCCGCGGCAGGGGCAACATCGAGATGACGGTGAGCCCCACGGGCAACCTCTCGATGCGGGGCGACATGGAGGTGGTGGACGGCACCTACCTGTTCACCCTGCGGAACGTGGTGAACAAGCGCTTCGATGTGGACCCGGGCGGGCACATCACCTGGTACGGCGACCCCTTCGATGCCCAGCTGGCGCTGAACGCCGTCTACAAGTTGCGCGCACCGCTGGTGGACATCATCCCGGCCGAGCGGGCCGAGGGGCTGGGCAAGCGGGTCCCGGTGGAGGTGGTGATGCGCCTCAAGGACCGGCTGGCCAACCCGGACATCGGATTCGATGTGCGCCTGCCCTCGGTGGACGAAGGCACCCGCACGCAGGTGAACAGTGTGCTGAGCGAGCCCGACGAGATGAACCGCCAGGTGTTCAGCCTCATCGTGCTCAATCGCTTCCTGCCGGTGGACCGGCTGGGCGCGGCGAACGGTCCCACGGGTTCCCGGGGCAACGTCGTGGGCACCTCGGGCAGCGAACTGCTCAGCAACCAGGTGAGCAATTGGCTCAGCCGCCTCAGCAACGATGTGGACCTGGGCTTCAACTACAGGCCGGGTGATGCGCTCACGCAGGATGAGCTCGAACTGGCGGTGAGCACCCAGCTGTTCGATGAGCGCCTGGTCCTGAGCACCAACGTGGGCGTGCAGTACGGCTCAGGGGCATCCCAGCAGAGCAACCAGCTGGTGGGCGACTTCCAGTTGGAGTACCTGATGACCAATGACGGGCGGATCCGCTTGAAGGCCTTCAGCCAGAGCAACGACCGCAACCTCAATCAAGCGGACCAGGCGGCCACGACGCAAGGCGCCGGCATCGCCTATCGCGAGGACTTCGACACGCTCGGCGAGCTTTGGCGCAACTTCACCGGCATGCTGGGCTTCCGGCGGCGGGCACCCAAGGTGACCCCGACCACCGCGGGGCCGGCCGGGGGGGAGGAGGCGCGCTGATCAGTCGCGATCGCCCAGCCGCAGCAGGTGGCCCAGCTTGTTCTTCTTGGTGCGCAGGTAGTGCTCGTTGTGCGGGTTGGCGGCGATCTCGATCGCCACGTTCTCCACGATCTCGAGCCCGTAGCCGATGAGGCCGGTGCGCTTGCGCGGGTTGTTCGTCAGCAGGCGCATCTTGCGCACGCCGAGCTCGTGCAGGATCTGCGCGCCCACCCCGTAATCGCGGGCGTCCATGTCGAAGCCGAGCATCACGTTCGCCTCCACGGTGTCCGCACCCTCCTCCTGCAGTTTGTAGGCCTTCAGCTTGTTGATGAGCCCGATGCCGCGGCCTTCCTGCTGCATGTACACGATGACCCCCTTGCCCGCGGCGTCGATCATCTCCATGGCCCGGTGCAGCTGCGGGCCGCAGTCGCAGCGGCAGCTTCCGAAGATGTCCCCGGTGACGCAGCTGCTGTGCACGCGCACGAGCACGGGCTCATCGGGCCGCCAGTCGCCCTTCACCAGCGCCAGGTGCTCCTCGCCGGTGTTGGTCTGCCGGAAGGCGACGAGCTCGAAATCGCCGTGCGCGGTGGGCAGTTGCACGCGCACCTGCCGCTCCACGAGGCTTTCCGTGCGCATGCGGTGGGCCACCAGGTCGGCGATGCTCACCAGCTTCAGCCCGAAGGTGTCGGCCATCCGCCGCAGTTCGGGCAGCCGCGCCATGGTGCCGTCCTCGTTGAGGATCTCCACGATGACGCCGGCGGGTTCGAGGCCGGCGAGCCGGGCGAGGTCCACCGCCGCCTCGGTATGGCCGGTGCGACGCAGCACTCCGCCGTTGCGGGCCTTCAGCGGGAAGATGTGGCCGGGGCGCGCCAGGTCGGAGGCCGTGGTGGTGGGGTCGATGAGGGCCTGGATGGTGGCGGCCCGGTCCTGCGCCGAGATGCCGGTGGTGGTGCCACGGCCCTTCACGTCCACGCTCACGGTGAAGGGGGTCTCGTGCAGGGCGGTGTTGTCGTGCACCATCAGGCCCAGGCCGAGCTGCTCGCAGCGCTCCTCGGTGAGGGGGGCGCAGATGAGACCGCGCCCATGCTTCGTCATGAAGTTGACCACCTCGGGGGTGGCGTTGCGCGCGGCGGTGAGCAGGTCGCCCTCGTTCTCGCGGTCCTCATCGTCCACCACGATCACCACCTTGCCGGCCCGGATGTCGGCGATGGCCTCCTCGATGGGGTCCAGACGGATGTCGTTCATGCACCAGGTCGCCGGGCGCAAGGCCGCAGCGGGCGCGAAGTTAGCCGATCGGCAGGGGGGAGGCCGCACGGACGGGCGCGGTGATGAGGCCGTCCAGCGTGTCCACCGCGCGCGCCCAATCGAAGGTGGCCAGCACATGGCGGTGCCCGTTCCCCGCGATCCGCCTTCGCTCCTCCTCGTCCTTCAGCAGGCGCAGGATGTGGTCGGCGTAGCTCGCCGGGTCGTGACCGATGAGGATGCCCTCCCCGGGATGAGCGCCCACCGCGTTGTTGGCCAGCGCCGAGGTGATGCACGGCATGCCCATCGCCATGGCCTCCAGCAGCTTGTTCTGCAGGCCGGTACCGATCTGCATCGGCGCCACGAACACGCGCGCCGAGACGTAGCTCGTCCGGATGTCCTTCACCCAGCCCGTCACCGTGATGAGGGGGTCCTGTTCGGCCAGCTGCCGCACCCGCGGACTGGGGTCCACGCCACTGATCAGGAGCGACACATCGGGCCGCTCCCGGCGCACCAACGGCAGCACCTTGTTCACCAGGTACAGCACGCTGTCGATGTTCGGCGGGTAGTTCATGTTCCCGGTGAACAGCAGGTCGTGCGTCAGCTCGCCGGGGATCGGATGGAAGAACGTGGTGTCCACGCCGTTCGGGATCACCGTCATGCGTGCTCGGTCCGGGTGGTAGAGGTAGTCCCGGTCCTGTGCCGAGATGATGATCCGGTGGTCGAACAGGTCGAACATCAGGTTCTCATAGGACTGCAGCCGGCGGGTCTCCGTGAGCAACAGCGGCCGCAGCAGCGGGCTGCTGGTCTCGGTGCGTCGCTCCATGCCCTTGCTCAGCGTGTCCATGTAGTCCAGCGTCTTGGGCAGGGAAAGGTGCCAGCGGACGTATTCGGTCGTGCGCACGAGCTGGCACAGCACGTGGTCGGGGGCGAACCGGTCGATGAGCGCATCCACGCGCCGTTGAGCGGCCGCATGGTGGAAGTAGGCGACCTGGAACGGCATGCGCGAGAACACGGCGGTGATCAGCTTCCACACGATGCGCCAGCGCGGCAGGTGGATGACCTCCAGGTGGTGGCAGAAGCTCCGCAGGTGGTCGAGGTGCTCCTTGTGGATGCGCTGATCGTTGAGGCAGCAGAGCAGGACCTCGTGCCGTTCGGCCAGGCGCTTCACCAGGTGGTAGGCGCGGAGCTTGTCGCCCTTCTCCAGGGGATAAGGCACGCGGGAGAGCAGCACCAGCAGCCTCATGCGCGCTTCAGGCTCCGGAGGAAGCCCACCAGGTCGTGGATGATGCGTGCATCGCTGTAGTGGCCCACGATGGTGGCCCGTGCGCGGGCGCCGATGGAGGCCACCAGGCCCGGTTCGTCCAGCGCCCGCCCCATCTGCCTGGCGAAGGCGGCGGCGGTGTCCGCCAGCAGGATGTCCTGGCCGTCGGTGACGGAGATGCCTTCCGCACCGATGGTGGTGCTGATGACGCAACGGCCCATGGCCATGCCCTCGATGATCTTCACGCGCATGCCTCCTCCGCTGTGCAGGGGCACCACCATCACATGCCGGTCGGCGATGTACTGTTCGGCGCTCTTCACGCGGCCCTTCACCTGCAGGCCGGGCAGGTCCAGGTGCAGCAGGTCATCGGGCATGCGGTTGCCGGCCAGGTGCAGCCGCGCCTCGGGGTGCCGGGCGATCACCCGTGGCCAGACCTCGGCCACCAGCCAGCGCACGCCTTCGAGGTTCGGCTCCCAGTCCATGCTGCCCAGATGGAAGAACACCGGCCGTCCGCCGGGCAGCGGCTGGTCGTGCTCGGCGGGATCGACCCCGAAGGGAATGGTGGCGATGGGTGTGCGCGATCCGTGCGCCTCGAAGTGCGCGGCATCGGCGGGGCTGATGGCCGCCACGCCGTCCACCCGGTCCAGCACGGCCATCTCGTAGTCCTTCAGCTGGCGGGCGAGGAAGCGGCGGTAGGGCCGTTTGATGAAGTTGCGCTCCCCACTGGCGATGCGCTCCTGCAGCACATGCTCCAGGTTGTGCGAGCGCAGCACCACCACCGCATCCGTGTACCGGCGGATGGTGGCGATGTAGGGGGTCATGAACAGGCTCTCCAGCAGCACCACATCGAAGGGGCGGGCGCTGAGCACGCGGATGAGCGCGATGTCCATGTCCGGCGAGAAGAACCGGCTGATGTTGTAGTTGTCGGCCGTGATCAGGTCGGTGAAGGCGTCCACCACGTTCAGGCTCGTGTCCACGAACACGCCCTGGATGTCGGTGGCCCGGGTGTACGCCTCGGGCAGCGCGTCGATGTCCAGGGGGTGCTTCGGGGTCTGGATGCACATGACCTTCACCGTGTGGCCGTCCGCCAGCAGGCCGCGCGTGAGGTTGTGCATGGCCTTGCTGCCGCCGTCGATGGGCGGGAACGGGGGCTTATGGCACAGTTGAAGGATCCGCATCTCGCCGGCCGCGCATCAAGGACCTGAGCCGGTACCAGCCGCGATAATAGGCATCCCGGTCCAACAGGGGGCTGTCGGTGGCGGCCTTCCACGTGAGCCAGATGCCGATGGGCAGCAGCACGAGGCTGCTGATCCACATGCCGGGCCAGGGGGCCAGCTTCAGGCTGATGACGAGCTTCTCGGTGCTGAAGGAGACGATGTGGAAGATGAGGAAGAAGACGATGGCGAACACCGTGGGCAGCCCCATGCCGCCCTTGCGGATGATGGCCCCGAGCGGTGCGCCGATGAAGAAGAAGATCAGGCAGGCGAAGGCGAGCATGAGCTTGCGGTGCCACTCCACCCCGTGCCGGGCGATCTGCTCCAGGCTGCCCTTCCGCTCCTCATCGGTGCGTTCCAGGAAGTTGATGGTGGCGCGTGCCATGTCGATGGCCTGGTCGTGCACCGCCGGCATGGGCACCGCCCCGGTGGCGGGCGCCGCCGGGGGAAGGGGCCGGTCGGCCGCGAGGCTGTCGCGCAGCGGTCGGAAGGTGTTGTGCAGGTAGCTCATCTGCATCGTCACCCGCTCACGGAACGCGCTGGCGAGCGAGTCCTCGGTCCGCGCCAGCTGACCGATCGTCTGCATCTTGTAGTTGTCCTTGAAGAGCTCCTCGTCGGTGCGTTGCAACCCGAGGCCGCTGAGGTCGAGGCGCACGACGTCCGTGGCGAAGGTGCCGTGCACCAGGGCATCCGTCCGGCCCTTGCGGCCGGAGGGGTCGCGCGCATCGTAGAAATGGCCGTCGCGCAGCGTCAGCAGCAGGCTGCCGCCATCGGCGCTGCGCTGCATGGTGCCGCTGCGGGCACGCACCACGGTGCGGTTCCCCTGGAACGGTTCACGATGGTCATAGATGAGCACATCCGTGAGGGTGCCGTCCTCGGCCTTGTCCCGCACCCGGATGCTGAGGCCGTCGATGCCGTTGTAGAAGACCCCGGGACGCAGGTTCATCGCGGGCTTCTTGCGCGTCACGTCCCACAGCAGGCTGTGGAAGCGGAGGTTGGCCACCGGCAGCACGTTGTTGCTGAAGAGGAACGACAGGCCGGAGAGGAGCACGACCAGCACCACCAGCGGCCGCAGGATGCGGAAGAGGTGCAGCCCGGCCGAGCGCATGGGGACCAGTTCGCTGTTCTCGCCCAGCCCGCCCATGGTCATGATGGAGCTGAGCAGCACGGCCAGGGGAAGGGCCAGCGGCACGAAGCTCGCCGTGGCGTACACCAGTAGTTCGGTGAGGGTGTACCAGGGCAGCCCCTTGCCCATGAGGTCGTCGACGTACTTCCACAGGAACTGCATGCTCAGGATGAAGAGCACGATGCCGAAGGTGACCACCAGCGGACCGAGGTAGGCCGCGATGATCATGCGGTGCAGGCGCTTCATCCGGGTGGGGCGGGCGGCGGTGCCGCCGGGCGCAAAGGTACCGGGCTCAGGAGCCGATCACCCGCATGAGGTGCGCCACCTGCGAGGCCCAGAGCTGGCGGGCGCTCTCCAGGTCCTGCGGCCAGGCATGGTCCGTCACCACCAGCGCCACGTCGTTGGTCATGGGGTCGATGCGGATCCGCAGCTCGAAGTAGGCCCCGGGGTCCTCATCCTCCAACCAGCGGAAGCGCATGAGCTCGCCGGCCCGGCGGCCGATGCACAGGGCTTTCTGCACCTCACCGCCCCACTCGAACGCGAACTCGTCACCGCGCACGTTCACATCGTCGCAGAACCACTCGCTGAAGCCGCTGGGCGTGCTGATCAGCTCGAACAGGACGTTGGGCGTGGAGCGCATGTAGAACTCCGCCTGGTAGCGCTCCTTGATGGCGCGCTTCAAGGTGCGGGCCGGCTGTGCGGCGGGTTCCACGCCCATCATCACGGCCTGGATCGGGGCCGCAGGGGGCTTGTTGGACGGCGTGGCCTTCAGTTTGGGGCTCGCGGCCGCCGGGGCTTGTGGTGGCGGGGCCGGCTTGGCCGGGGCGGGTTTCGGCGCGGCCTTGGGGGCCGGTGGTGGTGGCGCCTTGGCGGCCGGGGATTGGGTCACGGGCTTGGCCGGAGCCACAGCTCCGCCGGGGCGGGCCGGCGGCTTCGGTGTCGGCTTCGGCGGGGCTGCGGCTTTGCGCGTCGTGGAGGACGGAGCGGGTCGCTTCGCGGCCGGCTTTTTCGCCGTCGCGGCCTTCGAGGGCTTCGGCGGGGCGGCCTTTCGCACAGGGGCGGAGGCCTTTCGCTTCACCACGGGCGCGCTGGCCGACGCCTTCTTCACCGGCTTTCGCGACAGCGGCCGCGATGCCGGCTTCTTCGCCGCCTTGCGCACCGCGTTGCCACCGGTCCGTTTCGAAGCCGCGGCAGGCGCCCTGCGCTGGGCCGGCCTGGCCGCGCGTGCGGTGGTCGGCTTCTTCGGGGCGGCCTTCCTCGCCTTGGCGGCGGAAGCGGCTTTGCCGGAGGCAGGCCGGGGCGCCGGCTTCTTCTTGGTCGCCTTCTTCCGGTCGGATGAGGCCGCCGGCCGTCCCTTGCCGGGCGCCGCTTTCCTCGGTGCGGGCCGCGGTGCTCGACGCGCCGGTTTCGTGCTGGTGCGGGACTTGGCCATGGTCCGGGCAAGGTAGAGATTCCCCACGCCTGTGCAAGTGGGGCGGGCCTCGGACCTGATCGGACCTGCTGCTATATTTGCCGCCCCTTTCGCCCGGCCCAGACCGGGCCGAGGCCCATGGCGCGGTAGCTCAGCTGGTTAGAGCGCAGGATTCATAATCCTGAGGTCGAGAGTTCAAGTCTCTCCCGCGCTACTCTTAGAAGGACAAGGCCCCGAGCGAAATGCCGGGGCTTCTTCTTTTAGATCTAGGGTAAATAAGGGGGCAAATAATCGGCCCGCGAAGGGTGCTTCCGGCCGCTTCAGGATGCGGTGATGAAAAGGGCCATGACCACGGCCAGGAGGCCGAGGAAAAGGAGGGCCTCCCCAACGGTACGGCGTTGGCCCCCTTCCCGCTCAGGGTAGCCGAGGAAGAGGCCCACGAAGTCCACCAGCAGCCCCCCGAGGGTCTCAAGGATGCGGCGGGCGGTCTTCATCGTTCAGAGCTTGGTCACGTCGATAACGCTGAGCATCCGCTCCAGCCTGGGGCCGGTGTAGAATGGAACGACCTCCACAATGCGCTCGGGATCGCCCACCAGTAGCACCTCCACATAATAGTCCGCGAACGTGTAGAAGGCGCTTCGCCCCTCGGGGTGGTCAGTGGCGCCGATGAAGGCCCCGCCGTCCCACAGGGCTTGTGCCCGCTCCCCGATGGGCAGGGCGTTGAATGCGTAGAGGCCGAGTTTATCGCCCATTCGTGTATGTTCGGCAAGATAATTCTTGCCCATGCGCTACCATGCCCTCACCCTCCTTTTGGCCCTGCCTCTCCTTAGCTATTGCAACGATGGGAGGGGGAGGTTGTCCGGCAGCGTGTCAGATACACGGACACAGGCCCCGCTTGAACATGTGCTTGTTGAGGTGGTGAGCGGGGACAGCGCGATAGCATCAACACGGACCGATGCCAAGGGGCGGTACTTCATGGAGCACCTGCCCAAAGGTGTGTTCATGGTCCGGGCCTCGAATGAGGGCTATCTGACGTTTGCGAAGTATGAGGTGAAGATCCAGAATGGGTTCACCACCACGCTGGACATCACAATGGAGGCCACTCCCACGGCTTACCGCCCTGAGGTTACCAATGGTAAGCCCATAGATGCACCGCCCCGCGTGGATATGATGTCCGTTCCCATGGACCTTGAAGCGCTCCAGCTTGCTGGAATGCGACTTGAAGAGGCAGGCAGGCGGCGGGGTACGGCTGCGATTCTTGGCTTTGGTGGACTTGCTCTCGGGGCTGGGCTTGCCCTTGCCTTGGATGCTTCGTCCGATTCCGGCGTTGCGATTGGAGGTGCCGTCGCTGGGGCTGGGCTAATCGCTTCGACGGTGCTAACGATTGGTGCCGCCGATGCCGAGCGGAAGGCAGGGAGGCTACTTCAACGCGCAGCGCGTCGGCAATAGATAGCCGAACTCCTTAGGACTTATGACCTCCCCGATAGCACGGACCGTAGCCGTTTGGGGAACGATGCCGGGGACCACCTGAGTAGCTCCATGCGATCCAGTTCGCTCAGCAGGCGCTCCCAACGTTGCGCCCGCTTCGTGGGCCTTCCCCGGTAGGTTCCGGGGCTACGCATCCGCTCCATGCCCTCCAGGTGGCGCTCCAGGTCCCAATAGCGGGTGTTCCATCGGTCCAGCTTGCCGCACACTTGGCCGGGGTAATAGAGCCGGTAGCTGAAGCCCCACCTACTGCGGTACGTACGGGCGGAATATGCACGGTAGAGGATTCGGCACGGACGTCCTGTGTATGGGCAGAGGAAGTAGAGCACGGTCCCCCGGCCGAGGTTGCTCGGCTTCCTCACCATGTCGATTCGTTGCCGGACCTCTTCCGGCTTGCCCGTGTAGGGATCGGTCCAGGTGTAGCTCAGTTCCATGTGGACCTCAGCCCCCTTGCCCACCGTGGTGATGTTCACCACCTCCCCGCTAGTCCAGCTCCACGCTCCCCGGACCTCGGCATCCTTGCTGAAGTAGCCCGCCCTCCGGAGCTGGGATAGATTCAGCCGTGGGCATTCGTAAACCGTGGAACTACCGGTATAGCTGCGTCCCATTGTCTAGGCAGGTAGAGGTTGGACTATTGCAGCGGACAGATCCATGTCCACCTCATCGGCCAGCACTTGGCATGCCGGGTGCCGCTGCATGAAGGCCAGTACTTCGGCGGCAATGCGTTCCGGGGGCGGCGCCTTCGGCATGACCTGCTCTTCAGCGCTTCGGCTCAATAGGTAATCGGCCAAGTCCAGCCCTTGCTCCCGCTCGGCATCGGTGGCCACCCTTTCCAGCAGGTCCGCAACCTTCAGCGAAGTGAAGAGCGGGGCCAGCTCGGATGCCTTGGCGCTCCATTCCGTGAAGCCCTTGCCGAGGTCGGGCCACAGGGTAACGTGACGGCCTGCCAATGGTAGGAGCTTGCTCAGCTTCAGCTCACCAAGGCCACCCACGGCCAGCCATAGGACCGAAGGCACCAGCAGCCGTGCCACAAGGGCCGTTTTCTCCGCCTCCACGATGCCCACGGGCGCCTCGGGGTACTTGTCCAGCAGGTGCTCACCGAAGAGGCATTGATCCAGGCGGAAGCCCTCGGGGATGCCACCAGCTAAGGCATGTGCCCACGATGCGGCACCCTTCACGCGGTGGCCGTTGCTGGGATCGTATTGCACCACTTTCGCGGTGCGTACTTGCCCGGCACGGTCCACCTGCCAAAAGGCGGCAGCGCCGAGGTACTTGCCCGGCTCAGGCCAGCCGCCCACGCAATACTCCCACGCGGTGCGCTTCACCTGCTCAGCATCCAGCCCGGCCTTGGCGCTGAGGTATTCCAGCAGGTGGCAAGGCTTGCCCACGGTGTGGCGTACATCTTCGCGGGCCATCCGGTAGCCGGGAAGCTCGGGCGGCATCGGTGGCGGTGTCCATTCTCCCGATGGGCGCTCACCACCAGCGGCGAAATATTCGCGGGGCTTCACATGGTGGGCGCATCGGTCCTCCCGATCGCATCGCCCTACATGCTCGGCGAGGTGCTCACCGGTGGCCGAATCCACGTAGCGCTTGAAGCATCGCCGGTGCCCACAGCTCGGGCATGTGTGCTTCGATCTCGGTCCGGTGTAGCGTTCCAGGGTGTAGCGGTGTGCCTCAGCCACGGCCATCGGTGTGCATGTTAGAGGTGTGGTCCTTTTGGTCTTTTGGTCCTTTGCTACGGGGATAAGCATTTCCCGAGGTATGGGGTGGTCTTTTCATGGTCCAAGTGGTCCTTTGCCACCACATCCGAAAGGACCAAAGGACCACGAAAGGACCACCCGTATACCCTCCGAATCCCGCGCCCATGGCGGAAAGGACCAAAAAGGCCAAAAAGTCCATGGGTATCGTGTAGCTCATGCGTCCTTCAGCTTCACGTTCACCCCGTGGCGGGCCTTGCGGAAGAGGTGCCCATCCCTCAACAGGCGCTTGAAGGTGGAGGGCGGCATACCCATCGCCTGGGCGATATGGGTGCCCTCGCCAGTGGTGAAGCGCTCAGGCAGGGCGGCGTAAACGCGGCCCTTCAGTGGCGGCAAACGGTCCACGGCATCGGCCTCGAAGAGCTGGAAATGCACTTTCCTTGCACAAGCCTCGAAGTACTCCAGCAGCTTCAGCGCACCCTCCACGGCTTCAGCCCTCACCTCTCGGGCATGGCCTTCGCCCGTGCATGCCCGGTGCAATAGTTCCAGCACCAAGGCCAGCCGGTGGGCATAGGTGTCCAGCTTGCCGAAGAGGGCGGCGCTTAGCTCATCGCCGGACGCATTCGCGGCGTTCGTGCGGTCCGTGTTCATTCGGTCCCATCGGGCGTATACCTCGGCGGCGGCTTCGGTGTAGTGCATCAGGATCGGTTCCAGCTCCCCATCCACCGTGCGCATTTCCAGCTCCAGCAGTTGCTCCAGCACTCTGTCCCATGTCTCGCCCCATGCAGCGTTCACCGATAACTTGGATGCGTAACGCCTCAACTGCTCATCGGGATACACGAACAACAGGCGGTGGAGGAAGCCGTCATGATCGCGGCCGAGGTCATGCAGCTTGCCTGGTTGCACCCCACCAGCTACGGCCACGAACGGAAGGCGCACAACATGCTCCCCAGCCGTCTTTCGGATCTCGCTGAGCTGGGATCCATTGAAGATGGAAAGCCACTTTTGGCGGTCCCCACCCTTGCGGTACTTGTCCATCCCTGCCAGCCATCCGCCTAGCTCATCGCAATGCAGGCCCACCCCTCGGGGCGTTGCCGCCAGCTTGGCCAGCAGCGCCTCCATGGTGATATCGTCCACAAGGTGGGGGCGCCATACAGGCCGAGGTGAAGGCGGTTCCTCCGGTGGGGCATCCTTGCCGCCCTTTCGCTTACGGCGATCCTCCTGAGCGGATTCCCATTCCCTCACCCTGGTATCGTGTTCGCGCTTGGTGCGTGCATCCCGCTTGGCCAAGGGCTTCACCATGGCATTTAGCGGGTGGGTCTTTCCGATGGACGGGCGCCCGACGCTCACCAGCCAAAGCATGGGCGGTACTGTGTAGCCCTCTTTCACCTGAAGGTGTGCGGCGTTCCCGATCGCCGTGCATGCGGCGAAGAGCATGCCCGCTCCGGTGTAGTCCAGGAGGAAGCCGTTGAACCGCTCCAGCTCTCGGGCGTAATCAGCCAGCAGTTCGGGGAGCGCCTCCAGCGGGAATGGCGGTACCACCACCTCGCCGGTGGGCCTTGCGTGTTCGATGCGCATGGCGCCCTCCACTTGCTCGGGTGTGATCCTGGTGGCCGTGCTCATCGCCTGCGGTATTGCCTGCGTGGAACACTCGGCCAGCGGCGAAGCACAAGCCCAGCCATCTTGGCGAAGGCGAACACGTCAAGGTGTGTGGCATCCAGGTTGGCATCTTGGAAGCCCTCCAGCGCCATGGCCAGCTCTTTCAGGTCCGATGCACGGGTGGTGAACGTGCGGCGGCACCATCCGGCCACGAATAGCTCAACACGTAGGTAGAGCGGCGTTCCGTTGTGATCGGTCCGCTCTTCGTCGGGGTGGTTTATCTTTGGCATGTCTCAGTAGAATTTCGGGCCGGGTTGCATTCGCAGTGCTCCCGGCTCATTTCTTTTCTTCCATTCGTTCGTGTGCGATCTCTTCGGCCAGCGGGCGGCGCCCAGCATCCAGCCAAGCCTCTAGCTCCGAGCGGCGGAAGTAGAGGCGCCCATGCACGTTGCGGTGTGGGATCTCCCGCCTGAAGGTTTTCTTGTACAAGGTGCTCCGGCTCAGACCCGTGACGGCCTCGGCCAGTTCCATTCCCCCGATTTCATCGGGTGGGGCTTCCTTGGTGCGGCTCTTCAGTGCCCGCACATCCACGGCCAGGGCATCCAGCTTGGCCTCAAGGATCTCGAAAGGGTTCGCGTTCATCTTGCCGCAACGCTCGGGGGATGTTATCCCGATGCGTTGTGACGGCAAAGTTCCCCGGGCCTTTCCCGGTGGGGTGGGAATGTGGCCACTATGTGGCCCCCTATTTTCCGAAGGTCATTCCCCGTTGCATAGCTCTTCCAGCTCAGCCTCAGCCATGGCCTTGGCCTTCGGGGAATCTTCGAGCATAGTGATAGCGGCGAGGTAGCGTGCCTTCACGGTGTGGGGCTTGCCATCTTGCAGCCGCTGAGCGTGGTGCTCCTTCCATAAGGTATAGCGGGTGTAATACTTGCGCAGGTCCTTGCCGCTTGTGCTGCCTTTGGCTCCAACGCCCTCGGCTAGCGCCTGTGAATTTTCCGGGGTGATATCCGCGCTCTTATCCCCGGTCAAGTATCGAAGTGCATGGACCAAAGCCACCAACTTCAAGTCTGGTCGCTTCCCCTGAGCCGTCGCCGTGGTGGAGGTCTTCCCTTGTGCATGCACCTTGGGTGCCATGGACAGCCATTGCTCCAGCACATCGGCCAACGTTTCCCAATGCTCGGCACCCTTGCCACCTGTGTCCTTAATCGCATGCAGGCGCTTCGCGGTGCTCTTCACCAAGGCGCGGAATACCTCGGCCCTCCCACCATGGCGGTGATGGTGGTCCAGCAGTTGTTCCACCGTTGCCGCCTTGGTATTGGCGGGGCCATCCCAAGCGGCCAGCAGTTGCCGCCACCATTCCACCTTCAGGTGTTCGCCGTTGGGGGGCATGGTGGGCACCATGTGTGAGGTGGCCATATCCAACAAGCCGTGGTGGGGTACGTCGAAAGGCGAAGGGCTGCGGTCAAGGTTCAAGCGCCCCACGAAAGCGGGGAAGGTCCAGCCCTCCAGCGCATCCAAGCTCTTCACGGCGGTGAGGTACCCCTTTCGCAGTTCCCGCGCCTCGGGCGATCGTTCGCCCTTGTAATGTTCAGCCATGTGGGCGCAATGGTCCTTTCTCTTCCTTAGTACGGCCTGAACGACTTCGGTACATCGGTCCCAATGTTCAGAGGCTTGCACCCACCGTGCCGGTAGGTATAGCACGTCCACGGCATCGCCGATTAGGTGATGAGGAACGGGGCTGACCGAAAGCCCATGGGACCACCTCTCCAAGTACTCTGCCCAACGCCTGCGGGCATCGCTATCCCTCACCTCGGCGGTGGCGCGGTATCCAACGGGGAACGGCCCGACATTGTATCTCGGTGGGAGACGTCTCCCGAGCATCGCCTCAAGCTCGGCATGGTATCGCACTGCCTCCCTATCCATGTTCGTTGGCATACTGCCAGCACATCGGCCCTCCGTTATTGTGATGCGTGACCAATTATAGCCACGTCCGGCAAGATTTTCACTCACCCTAGGTTTACTGGTGGCCCTTACTTCGATAGTATGCACCGATGGATGTCCGGGACCTTTGGCCAAGAGTTCCATGGTAGCGGTGTACCACTTCCGCCCTTCATCCTTGGGGGCGCGCTTCGCCATCGCTTATCGGAGTTTCTTACGGGCTTCGTCCAGCACATCGCACCCAAGCTCCCGGAGGTAGAGCTGGGTAACGGCCGGACTACTATGCCGGGCAAGCTCGGAAATGTGCTCCAAGGCCACCCCATTGCGGTATAGGGTGGTGAAGGACGTGTGCCGGGCTACGTAGGTGGTGAGGTTCGTTCGGATGCCCACCACCTCGGCGGCTTCCTTCAGATCGGCGTTCACCTTTTTGAGGCACTTCCGGATCCGGTCCCATTGCTGTTGATCCGTGACGTGTTTAGCTCCAAGGATGGGGAAGAGGTAGGGGCCGTCATGCTCGAAGGCGGCAAGGATGCCCGAGAGTACCTCATCCAACGGGATATTGATGGGGCGCCCGGTCTTTTTCCGAGCGTAGAAGATGCGCCCCCCCACTAGGTTCTCAGGCTTCAGGCGTGCAATGTCCTGGAAGTTCATCCCATCGGCATAGTAGCTGAAGAGGAAGTACCGGACGCTCTCGGCCAGGTGCGGTGCCTTATCGAATGGGAAGCGCTTGAGCTTGTCCATATCCGCGGCATCCAATGCGCGGGGGGTGGCGGCGCTCTTCAGCCGCTTCATGGAATAGCCCGCATGGGTGGCGGTTTCAAAGGGGTATTGGTCCGCTGCCATGTGGCCCTCTTTGATCGCGGTATTGATGGCCACGCGGATTGTCCGCATGTAGGCGGCGATCCCGCCTCCTGTGCCGCCCTCTTCCTTAAGCATGGCCTCAAGCTCTTCAAGCTTGGCGGCGGTGAGGTCCGCGAAGCGGATAGGCTTGCCGGTCGTTAAGCGCCCCAGGGCGGCGGAGGCGGTGCGGAAGGTTCCGGCGTAGCCAATGCGCCCCTCTTTCGTAAACTTGAGCGCTAGCCCCTCCATGTATGCCAGTACATCGGCACTGGCCTTGGGGTTGCGGTAACGGGCCTCGAAGGCATTCAGCGAAAGGGTGCCATGCACCACCAGCGCATCCACGATGCTCACCACTTGGGCCTCCATTGCGTTCAGCACGCGGTTCACGGCGGCGGCGCTCTTCGCTCGGGGCTTCATGCGGCCAGCGTCCGCGTCCCATTCATTAAGCGTGCATGCCTCTCCCGTGCTGAAGCGCTTCACCTTCAGGTTATGGATCAACTGAAGCCGGACCGGGTGCATTTCGCCCTTGACGGTCTTACCCGTGAGGCATACGAACCGGGCGCTGAAGCCTTGCGATTTTGCCTTGGGGTGGAGGTTGATACTTGCGCCTGCCATGGGGGTGGGGTAAATGATGGGGTAAATGTAGGGGGAAACAAGCGGAAGGGGGATTGTCCTTCCTTGTCTCTTACCGGACAAGCGTTTTCAGCACAGGGCAAGGGAAAGGCCCATCGGGGTAAAGCCATGGAAAATGACACGCGCATTATTCATAATCCTGAGGTCGAGAGTTCAAGTCTCTCCCGCGCTACGAAGCCCCCTTCCCGGGGGCTTTTTCTTGGCACACCCATGAACAGCGCACCCCTCCGGCCCGCCGTCCTCGCCCTTTCGGTGTGGCTGATGGGCTGCTCCGCGGAGGAACAGGACTTCCGCGAGGTCGAGGTCAGGTCCGCCATCACCCGCGTGATGGAGGAGCAGGAGGCGGCCTGGGACCGGGGCGACATCCGCGGCTTCATGGCCGGCTACGCCGAGGCGGCCTGCTTCATCACGGCGAAGGAGCGGACCTGCGGGCGTGAGGCGGTGACCCAGCGCTACCTGAAGCGGTACCCGGACAGGACGAGCATGGGCGACCTGCGGTTCGGCATCTCCGAGGTGCTTGCCGTGGGCCGCGCACATGCGTGGTGCACCGGCACCTGGACGCTGGTGCGGTCCGCCGACACCTTGAGCGGAGGCTTCAGCCTGCTGTGGCAGCAGGACCCGGACGGGTGGCGGGTGGTCCGCGACCACACCTATTGAGCCGCTACTTTCGCCGCCATGTCCGCCACGGTGGTCATTCTGGCCCTCACCGTCCTGGTGTCCGTGCTGGCGTTCCGCGATCGGCGCCTGTTCGACACGCTCGCCTTCGAGCCCTTCGTGGTGCATGCCCGGAACGACCTCCATCGCTTCGTGACCCATGCGCTGGTGCACGCCGACTGGCCGCACCTGTTCGTCAATATGTACGTTCTGTACGGGTTCGGTCCCTTCGTGGAGGGCTACCTGTCCGGGCTCACTCCGCTATCGGGCACGTGGTTGTTCGTCATCCTGTACGTCACGGCCGCGGTGGTGGCCTGTGTGCCGGGTTACGGCCGCCACAAGCACGACCCGCGCTATCGGGCGGTGGGGGCGAGCGGGGCGGTGTCCGCCGTGCTCTTCGCGCACATCCTCATCCTGCCGACGGCCGAAGTGGGCCTCTTCCTGCTGCCGTTCGGGCTGCCTTCGGCCGTCTTCGGCGCGCTCTACCTCATCTACGAAGGCACCATGCACCGGCGCGGTGGCGATCATGTGGCGCATGACGCCCACCTGATGGGGGCGTTGCACGGCGTGCTCTTCGTGGTGGTGCTGCGTCCGGCCCTGGTGCCGGCCTTCTTCCGTTCGCTCACCGAACTGCTGCCCGGATGAAGCCACGGCCCGCCCTCTTCCTGGACCGTGACGGCGTGGTGAACCGCGAGCGCGGCGAGCACACCTGGCGCATGGAGGACTTCGAGGTGCTGCCCGATGTGGCGGACGTGGTGGCCGCGTTCAACCGCAAGGGCTGGGCGGTGGTGATCGTGAGCAACCAGAGCGGCATCGGGCTGGGCCTGTACACCAGGGCCGACGTGGAGCGGCTGCATCGTTATCTTCACGACCACCTGCACCAGCACGGGGCCCACGTGGACGACATCCTCTACTGCCCGCACCACCCCTCGAAGGGGCGCTGCCTCTGCCGCAAACCGTCCGCCCTGCTGATGGAACGCGCCATCGCGCTTCACGGCATCGACCCGGCGCGCTCGGTGATGGTGGGCGATCGGGAGCGCGACATCGAGGCGGCGGCCGGCGTGGGGGTGCGCGGGGTGCTGATCCCCTCCAACGCGGGCCTCGCCGCGGCCCTGGAACACGCCGGCATCACCTGAGCATGGAGCGCTTCGTCGACCTCAACGGGGAGATGCTGCCGGCGGACCGGCCGGTGATCACGCTCGAGAACCGGGCCTTCCACTATGGCGACGGGCTCTTCGAGAGCATCCGCGTGGTGAACGGCCGCCCGCGCTTCCTCGATGCCCACTGGGCCCGTCTGGTGGAAGGCTGCAAGCTCCTGCGCATCGACCTGCCCGCCGGGTTCGACCGCGATGCCCTGGAACGCGCCATCATCCGGCTGGCCGAGCGCAACGCCGCACGCAGCGCCAGATGCCGGCTCACCCTGTTCCGCGATGCCCGGGGCCACTACCGGCCCGACGGGCATCGGGGCGGATATGCCATCGAGCTCACCCCCCTGGCGGAGGACACGTACACGCTGAACGAACGCGGGTTGATGGTCGACATCTACCCCGACATGCGAAAGCCGGTGAACGCACTGGCCGTGCACAAGACGCTGAACTGCCAGTACTACGTGATGGCCTCCCTGTGGAGCGAGGCGCGCGGGCTGGATGACTGCCTGTTGCAGAACGACAGGGGCAACATCATCGAGAGCAGCACCGGCAATCTGTTCATCGTGAGCAATGGCGTGCTGTACACGCCATCGCTGGCGGATGGCTGCCTGGGGGGCGTGATGCGGATGCAGGTGATCAACCTGGCCCTGGCGAACGGGATCAAGGTGTACGAATGCTCGCTGAACCCGCAGAACCTGCTGGCCGCCGACGAGCTCTTCTTCACCAACGCCGTACGCGGGGTGCAGTGGGTGGCCACCTACCGCACGAAGCGCTACACGCACCGCATGGCACAGCTGGTGATCGACCTGCTGGCACGCACCGTGGTCAGTTGAGGGCGGGGTCCTCGGGGAAGTTGGCCAGGGGGGCGAAGGCCTTGCCCATGGCGCGCAGCGAATCGCCCCAGAGGTCCTTCACCTGGGTGTTCATCACGTGCCGCTTGGTGGCCTGCGCCACGATCCACGACCGCTGGCCCAGCTCCTTCTCCAGCTGCTGCTCCCCCCAACCGGAATACCCGACGAAGAAGCGCACGTGGCGGGACAGCCGCGGGTCGGCGGTGAGCAGGGCGCGCAGCTGGTCGAAGTCTCCGCCCATGTGCACGCCGTCCATCACCTCCAGGCTGCCCTCCACGCGGGTGCCGAAGGTGTGCAGGTAGTAGAGGTTGCCGCTCTGCACGGGCCCGCCGATGCTGACCCGGGTATGGATGGGCGGCATGTTCTCCATCAGGTCGCCGATGTCCATGTCCAGGTAGCGGTTGAGCACGAAGCCGAACGATCCCTCGGCGTTGTGCTCGCACAAGAGCACCACCGTTCGCCGGAAGTAGGGGTCCGGCAGATAGGGTTCGCTGATCAGCAGGCGGCCGCGCGCCGGTTCCACCGTGCTCTCCGGATCCAGGTCGAGGAGGTCCCTGCCCATCGTGTGCGGTGGTCAAGGTACGGCCGAAGGCATCGCTGCGCGTCGCGCTGCGGCCATGAACGGATATCTTCGACGCCATCAAACGGGAAGCATGGAACGCGAGCGCTCGGTGGACCATCGGATCGATTACAGCAAGGCCGTCCTTCTTGAAGGCGACGCGGGGGACGATCCCTTCGCCCTGTTCGGCCGCTGGCTTCGCGCCGCGGAGGAGGAGGGGTTGCCCGAGCCGCATGCCATGACCCTGGCCACGGCGGGCTCGTTCAGCATCAGCTGCCGCGTGGTGCTGCTGCGATCGTTCGATCCGCAGGGCTTCGTGTTCTTCACCAACTACAACAGCCGCAAGGCCATGGACCTGGAGCGCGACCCGCGTGCGGCGCTCTCCTTCTTCTGGCCGCAGCAGGAGCGGCAGATCCGCATCGAGGGGAAGGTGGAGCGGGTGAGCGCCGAGGAGAGCGATCGCTACTTCAGGGAGCGTCCGCGTGAAAGCCAGGTGGGGGCGTGGGCCAGCGACCAGAGCCGGATGGCGGACGACCGGGCGCAGGTGGACGAGCGCTATGCGCGGTGGACCGAACGCTTCAAGGACCAGGCGGAGGTGCCGCGCCCGCTGCATTGGGGGGGCATGCGACTGCGGCCGGTGCGCATCGAGTTCTGGCAGGGCCGTCCGAGCCGCCTGCACGACCGCATCATCTTCGAGCACTTCAGCGACGGCACCTGGAGCCGCATGCGGCTTCAGCCCTGAACGACGAAGCCCCCCGCGGTGCGGAGGGCTTCCTTGCGCTGCGGATCGATCACTTCTTGGGTGCGGCCTTCTTGGCTGCGGCCTTCTTGGGAGCGGCTTTCTTGGCGGCGGCCTTTTTCGGGGCCGCTTTCTTGGCGGCCTTCTTCGCGGTGCCATCGGCGGCGGCACGCGTTGCGGTGGTGGCCTTCGCCCGCTCGCTCGCGCGCACCTTGCGCTTGCTCGGACGGCTCTTGCCGTGACTGCCTGCACGCCGTTTGCCTTTCTTGGATCGGATGTCGCCTTTGCCCATGGGGGTGTTGTTTGTGTTCGCCGCGAAGCTACCCGGGCGCGCACCGGAGGCACGGGCGCAAGTGCGCGCACTTGTCCACGCGCGGGTGTTCAGAAGGGCGGCGTTCAGCGCGCCGCATCGTCGCGCAGGCGCTGCTCGATGGCCTGCGCATCCTGCAACGCGGCGCGCGTCCACTGCAGCTTCAGCGCGTTCACGTCCTGTTCGTCCAGCCTCCACGGCACGGTGCTGGCGCGCAGCCGCTGCATCACCGTGTAAAGCACGATGCCGGCCGACACCGAGATGTTGTAGCTCTCCGTGAAGCCGTGCATCGGGATCCTCAGGGCGCCATCGCAGGCCGCGATGAGCTCCGCGCTCAACCCCTGGAGCTCGGTGCCGAAGCAGAAGGCGATGGGCCGGTCGATGGGCACGTTCTCCGGTGTCCACGCGTCGGCATGGGGCGTGGTGGCCACGATGCGATGACCTCGGGCGCGCAGTCCGGCGATGCACTGGAGGGCGCCCTCCGGTCCGCCATGGCGGTGCACCGTGGTCCACTTGTCGCTGCCGAGCGCGATCTCCCGGTTCGCGGTGAAACGGTTCCGCGCCTCGATGGCGTGCACGTCCTGGATGCCGAGCAGGTCGCAGGTGCGCAGCACGGCGCTCGCGTTGTGGGCTTGATGAAGCTCCTCCAGGACCACGGTCACGTGCCGGGTGCGCTCGGGAGCGAGCCGTTCGAACAGCGCGCGCTTGTGCGGGGTGATGAAGGCGCCGAGCCGGTCGAGCAGGTCGATGTCGTCCATGGGTGCAAAAGAAAAGGTCCCTCCGTGGAGGGACCTTTCCGAAGATGAACGGGTGCTTACTTCACCTTGTTGGAGAGGTCGGCACCGGCCTTGAACTTCACGACCTTCTTGGCCGCGATCTTGATCTCCTTGCCCGTCTGGGGGTTGCGGCCCTTGCGAGCGGCGCGCTTGGAGATGGAGAACGTTCCGAAGCCCACGAGGGCCACGCGATCACCCTTCTTGAGGGCCTTGGTGGTGTTGTTCACGAAGGCATCCAGAGCGCGCTTGGCGTCGGCCTTGGAGATCTTCGCTTCGGCGGCGATCGACTCGATCAGTTCAGCTTTGTTCAGTCCCATGTTCGTTAGGAGGTTTGTGTGAGTGTTTGTGTGAACTCGTCGCAAAAGTATTCGGAGACCCGCGCCTGTCAAGGGTTTCCGGATGGGTGCCCGGAAAATGTTGAAAAATCAGGGGTTTTGTTGATAAGTGCGCCTGAATCCCGCCCCCAGTAAGGGTTTGCGGAGAGGGCATCGGTCGGAGGAGAAGGAGCCGTTGGCTCAACGCTTCGGGTCGCGACCCGCGCCCAGCGCTCACTTCAGGCGGATCACCTCACGCAAACCCGCGCGGAACGCGTCACCGGTCATTCGCCGGCGTCCTTCGGGCTGCACATCCACCAGGCGCAACACCCCGTCACCACAGGCCACCAGAAGATCGGGGCCATCCTGCAGCACCGTGCCTGGATCGGCGTTCGGCGGCCGGTCGGTGCGTTCGGTGCGCAGGACCTTGAAGTGCTCCGTGCGTCCATCCGCGCGCAGCAGCTCCGTCCACGCGCCCGGCACCGGGGAGAGCCCACGCACATGGTCGTGCACCTTCGCCGCGGGCCACGACCAATCGATCCTGCAGGTGGCGGGGGTGAGCTTCGGGGCCTCGCGCAGGGCAGCGCCGCTGGACAGTTCATCCTGGCGTGTGGGAGCGAGCGCGCCGCCCGCCAGGCCGTGCACCGTGCGCACCAGCAGCATCGCCCCCAGGGAGGCCATGCGGTCGTGCAGTTCCCCTGCGGTCTCGTCCGCGCCGATCGGCAGCGTCTCCTGCAACAGCACGTCGCCGGTATCGATGGCCTGTTGGAGCAGGAAGGTGGTGAGCCCGGTGCTGTGCTCGCCGTCCATCACGGCCCGGTTGATCGGTGCCGCACCGCGGTACTGCGGCAACAGCGACGCATGCAGGTTGATGGTGCCCAGCCGGGGCATGCGCCACACCACCTCGGGCAGCATGCGGAAGGCGACGACCACGAAGAGATCGGCACCGCAGGCGCGGAGCTCCTCCAGGAAGCCTTCGTCCCGCAAGCGTTCCGGTTGAAGCACACGCAGCCCCAGGCGTTGCGCCGCCTCCTTCACCGCCGATGCGCGCAGCTGGCGACCACGACCCGCCGGCCGGTCCGGTGCGGTGACCACGGCGGCGATGGGGATGCCGGCGGTGTGGAGGGCCTCCAGGGAGGAGACGGCGAAGGGCGGCGTGCCCATGAAGACGATGCGGGGTGCGCTCATGGCGCGAAGGTCATCACTGGCGCACGATGCGGAAGCGATAGGGGAGCTGCGCGTCCGGGCCGGCGTAGTCCACCCCGATCCGCGGACCGATGGCGATGGACCGTGGATCGATCGCGAGCCCTTCATCGGCGACCCAGATGCGGCGCCCCAGCAGGTCGGTGCCGTCGTGCGAGCGGCGGATCCCCAGCGCCTGCGCCGCGGTGCCCGGTCCGTCGGTGCGTGCGCCCGGCCTGCCGCGCCGGCCATCGGCCTCGGCCTGTCCTTCAAGGATCCGCACACCCCGCAGCAGCACGGCGTGCGGTACCCCGACGGAATGCGTGACGATGTTGAAGAGGTGATGGATGCCGTAGCAGATGTAGACGTAGGCCGTGCCGCCCCGCGCGTACATCGATGCGTTGCGCTCGGTGCGCCGTCCGGCGAAGGCGTGCGAGGCCCGGTCGTCCACACCGGCATACGCCTCCGTCTCGGTGATCAGGCCCGAGACATGCGCGCCGTCGATCCGCGTGTGCACCACCTTGCCCAACAGGTCGCGTGCGATGCCCATCACATCGGTCCGCTCATAGAAGCTCCGGTCCAGGCGCATCGGTCACCGGTGCTCCTGCTGCCAGCGCAGCAGCTCCGCATCGGGCCCGTCGATCGCTCCGGCATCGGCGTTCCCCGAGGCGCGGCAGCGGTCGCAGCGGCCGCACGCGGCGCCAGCGCCCTCGCCGAAGTAGCGGAGCAGGGTGCGTTCGCGACAGCCGGCGCCCGGGGCGAAGTAGGCGGCCATGGCGTCGGCACGCTCCAGGGCCCGATGCAGACGGTGATCGAGCGCCTCCGGATCGAGGGTCAGGCGTTGCGCATCGCGTCGCGGCGTCATCAGCGTCACCAGCGGGTCGTCCGTGCGCGGGGTGTAGCGCAGCACCTCGAGGCGTTGCAGTTCGCGGAGCCCCTCGCGCACGGCGGTGGTGGACCAGGAGAGCACCTGGGCCAGGCGTTCCTCCTCGATCAGG
>JAEUSW010000243.1 GCA_016788285.1 Flavobacteriales bacterium
GTGCAGGGTCAGGGAGGGGTGCAGGTCCACCTCGGCCCAGCCGCCGGCGCCCAGGCGGTAGGCGGGGTCGGTGGTGCGGGCGCTGGAGAGGCCGCCGAGCAGGTCCACGAGCGGGGCGCCGCGGAAGCGGCCGCTGTCGCCCCGGGCCCAGCGGTCCAGGAAGGGCAGCGCGCCGGGGCGGGGCAGCGTGTCGGCCCCGGGCAGGGCGGCGATGTCGGCGCGCAGGTAGGGCCGCACGGCGGTGTGGTGGCCGCGCTTCCAGCGGTGCAGCCCGGCGGCGTAAGGGGCCTCCAGGGTGCGGCTCAGCGGAAAGAGGCCCGGCTGGGCGTGCACAAGGCCGGCCCACAGCAGCAGGCCATACAGCGGCAGCGGCCTCATGGGGTGGTTCGCTTCTGCGGCAGGGCGAAGGGCAGCAGCGCGAGCACCACGGCCGTGCTGCCCAGCACCATCAGGCCCACGTTGGGGTGCCACTTGCGGGTGAGCAGGCTGAGCCCGATGATGATGAGGGCGTAGGCGTACAGCGCGAAGGTGGTGCGGCGGTGGCCCAGGCCCATGTCCATCAGGCGGTGGTGGATGTGGTTGCGGTCGGCGGCCAGCGGCGACACCCCGCGGGCGGTGCGCACGATGAAGATGCGCAGGGTGTCCACCAGCGGATAGGCGATCACGGCCATGGTGAAGATGGGCGTGGGGATCTGGCGCAGGGCCAGCGGCAGGCGGCTGGTGTCGTGGTCCACCACCTTCATGGCCAGCACGGCGATGATGGCGCCGATGATCAGCGAGCCGCTGTCGCCCATGAAGATGCGCGCCGGGTGAAAGTTGAAGACCAGGAAGCCCACCAGCGCGCCGGCCAGCACGAAGGCCAGCAGGCTGAGGGCGATGTCGCCGGCCATGTACAGCCACACGCCGTAGACCGTGGCCGCGATGAGGCCGATGCCGCCCGCCAGGCCGTCCACCCCGTCGATGAGGTTGAAGGCGTTCACCAGCACCACGTAGGTGAAGAAGCTCAGCGCGATGCTCATCGCCGCCGGCAGCTCGTACACGCCGAACAGGCCGTGCATGTCGGTGATGCGGATGTCCGCCGTGATCACCAGGATGTAGCCCACGATCATGTGGCCCACCAGCTTCTTCACGGGGCTGAAGCCGATGATGTCGTCCTTGACGCCGATGAAGAAGAGCAGCACCATGGCGGCCAGCACGAACTTGAAGTCCTTGTAAGCCTGCCCCATGGCCAGGTAGAGGGCCTTGTAGCCCTCGCCGTCCTCGCCGATCAGGGCCGCCTGGGGGAACCAGAGGGCGTAGGAGAAGATGACGGCGGCGAAGATGATGATACCGCCGATGGTGGGCACGCTGCGGTGGTGCACCTTGCGGGCCTCGCCGGGCTCGTCCACCAGGTGCTTCAGGCGGGCCACCTTGATCAGGCTGGGCATGGTGAAGAGCACCACGATGAAGGACGTCACCGCGCCGAGGATCAGGATGTAGCCGTGCTCCTTCATCCGCGGTCAAAAGTCGTAATAGCGGTTGAACAGGGCCATGCGGAAGGCGGCGTAGAGGTAGCCGGTGTTCTGCTGGTCGGGCGCCGGGCTCAGGTCGCGCATCCAGTAGCCGATGGTGAACCGCATGTTGCTCATCTGGTTGATGAGGTAGCTGGCGTTCAGGTCCAGGTAGGTGAGCTGTCGCAGGATGGGCCCGTCGGGCAGGGCGTTCAGCTGGTCGGGCCGCAGCAGGTCGCTGCCGTGGTTGGCGCCCAGACTGTCCGGTCCATCGGTGCGGTAGGTGGCCAGGTTCAGCTTGGCCTGCAGCAGCACCTTGCCGCGGATGCGGTGGTCCAGCACCACCACGGCCTCGTCGAAGTTCGCGCCGTAGGGGTGCGCCAGGGGCTGCTGGGTGTGGGTGTGCGCCGTCAGGGCGTCGCGCTGCATGTACAGGAAGGGCTGCGCGCTGTTGTACTCGGCCTGCAGGTGCATGTCCAGGCCGAAGAGGTTGAACCAGCGGAAGCCGGCCTGCCAGCCGTAGCGCCCGGGCTTGTCGGTGACGCCCTGGCCGTACACGTACAGCTTGTCGGTGAGCTTCACGCGCAGGTCGAGGCCCAGCACCTGCTTGTGGTCGCCGTCGAAGCCGTTCACCAGGGTGTTGACGCCGATCACCGGGTTCAGCACCAGGGCGTTGAAGGGCCGCACGCCGCTGCTGTCGATGCGTTTGAAGATGGAGGCCTCGAAGAGGCCGATGGTCACGCGGCCGAGGTCGAGGCTCAGGTGGGTGAAGGTGGCGCGCTTCCACAGGAAGAGGCTCTCGCTGCTCTCGCCGGTGGGCAGGCGCTTCAGCATGTTCAGCTGGGCGTAGATGGTGCTGTACTGCAGCCGGTCCTGCCAGCCCAGGTGGCTCAGCTTCAGGAAGGGATAGGTGGGGCTGGCGTCGCTTAGCAGCATGCTCCGGTAGCCGTGGCCCACCTGGTGGCGCCCCTGCCCCAGCTGCACGTTCAGCCAGCGGCGCGGCGTCCAGCTCACGTTGCCCATGGCCCAGGCGTAGTCGAAGGCGCGGCCGTTGAAGGGCTTCACACGGCCCTGGCCGGGCACCACGCCCACCTCGCGCGTCCAGTTCCACAGGTATTGCGGGTACAGGGCCTGGTTCTCGAAGAAGGCGGTCTGGAACGAGAGGCGCGGGCCCAGGTCACCGGCGATCCAGAAGCCGCGGGTGTTCTGGTAGAAGCGGGTGGTGTCGGCGAAGCCGGTGTTGTCGCGGAAGTCCTGGCCGATCTGCAGGTCGAGCATCAGGTCGGCGTGCAGGCGCACGCCCTTCTGGCGCACCTGCAGCAGGTGGCGGCGGAAGAGCACCTCGGTGAGCCAGTAGTAGCGGCGGGTGCTGTCGGGCCGGAAGCCCATCACGCCGGTGAGGTCGGCGCGGCTCTGGATCACGGGCTTCAGGCCGGTGTGGATGCGGGCGGT
>JAEUSW010000247.1 GCA_016788285.1 Flavobacteriales bacterium
GGCCGCATCCGCCCCATCTTCCGGACCCGCGGGGTGATCAACGCAGAGGTGACCGGGCGCCTGACGGAAACGCTGAACGGCGTGCGTGTGATCAAGGGCTTCGGCGCGGAGGAGCAGGAGAACCGCACCTTCGAGAAGGGCGTGCAACGGCTCTTCGAAAACGTGAAGACCAGCCTCACGGCCACGTCCTTCATCAGCAGCATGAGCACCCTGTTGCTGGGACTGGCCAGCGCGGGCATCATGGGCATCGGGGCCTACCAGATGGTGGGCGGCGGGCTCACCAGCGGCGAGTTCGTCCAGTTCACGGTGTTGTTGGGCTTCATGATCGCGCCCATCGTGCAGATGAGCAACATCGGCAGCCAGCTCACCGAGGCCTTCGCCGGCCTCGACCGCACCGAGGAGATCATGAACATGCGACCAGAGGACATCGCCGATGAACGTCCGATCGTGCTGGACGAGGTGAAGGGCGACATCGCCTTCCACAACGTGCACTTCGCCTACGAAGAGGGCAAGGACGTGCTGCATGGGATCGACTTCACGGCCTCGAAGGGCTCCGTGATCGCGCTCGTGGGCACCAGCGGCAGCGGCAAGAGCACCATCGCCGGCCTGGTGGCCACCTTTCTCAACCCCTCCGCAGGCCAGGTGACCGTGGACGGGCACGACCTGAGCCGGGTGAACCTCGCCAGCTACCGCCGCCACCTGGGCGTGGTGCTGCAGGACGACTTCCTCTTCGAAGGCACCATCCGCGAGAACATCCTCTTCCCCCGCCCCCACGCCACCGAGGAGCAGCTGATGAAGGCCGTGAAAGGCGCCTACGTGAACGAATTCACCGACCGGATGGAACGGGGGCTGGACACCGTGATCGGCGAGCGCGGCGTGAAGCTGAGCGGCGGGCAGCGCCAGCGGGTGGCCATCGCCAGGGCGATGCTGGCCGACCCGCGGATCCTGATCCTCGACGAGGCCACCAGCAACCTCGACACCGAGAGCGAGGCGCTGATCCAGAAAAGCCTGAACGCGCTGGTGAAGGACCGCACCACCTTCGTGATCGCGCACCGCCTCAGCACCATCCGTCAGGCGACGGAGATCCTGGTGATCGAGCAGGGACGCATCGCCGAACGCGGCACGCACGCGGAGCTCATCGCGAAGGAAGGCCGCTACTACGAGCTGTACACCTATCAGGCGCGCATCTGAGCGCGGTGGTCGGCGAGGATGCGGGCGTGATCGAAGCCCATGGGGACATTCTCCCCCGGCTCAAGCCATCGATGGGCGCGGGCCTCAGCGGTCACGGTCAGCGTGCCACCCACCACTTCAGCACGGTAGGCGACGCTGACCACGGACCCGCGTGGGTCGCGACCGGGCTCGGAGTAAATGCCGATGAGGCCGGTGAGCCTCACGTCGAGCCCGAGCTCTTCGCGCACTTCGCGCATGCAGGCCTGTTCAACCGTTTCGCCGGGGTCGACATAGCCCCCGGGAAGGACCCAGGTGCCAGGAAAGGGCTCGGTACCACGTTCCATCACCAGCACGCGGCCGGCGGGATCGGTGATCACAGCGTCCACCGTGAGCGCGACGCGATTCGGATGTTGCCCCATGCTCAGGCGGCCAGAAGGCCTTGCTGCTCCTCGGCCACCCGCTTGATGCCCACCAGGACCTCGACCCACTCACGCCCGGCTTCACGGGCACGGCGCACATCCTGGGGCAGGCCCGCGAAATCGCCATGCCAGAGCTCCAGCCTCGTGCGGCCGTCGCGTTCGGGCTCCAGGAGGATGTCCACGGTGGTGTAACTGGCCGGCTCGTCCGGAAGATCGCTGTCCGTGAGCAGGCAGGTATAGCGCAGGCGGCGTTCGGGCTGGCAGGCCATCACGGTTCCTTTGGCCCGGACCCGCTCCTGACCCTCCACTTTGTCCACCCAGACCACCGGGGCACCCGGCTTCCAAGTGCTTCTGGCCTGGGAACCTTCCAAATAAAGTTTGGTCAGCTGAGGCTCGGTCAGTACGCGCCAAATGGCCCGCGGCGAAGCGTCCACCAGCAAGGTGCGTTGGATGATGGTCTCACGTTCCATGATGCTGGAGCAACGCATGATCCGTGCCGATTGTGCGCACCCGGCGACACGCTGAAGCACCATGCTCGGAAAGCCATCCGGATGAAGCCTTGCACGGAACTGACGATCGGCCGAGGTGGACCCGGGACAGCGGGTTCCGACCTCCCGATCCTGGGCGAAACACCCCGATCAGGCCGGCTTCGGCAGGCTTCGGACCCGGGCTGGACCCGCCTGTCGAACGAACGACAGATCGTCATGACTTCACTACAAAACCTGCCAGATCACCGGTTCGTGGACAATAAGGTACCGATCAACCCGGCGGATACACCGTTCATCCGGGTGGAGACCCGATCCCGGCACGATTCTTCGTACCCTCGCAGCCACTGAACTCCGAGGCCATGCCCCGCAAGAAGACCCTGATCCTGACCCAGCCCGTCCCCGACGGGAAGACCATCAAAGTGCGCCTCGACGGTAGGACCATCGTGCACCTCAAGAGCATGAAGACCTTTGAGTTCTGGCGAAAGAAGTACCCGAAAGCCGAGGTGATCGGCTGAGGCCATGTTCCCCATGCTGCGCTGGTCCGGTCCATTGGCCGCGGTCTCGTTGACGTGGATGGCCTGTGAGCAGGCGCCCTCGACCGCGCCGGCGGCGCCTTCGATGATGCGGACGAATCCCTATTACAGCGAGACGGACACGTCGCGGTTGGACCTTCCGGACAGCGTGTGGCGCGCGGTGCTTGAGCCCGAGGTGTACCACATCGCCCGCGAGAAGGGCACCGAGCGGGCGTTCACGGGGTCTTACTGGGACCATGAAGGCCATGGGCGCTACCGCTGCGCCGCATGCGGGAACGCCTTGTTCCTGGCGGACAGCAAGTTCGCCAGCGGGTGCGGGTGGCCCAGCTTCTTCGAACCGGAACGGGCGGGCGGCGTGCACTTCGTGGAGGATCGGAGCCACGGCATGGTCAGGACCGAGGTCCTCTGCGGTCGGTGCGGCGGTCATTTGGGCCATGTGTTCGACGACGGACCTCCGCCCACCGGAAAGCGGTTCTGCATGAATTCGGCCGTCCTGCGGTTCGAACCGTGGACGGCGGCCCCCGCGCCGGGCCCGTGATGCCTTGGATCCCAAGGGAGGGGTCGACGGACAGGGCGGTGATGAGCGGTTGGACGTTCCGAACCCTTAAACTTGTCCTTCCGTCGCGGCCAGGAGCCTACTCCTGAGCGGTGATGGACGAACCCTCAACCATCCATCCCCTACGACCATGAAGAAAACCCTACTCGCATTGCTGCTCGGATCGGCCGGCCTTGGCGCTCAGGGCCAGGTGATCCTCAACGTGCTGGAGCCCGCGAACATCGCCGGCAGCTACAGCTTCACCTGGGCCGATCCCGGTGGAGGCTGGGGCAGCCCCGACCTGAACGACCCGTTGAACGCGGTGACCGATACGCTGGCGCTGGCCACGGACGGCACGGCGGCCGACAGCCTGTGCTGCAACCCGTTGACGAACGGCCCGGACGTGGCCGGCAAGATCGCCGTGATCTACCGCGGTGATTGCGAATTCGGAGCGAAAGCCCTGAATGCCCAGAACGCGGGCGCAGTGGCCGTGTTCATCATCAACCGCGTGGCCGGTGCGCCCGTGGCGATGGGGGCCGGCGCGCAGGGCGCGAACGTCACCATCCCCGTGGCCATGATCACCCTGGAGGACGGCATCGAGGTCGAGGATGAGCTCGAGGCCGGCACCCCGGTGGTCGCCTTCCTGGGCTCCATCAACAATTTCTTCCAGTACAACCTCAGCGCCTACCGTCCCGATGTGCTGGTGGCGCCGGCCAGCGGCCAGCCCGCACTGGTGTCCCAGAACGCCAGCGAGTTCAGTGTGGAACTGGGCGTGTGGATCCACAACTACGGCACGGCCGACCAGCCCGATGCGAGCCTGAACGCGAAAGTGGAACAGAATGGCACCGTGCTCTACGACCAGACCTCGACCGGAACGGCCATCGCCTCCGGCGACAGCTTGTTCGTGACCCTGCCGCCATTCTCGCAGGCAAGCTACACGGACGCTTTGTACACGGTGACCTACAGCATCTCCTCCGGGTCCTTCCCGGATGAGTTCATGGCGGACAACTCGTTCACCTTCACCTTTCGTGTGGACTCGGTGCTGAGCTATGCGCCGATCGACCCTTTGACAGGGAAGCCCACGCCCAATGCCCACTACCGTCCTGGGGATGACCTCGACGGCTTCCAATCCTGCATCCACTTCCAGAACGCCAATGCCAGCCGGATGGCGGCAACGGGCATCTACACCAGCGCGACCACCGCCACGGGGACCACGCTCGATGGCGAGTTCATCGGTGTGCGTGCGTACGAGTGGGCGGACAGCTTCACGGGACTGAGCGACCCGAACTTCCCGGCGCAGACCGCCTACACCTTGGTGGAAGAGGCCACGGGCGAGTACTACTACCAGTCCGACCTTCAAGGCGAGGTCGTTTTCGTGCCCTTCCAGGACCCGCTGGTGTTGCTGGACAACACCCGCTACCTCTTCTGCGTGTACACGCTCACCGATGCGATGTTCGTAGGCTACGACGCCTCGCTGGACTACGATGAGCACACCACCCTGTACGACCAGCCGGTGTCGCTGATCGAGGATGGAGGTACCTGGTTCAACGTGGGTTTCGGCACGGATGTCACCAGCGCCATCGGTGTGGAGATGATCCCGGCCGGGAACATCGGGATCAACGAACTGAACAGCGTCGACGTGACGCCCTACCCCAACCCGACCACGGACATGATCCGCGTGCCGCTTGCGGGCCTCACCGGGGCGGCCGACCTGCGCATCGTGGACCAGACCGGCAAGCTGGTGGCCGATCGCCGCGTCAACATCGCCAACGAGGTCCTCGTGCTGGACGTGACCGGTCTTTCCGGGGGCACCTACCAGTTCGCGCTCAACTTCCAGGATGGTGGCCGGACCACCTTCCGGGTGGTGGTGACCAAGTGATCGGGACCCGATCGTCAAGGAAGCGCGGGCCGGGCCCGCGCTTCTTTTTTTCGCCCCCTCCGGCGGACCGCAGGGAACCTTTCGGTCCCACGCTCGTCTATCGCCCAGCAACCCGTCCATGACCCACCGCCTCCTGGCCCCACTCCTCGTTCTGGGGGCAGTGCTCGTACTGGTGCCGACCCTGTGCGCGACCGACATGCGGCTCACGCTCCGTGACAAGGGGCCCAGTCTCCTCGTTGCCGACCTGGAACTGAACGGGATCAAGCGTGGCCGGAGGCTCAGGTCCAGCGGGACGAGCCCCCTGGCGCACGACAGCCACTACTTCTTCGGGCCTTCGGCGATCCCCCTGGAAGGCGGGCAGGGCTATTACCAGAACGTGAGCATCCTGATGCATTCGGCCTATTTCGCGCCGGTGACCGGGTTGCAGATCGGTGCAGGCCTACAGGTGGGTTCGCTCATCACCAGCATCGCCACGCGGTCCGGAGGGCCCATCGTGCACCTGCGGGTGGGGGGAAGCGGGCGCATCGCGCAAGGGGCCATGCACCTGGGCGGCTTCGCCATGGGCGCCCGCGTGACGGCCTCCCCTCCCTTCAACGACCGGGAACCGTTGTCGCTCACGGTCGGTATCGCCGCCATGCAGGCCACCTTCGGCGGCGACCTGTTGAACGTGACCTTGACCGGTGGCTGGGGCTATGAGAACGGCGAGATCACCGATTCCCCGGTGATCGGGCTCAGCGGGCTTTGGCACATCACCGACCTCATCTGCTTCGTCACCGAGAACTGGCAGTTCCCCTTCGGCCGGTCGGACTACCGGGTGTTCAGCTACGGTGCGCGGTTCACCCACCGGAAAATGGCCTTCGACGCCGGATTCGCCGTGAACAAGGACTTCGCCGAGTTCTTCGTCCTGGGCGTGCCCCTGGTGGGCTTCGCCCTGCGCTTCTAGGCTGCGGACGAGGCGCGTAGCTTTCGGCACCCAACCGTACGCCCATGCCCAGCTTCGACATCGTGAGCAAGATCGACGTGCAGACCCTGGACAATGCCGTGAACACCGCGAAGCGTGAAGTGGAGACACGTTACGACCTCCGCGGCAGCAACAGCAGCATCGAGCTCGACAAGAAAGCGCTCACCATCAAGTTGAGCACGGAGGACACGATGAAGCTGGACGCGATCGAGAAGATCGTCCTGGAGCGGAGCACCAAGCAGCGCATCGATGTCAAGGCCTACGACCTGAGCGCGGAACCACAGCCCAGCGGCAAACTGGTGCTGAAGACCATCAAGGTGCAACAGGGCATCGAACGCGAAAAGGCCAAGCGCATCCTCAAGGCCATCAAGGACAGCGGGTTGAAGGTGCAGCCCCAGATCATGGACGACATGATCCGGGTGACCGGCAAGAAGATCGATGACCTGCAGGCCGTGATCGCCTTGTGCAAGTCCACGGACTTCGAGGTGCCGCTCCAGTACGAGAACATGAAATCCTGACCCATGCACGCCATCACCCTCCGCTTCCTCGCGGAACCCACGGACGTGAACTATGGCGGCATGGTGCACGGGGGTGCGGTGATGCGGTGGATCGACCAGGCCGGGTATACCTGCGCGGTGAACTGGAGCGGCCGGTACTGCGTCACGGTCTACGTGGGCGGCATCCGGTTCCATCACCCGATCCGGATCGGACACCTCGTGGAGGCCGAGGCCCGGCTCATCCACACCGGGACCACCAGCATGCACATCGCGGTGGACATCCATGCACGGGACCCGCGGACCAATGATCGCGTGAAGACCACCCATTGCATCATCGTCTTCGTGGCCATGGATGACGATCGGGCCCCGGTGGCCGTTCCCCGGTGGATCCCGGACACGGACGAGGAGAAGGCCCTTAGCGCCTACGCGGTCCGGTTGATGGGCATGCGGCAGGAGATCGAGGAGGCCATGCGGCCGCACCGATCGGGCGATACAGGACCGGGCGGAGGCTCCACGGCTTAGGGCGGACGGCTTTCCGCGAGTGGACCGCCGGGAACGAGGAAGCGCGCCTTACGGGGCGCGCTTCGTTCGTTCTCCCGATGCCGGCTTACGGGCCGGGCCGGGGTCTTCAGGCGCCCAGGAGGGCAAGGACCCCGAACATCAGGTATGCGTGTTCGGCCTTACGGGGCCGGTTGTTCAAGAGGCCTTACGGGGCCTCGTGACAGTGGAACGCAATGGGCGTGCCAGAAGTTACGCTGGACCGGAAAAAAAACCGAAGGCCCCCGTCCGTGGCAGGAACGAGGGCCTTGGAAGCGGGCCTGTCCCCCTCAGAAGACCGAACGCCCCTGCAGGAAGAGCACGAAAATGAAGGTCATCATGAAATGATGGACCAACAGCAGGACCGAGGCGAACGCGAGCACGGTCTTGCCACTGCGCTTCAGTTCCGGGAACAGTTTCTTGTTGTTCAAGGCGATGATCGGCAGCGGCACGGTGGCCAGCAGAAAGGTCACCGCGAGCGCCTTGAACACGAACACATTGTCCAGCACTCCGAAGAACAAGTGGGCGTAGTAGAACACGAAGCCCAGGGAGGACAACAGAGCAAGCCGGACGAACATCTTGGCCTCGTAGACCATTTTGGCTTTTGTTTCCATGGGATAGACGCACCGCTCTTACGAGGTTGCGTCCCCCAGGGTTCCGACTTATCAACAGTGGCGCGGCTCTCCTGCAGGCAACCTAGCGCCCGATCGTGCGTACCGCGAGCCTGAGCAGGCCTGACGATCCCAGGGCCGCGCCGGCCAAGGCCAGCGGCCACGGATAGGTTGTGGGAACGAAGCCGGCGAGGAAGGCGTTCACGGCCGCTATGCCCAGCATGGGCTCCCCGTTCGCGGAGAACCACCGCACCGGGTCCAGGATGAAGGAGGTGAGGAAGAGCGAAGCCGACAGAAGGAACAGCACCCAGGTGTACCGGTCCGGTGCAGCGGGCCGTGAAGAGGTCGCTCCCCGAAGGATGAGCACAGCGAGCAGGATCAGACCGACCGAGATCAGGATCGGCGCCCATACGGGGCCGACCCATGGCAAAGGAACAAGGAACAGCAGGTCCCACTCTGTGAAGGAGGCCGGCCAACCGATCAGGATCCACAGGAAGGCGTAGTAGAAGATGTCCCAGACGCCGAAGCAGAAAGCGAACCAGGCGAAGCGCTGCAGGGCCGACCGGGTGACCATGGCGCCGGGAGCGAAGAGCATGACCAGGGTCGCCAGTTCACGACCGACCTCCGTGGCCGCGATCGCGGGATCGATCGGACCCGGAGGGAAGGAGAACCCGTCCGGGTAGTACAACGCGCGCAGGTACACCACGACCGCGCTTTCCAGCAGCGCCATCGCCACGGTGAACAGGGTCATCCAGGGCAGGACGCGGATCCAGGTGCGCTCCGTGCTGCTCATGCGGCGATATCGGCGATGAGGCCGCGGTGATCGGAGCCCGGTATGTGGAAGGTGGAGCTTCGAACGACCGCGGCACCTGAGCGCGTGAGCACATGGTCGATCGGGATGAGCGAGAGCCCGAGCACGGCGGGGAACGTGGGGCTCCACGGGGCCGTCCCGATCCGAAGGCCGGCGGTGCCACAGAGCGTCCACATCGCCCGGTCCCAGGGCACCGTGTTGAGGTCGCCCACCACGACCGCTCGGGGACCGCGCGAACGAACGAGCCGAGCCAGGTGACCCAATTGGGTGTTCCGAAGGCGATGGTCCGCAGGACCACCCGGGGAGTTGGCGTGCACACTGAACACGTGGAGCGGACCGTGACCACACCTCAGCACGGCCTCGATCGCCGGGGAGCCGCAAAGCGCATGCTCGACCAGGCGTTCCACCGGCCTGCGGCAGAAGACCGCGATGCCGTAGCACCTTTCGTTCGGTACGACCTTGAAATGCGGGTAGGCCTCGCGCAGGGACCCCACGAGCACCGCGGCCCAGGTCGGGCTCACCTCCTGGAACGAGAGCACATCGGCGTTGCTGGCCAGGGCCAGGCGCACCACCTCGTCGTACCGTCGGTTCGGCTGCAACACGTTGAACTGGGCGATGCGCAGGTCGGACGCACCGTCGCCCACCGGTATCTCCCCCCCCACGGGCGCGTCCACCTGCAACAGCACCATCAAGGCCGAGAGCGCTCCGGCGCCGAAGGTCATCGCCTTTCGCCGCCACAACGACCACGCCGCGAGGACGGCGAACAGCATCGCCCACTGCAACAGGAAAGCACGGGCCAGCATGGGCAGGAAGGCATCGGGGGCGAACGCGAGCACACAGGCCGCGGCGAGCATGCCGGTGGCGAGCATCACCTCGCGATGTTGCGTTCTCCAGGGGATCTTCATGACCGGATGTTGTCGGTTCCTTCGAGCCGCTTGATCAGGTTGAGCACGCGCCAGAGCGGCAACGCGCCGAGGACACCGAAGGAGGCGTCGACGCAGCGCCAGAAGAACGGGATGCCGCGCACCGGGGCCCATAGGAAGGCCAGCGGGAGCACGAGCAGGCAGCACCAAAGCCCCCACTCGATCACCCAGCGGTTGCGCACGGGATCGCGCAATGGACCGATGAACGCGAGGCCGATGACCACGTGCGCGAAGGCGAGCCAGTCGGTACCGTAGAACAGGAAGGCGTACTTCGAGCCCACCTCGGCGATGGCATCGGCACTGCGCTGCGCCCATGCATGCCAAGGCCCGGGCCAGGTGCGCGTGAGATCGGCCAGCCAGGCGGTGCCCCACTCCAGCGGCACGGCGGTGAGGCCGCTCACCCACAGGGCACCGATGAAGAACAGGATCCAGTTGCGGACCTCGCGGCGGATGCGGTCATGGTCGGTGGCGTGCATGTTCATGCGATGGGGTTCAGGGGACGCAGGACCTTCTCCTCCGCAGTGGGCTTGGGTTCACGCATGCCCACCCTGGCCAGGATGGCCTCCAGCACGGGCAGCATGTCGTTCAGGTGGCGGGTCTTGATGAGGAAGTTCCACACGGGCTCGAACTTCTTCCAGCCAGCGGTGTAGGCGAAGTGCTTCAGCATGTGCTTCGCGCTGTCGTGCCGCAGGCTGGCCCGCAGGATGTTCGGCCACGAATAGAACTGGCGGTAGGCCCACCAGTACCCGGCCTCGAGCTGCTCCGGTGCCAGCCTGGCGGGACGGTACACGACGTGGCGCGTATCGTACCGGTCCCAATCGCGCGTCACCAGGCGGCCCTGGGCCTCCATGTCGCTGTGCAGGCGGGTGCCCGGATAGGGCGTGAGGATGTGGTAGGTGCTGGTGGTGATCGCGTTGCGCACGCCCCACTCCACGGTGCGCGCGAACACGTCAGGCCCATCGTCATCGAGCCCGAAGACGAAGCTGCCGTTGATCATCACGCCGTGGTCGTGCAGGCGCTGCACGGCGGCCTCATAGTCCCGCTGCAGGTTCTGCTTCTTGTTGCTCTGCCGCAGGTTCTCCGGACTGAACGTCTCGAAGCCCACGAACAGGCTGCGCAGCCCCGCATCGGCCGCCTTGCGTAGGAGGTCGCCGCGCAGTACCGAGTCCACGGTGCCGGCGGCCTGCCACACCCGGTCCATGCCCTTCATGCCCTCGAACAGTTCCGCGGCGAACCGCGCGTTCCCCAGCAGGTGGTCGTCCAGGAAGTACAGGTGCCGTCCGGGAAGGCGATCGATCTCGGCCAGGGCCGAGTCCACGGCCTGCGTGTAGAAGCCCCTGCCCCCGCTGAAGAAGGCATCCTTGTAGCAGAAGTCGCAGTGGTGCGGACAGCCGCGCGACACCACGATGGAGTTGGGGACCAGGTAGCGGTCGCGCTTGATGAGGTCGCGGCGGACGGGCGGGACCCCTTCCAGGGTCCGCACCGCGCTCTCGTAACGCGGCTTCGGCCGGCCCAGCCGGAAGTCCTGCAGGAACGCGGGGAAGGTGTGCTCCCCGGGGCCCAGGAAGATGCTGTCCGCATGCACGGCGGCCTCCTCCGGCATGGAGGTGACATGCAGCCCGCCCAGGCACACATGAGCCCCCTTCGCCCGGTAGTGATCGGCGATGGCATAGGCCCGGTAGGCATTGGTGATGTACACCTGGATGACGACCAGTTCCGGCTCATCATCGAGGCGCAGACGCTCCACGTGCTGGTCCTGCAGGTCCACCTCGTCGTCCGGGTCCAGGTAGGCCGCAAGCGTGGCCAGCCCCAGCGGCGGGAACAGCGAATACTTGATGGGCCTCCAGAAGGGGCTCTCCGCTTCGGCCAGGGCCGGCAGGATCATCTTCACCTTCATGGCTCAGTGCGCTTCGGCCTCCACCACCGCGTTCGATGCGCCCTCGTCGGCCATGGTGGCGAGCGTTTCGGCCGTCCTGGCCGCAACAGCTTCCGATGCGGCATCCGCAGGCGCACGTCGCGCCCGCTCCTCACGGGGCACCGCCGTGGCCAGGTGTCGCGCCTCCAAGGCCTCGAACGTTCGCTGGTCGGCCAGGGTCCAGCTGCGCCAATCCTGCTTGAGGTAGCGACGAATGAACCGTTCCCGCTTTCGATCAAGGTCCGCGCGGAACCCTTGCGGATCGAGGTGCTCCACCCAACGCACACGGTTGCCGCGGTGCTTGGCCATCTGGGCCTCTACCTTGGGCAGGTCGGCGTACAACAGGGGCAGCACCTTGTCGCTCATGGCGAGGTAGTTGTCGACGTCGATCTCGCCCTGGTTCCAGTGCGCCAGGTTGAAGCGCACGATGACACCGTCCCAGTTGACCGTGGAAAGGCCCACGAGCGCGACGAAGGCCGCCCATCCGTTCACGCGCAGGAGGTAGACCAGGGTCCGCTGCCCGCGGACCTTCAGGTACAGGGTCACGAGGCCCACCAGCATCAAGGCGAGGAACACGATGACGCCGATGCGCTTGTAGGCCAGGCCGTGGAAGTGGATGTAGTGGTAGTTCCGCAGGAAGACCGAAACGCCGAGGATGAAGTTCTGGGCGATCCAGGCGGTGGCGAGCATGCGCAAGGTGCTCTGCTTCGGGTGGAAGTTGAGGTTGCCGCGGAAGAGGTGAAGCAGGATGGCCATGCTGAGCAGGATGCTCAGGATGAGCAGCCAGGTGCCCTCATGCACGAACTGCTTCAGGTCGAACCCTTCCTCCACGGTGAATCCGGCCCACACCCAGGCGATGTCGATGAGGTTCACCACCAGCAGGAGGGCGTTCACCAGCACCAGCAGCATCACGCCCATGCGACGTTCGCGGTCGAGCGCGCCCATGGCCAGCGGGGCGAGCCAGTGCGGACGCCTCCTGCGGATGCGCGTCAGTGTCTCGTTCAACGGCCAGGCCGCTCCTGCGAACAGGTGCGGGGCGGAACGATGGAGCAGCGCGACGCTCACCAGCAGGGCGAAGCCGATGAAGAGCACATGGGGAGTGACCAGCTCACCGAGCAGGTCGCCCAGGAGGTCGATGAGGCCGTCCATGAAACCCGCCGTGAGCGCCTCGAAGCGCGGGTTCGCGGCACGATAGATGAAGATGTACACCAGCAGCACCGCCAGGGGGATCAGCGCCAGGCGGGTCCAACGCCAGCCGGTGCGCGTGGCCGGAAGGCGCGTCAGTCCGGTGTTGAGCGCACCGGCCACACCGATGGGCGCGAAGAGCGCGTTGAACATCGCGGCCACCAACGCCACGGGCAGGTTGCGCTGGGCCGGTTCCAACAGGAGCACGGCGCCCACCGCCAGGCACGCCACGGTGCCCACCACCGCGATCACACTGCCGTTCACCACCACCATGGTGGCACAGATCATGAGCCCACCGAGCACCCAGCGCGCCGGAACCGAGGCGGAGCGGCGCAAGGCCAGGGCGCCCCCCATCGCCACCACGGTGAAAAGGGCCAGATCGAGCCCGATGTCCTGCCGCCAGAACAGCCGGTCGAAGACGAAGGCGAGACCGAGCACGCTGAGGGCGGTGCGGAGGTCGATGCGCTGGGCAGAGGGAGCGTTCATTGGCGGAGGTCCTTGTTGAGCAGTTGGTCAATGGCGTCGAGGTGCGCGCGGAACGCCTTGGCGCCCGCCGGCGTGGCCTTGTAGCTGGTGTTGGGGCGCTTGCCCACGAAGCGCTTCCGCACCTGCACGTACTTCACGGCGTCCAGGGCGGCCAAATGGCTGGCCAGGTTGCCGTCGGTCACCTGCAGCAGGTCTTTCAGCACCGCATGGTCCACCCAATCGTTCACCACGAGCACCGCCATGATCCCGAGGCGAACGCGGCTTTCGAACGCTTTATTGAGCCCCGCGATCATGCGGCGTCCTTTCCGGGTGATTCGTAGCGGAGCCACATGAGGCCCCCATAGAGGATGTGCAGCACCCCGAAGCCCAAGGCCCAGAAGAGGAGCCCGGCCCCCACCCAGACGGTGGAGATCAGACCGAGCACCACCTCGCTGAGCCCGAGCCAGCGGATCTCGTCCAAGGTGTACTTGGAGGCATTGAGCAACGCAAGTCCGTAGAACACCAACGTGGCCGGTGCCACCAGGGCCACGTGCCCGTGCCCGAGCATGGCGAGGCAGAAAAGACCGCCCGCCACCAGGGGCACGGCGAGGTTCCAAGCGAGCCGTTTCGCGGAAGGGTCCCAGAGCCGCTGACCCATCCGGCGGGCCCGTCTCCAGGTGAACCAGGCCGCTCCGGCGAGGGCCAGCAGCAGCACCAGCAATGCCAGGGGCACCAGGTCCCAGGCGGCGTCCATCACGTCCGGCCCCGCGTAGGCATCAAGGTCCCCGTCCAAGGAACGCGATCGTGCCGGGGCGGCACCGAGCAGGAGGGCATCGTAGCGCTCTCGCGCGAGCAGTGCGCCCATCAGCGCCACTACGCCGGCGCACACACCGCTCAGCCCGCTCAGGGACAGGAAACGCGTGCTCCGCTCCATCAGCCCGCGGATGTGGGCCAGGTCCTGGTGATGCTCGTTCTGGGTCATCCTCAAAGTACTTTGCAGCTCAAAGTTATGAACGCGGGACGATCCGCCGTGGTATGTAGGCCTGGAAAAAGATCAGTGGACCATCCAGAGCGCCAGGGCGGCACCGAGGAGCACGGCGGCGAAGCGTTGCAGGTTGAACCGGTGCTCGGGCGTGGTCTCGAAGATGATGGTGGTGCCGATGTGGAGCAGCATGCCGATGGCCACGGCCAGGGCCCGATGAAGGAACTCCTCCCCCAGGCTTCCACCGCCGAGGTAGCCCACCAGGATGCCTGCGGGAGCGGCCAGGGCGAAGACCGTGATCATGGCCCAGCTGCGAAGGATGGGCACCTGGGAACGCTGGAGCACGGTGGCCAGCGCGATGGCCATGGGCAGTTTGTGGAGCAGGACACCGAGCAGGAAGGGCAGGTCGCCGTGCACGCGGGCATCGGCGAAGGGCATGCCCTCGGTGAAGGAGTGCAGGCACAGGCTCAGCAAGGTGAGCAGTGGGAGCGCCCGTCCTGGCGAGGTGTGCATGTGACCGTGCTCGATGCCGTGGCTGAAGAACTCGAGCACGACCTGCAGCATGAAACCGCCCAACAGCCAGGGTCCGATGCCTTCACCGGCCGCTTCATAGAGCTCGGGCATCATGTGGGTGAGCGCGACGCTCAACAGGAACGAACCGCTGAAGGCGAGCAGCAGCCGAAGGGCGTTCGCCCCCGGTCTGCTGAACTGCACGATGGCGCCCGCGGCCAGCGGCAGCAGCAGGAAGAGGGCGAGGGTGGCGGAGAGGTTCATGCCGTTGGTCGTTGCGCCCAGATCACCAACCGCTGGGAGCGGATCGGATCGAACGGCGCAGGCTCGGGGCCGTCGGTGCTGTCCAGCACGTCGAAGCCGGCCTCGCGCACCAGCTGTACAAGGCGCTCAGGGGCCAGGGCCGACACGCGTTCCTCGAAGTGATGGCGACCGCTGTCGTCCTCGGCCAGGATGCGCTTCACGACCATACCGTCCTCGGAGGTACGCGCGATGGTGAAGCGGACCCCACCGGCCTGGACGCACTCCATGGGCACCAGCTCCTTCAGCACACGAACGCTGTTCATGAAGTCGAGCACGAAGCGACCTCCAGGGCGCGCGGCGGCGAACGCCGCCGCCAGGGCTTTCCGGTCATCATCCTCGTCCTCGAAATAGCCCAGGCTGGTGAACAGGCACACCACCAGGTCGAACGCCGACGAGGCGAACGGTACGCGGATATCATGCACCGCGAAGCGGGCGGAAGGCACTTCATGGCGCGCCTCCGCGATGCTCTCCGCGGAAAGGTCGATGCCGGTCACGTTGCATCCGGCCTTGGCGAACCATCGGGCATGCCGGCCCCGACCGCAGGCCAGGTCCAGCACGGTGGTCCCGGGTCCGGCCTCACACCGTCGCAGGATGGTGCTCACCCAGGCCTCCGCGTCATCCTCATCGCGATGGCCGTAGAGCAGCTTGTAGTAGGGCGTGCCGAACCAAGTGCGGTACCAGGCCATTCGATGATCGGGGCCCGAAAGTACACCACGCCCGCCCAGCGGCGGGCCCTACCTTCGCGGTATGAAGTCCCCGACCGGAGCCGTGCTCGCCGCCTTGGTGCTGCTGGCGGCATGCAAGAAGGAGGACGACCTGGGCAGCGAGGAGGCCAACACGATGGTCGACCATGCGCATGCCGAGAACCTCATCGCCCCGCTTTACCCGCTGGCGCAGGCCCTTCGGATCGGCCCCGGCCTTTGGGCGCCCGACAGCGCATCGTTCTGCCTCAGCGTGGACAGCGTGCTGGGCGATACGGCCATGTTCCCTGCGAACGGACCGGTGACGCTTCATCTGCGGTTCAGCGAAGGCGGATGCCTGGACGCCGCCGGGCGGGGTCGCACCGGCCCGCTCGTCCTTCGGTACGACAGCCTGGAAGGCGACGGCCGCGCCCGCCTGAGCGCGTTCCACACCCCCGGCCTGGAATGCGCCGGCTTCAGGATCCGGTTCGGGGCCTCGGTGAGCCCCCTGAGCGATGGCCGGCACCGGGTCCTGGTGGACAGCAGCGCGATCTGGCGCCAGGGGGCCTGGAGCCGGCGCTATCGTGGACGCCTGGACCATGAACTGATCTCCGGCACCATCGATGACGTTCCGGGTGACGATGTGTACTCGGTGACCGTCGAGGTGATCGGCCAGGACCGCTACGGTACCGCCTACACGGCCACGACGAGCACCGTCCTGGAGGTCGCCACGGGCTGCAAGTGGGTCAGGGGCGGCGTGCTGACCTTCGTGCAGAGCGATGAGCGCGAACGGACGCTGGACCATGGCAGTGGTTGCGACGCCCGCGCCGACCTGACCGTGGCGGACACCCGGTTCGGGTTGATAATCCCGTGAATAACTCCCCGGCGAGGCGGACAAGCACCACGTCCAGCGGGCCTTGTTTTGCGGGAGAGCGCGCGCTCCACGCGCGCAGCGCCGGCAAGGGCCGGTGGATGCTCCTCCGGGATCGAACCAGCACGCGAAGCACCATGGAACCGCTGATCTACGAAGGCACGGCCAAGACCCCCTCGATCCACTTCGATGCCGACCAGGGCCGTCTGGAGCTGAAGGGGCGCTCGATCCCCGAAAACTCCATCGATTACTACAAGCCCTTGATCGCCTGGGTGGATAAGTATGCCCGTGCGCCACGGCCATCCACGGTGGTGCATGTGCAACTGGAGTACTTCAACACCAGCAGCAGCAAGTGCATCCTGGACCTCTTCAAGAAGCTGGAGGCGATCCGCACCCAGGGCAATGAGCTCGCGGTGCATTGGCACTACGAAGAGGATGACGAGGATATGCTGGAGGCCGGCGAGGACTACCAGGCCATCATCAACATCCCCTTCCGGATGATCCTTGTGAAGGACCAGGAGGGCGCCTAGGTGCCGCTGGACCGGCTGGATAGCCGCTGCACGATCGAGGGGAAGACCTCCGCCCGGAGCGCGATGGCGAAGGCCAGGGACATCAGCCACAACACGATCATGTTGGCCCAGAACGTCGGGATACGGATCCCGCCGAGCCACTTCGCCGGCGCATAGAAGTGCGCTCCGAAGAAGCCCTTGCCTTGCGCCTCGAGGTAGATGGGATCGCTCTTGCGCACGAGGGCTCCACGATCGACGGCGATGACGTTCACATCGTTCTTGTTGGTGACGAACTCGGCCAGGCTTTCGTTGCGGTGCGCGTCCAACAGGGCGAAGTAGCGCACACGGGCCTCGGGCCCATCGGTGAGCCTGGCGATGAGCTGTTCCTTGGCCAGTTCGGCCTCCTTGTACATGCGGCGGTAGTGGACCGTGAGGTCGTTCAGCAGGCCGTCCACGGCATTGAGGGCGGTCTCGTCCACATGCCCCTCCGGCGTCATCCGGAGGTCCGGCACCACCAGACCGCTGATCCGGCCGGCCTCGGCCTGCAGCTCGTTGCGGAGGAGCTCCAGATCGCGCCCCCGTTGGGTCAGCTTGGCGGGATCGGTCTCCACCCCGCGCAGGTTCGTCACCCGGTGCTGCAGTTCGCGCACCCACAGGTCCTTCTTCCAATTGGCGGTCTTCATGCGCTGGTCCAGCGCATAGAACCGCCGCTCATAGGCATTGTCGACGAACTGGGTGACCGCGAGCCCCTCGTAGGCCCAGCGACTGGCCATCACGTTGCCGATCCAGGGGACACCCTGCTGGGACGAGAACCAGGGATGCAGCTTGTCGAAGCGCACGATGATCCCCGAGAAGAGCAGCTGCGGGATGATCAGCACCGGGATCACGATGTAGATCACCTTGGCACTGTTGAAGCTGGCGCTGACGTTGAGGCCAAGGACATTGGCGAAACAACTGGTGCTGAACAGGAGCGCCCAGTGCACGAAGGCCATGTCCTGGATCCCGAGCACCCGGTCGCCCACCACCACGAACAGCAGCGACTGGATCGCGGAGATGAGGAAGAGGATGGCGATCTTGCTCAACAGGTAGCTGTTGCGGTTCAAGGCCAGGAACTTCTCGCGCTGCAGGATCTTCCGGTCGCGGATGATCTCCTCGGCGGCCACGGTGAGCCCGAGGAACAGGGAGACGATGACGGCGATGAACAGGTACTGCGGGATGTTGTCGTTGGCGCGGTAGATGTAGGTGGCGCCCTCCTCGCCCGCACCGTGGTAGCGCAGGAAGAAGGCCATGACGAAGGCGAGCACCGGGGCCTCCAGCAGGTTGATCAGCACGTACTGACGATTGGCCAGCTTGGCGAGGATGTCCCGCGTGAAGAAGACCTTGAGCTGGACGAGCCAGCCCGGCGCCTTGAACGTGCTCCGGGGCACGCTGCGTACCTCGGGCACCTGGGCCATGCGCCCCTCCATCTGGGCCTTGAACACCTCGTTCCAGGCCTCCGGGCTGATGCGGCGTTGATCGGTCTCCATGCCGTACTCGTCCACCAGCTTGGCCTCCAGGATGTTGAAGATCTGCTCGGGGTTCACGTTGCCACAGGCCCTGCACTGGCCCACCTCGCTGTTCACCTGGCCGGTGACGCGCTTGAAGTACACCACGGACTCCACGGGATCGCCGTAGTACACCGGGTAGCCTTCCTGATCGATGAGGAGCAACCGGTCGAACAGCTTGAAGATGTCCGAGCTCGGTTGGTGGATCACCACGAAGACGATGCGTCCGCGGAGCGCGAGCTCCTTGAGCAGGTCCATGATGTTCTCCGAGTCGCGCGAACTGAGGCCGCTGGTGGGCTCGTCCACGAACAGCACACTGGGCTCGCGGATCAGCTCCAGGGCGATGTTGAGGCGCTTCCGCTGGCCGCCGCTGATCGTCTTTTCCAAGGGCGAGCCGACCTTCAGGTCCTTCGTATCGTAGAGGCCGAGCTGTTGCAGGAGCTTCAGCACGCGGTCGCCGATCTGTGCATCGGTGAGGTCGCCGAAGCAGAGCTTGGCGTTGTAGAAGAGGTTCTGGTACACCGAGAGCTCCTCGATGAGCAGGTCGTCCTGGCTCACGTGCCCGATGACACCGCGGATGCGCCCGGCCTCGCGGTGCACGTCCACCCCGTTGATGGTGACATGGCCGGTGGTGGGCCTGAGGTTCCCGTTCAGCACATTGAGCAGGGTGCTCTTCCCACTGCCGCTGCCGCCCATGATGCCGACCAGCTTCCCGCTGGTCTCGGCCAGGTCAAGCTCATGGAGCCCAAGGCGGCCATTGGGGAAGGCGTAGGTGATCCGCTCGGCCTTGAACACAAGCCCGTCGCGCTGGCGCCCCTTCATGAAGCTGCCCAGGATGTCGCTGTAGTAGATCGGCCGGCCGTGCGGGGGCCTGATCGACGAGCCATTGCTGAGCACATAGTGGTGGCGGCCGTTCATCGGCTGCCCGTTCAGCAGCACCCGGTCCTGACCGAGGTAGCGCACCATGTACAGGTTCACGTTGGGCACATGCAGCACCCGGAGCTCCCCTTCCAGATGGGCGTGGAGATGGCGGGCCTGGGCGAGACCGTTCTCCAGGGCGGCATCGGCATAGAGCAAATGGGGTGAATCGACCCGTTCGCCAGCGGCCTGGGCCACGAACGCCTGGCAGCGCTCGAAGTCCTCCCGACCGATGTTGAAGGTCTCCGCCACGGTGTTGACGAACTCCTGCTCCTGCTCGGCCACCCCTCCTGCGTGGATGAACTCCAGCAGGTGCATGAGCACGATGAACTTCTGCCGCTGGGTGAGCTCCTCGTTCACCTGCACGCAGATGCGCAGTACACGCACGGAGTTCACCGAGATGCGCTTGCGTCCGGAGCGGCTCTCCCCACCGGTATGGTGGAACGCGGCCACATGGGCATCGAACCGGGCGAGGTGCTCCTCGACCTGTTCGGCGGTGAACTGCTGACGCAGGAACCGGTCCAGCATCAGTCGCCCGGCAGGTCGACCGGTACCGGCGGCCGCATCGGCCCGCGCGATGATCGCGAACAGTTGCAGCAGCGCGTTGAGGATCTTCTCGCTCATGAGGGGGTCCGCCGGGCAGGCCCGGAAAAGGAACATCCCTCTTTACGGGAGGGATGTCCGAAGGGTTCCGGGGACCGGGGACGCCTACTGCTTGAAGCCGATGAGCATCACGGCACAGCCGGAGCCCAGCTTGGACGGATCGAGCTGCGCCTCGATGGTGACATCCAGGGTGTTGGCCACCACCAGGTCCCAATACGGGCTGTTCGCGTGCTCCTTGTTCGTGAAGAGAAGGTTCCGCTCCTGGTCGAAGACACTGAAGACCAGATTCCCGTCGGCCAACCCGCTGCACGCCGCCACACGGTAGGTGGTGCCGCCGAAGAGCGTGAGGGAGAACTCCGCCAGTTCATCGCCCTGCAGGAGGGCCCGGTAGAACTGGCCATCGGGGATGTAGGACGCCGTGATGTGCTTGGCGCAGAGGTCGGCGATGGTGTCGCACTGCGCGGTGGCCGTTCCAGTGGCGAAAAGGCCGATCACGGTGGCGGCCGTGGCGATGGTCGTCCTCATGGTCAGATCAGGTACTTGGTGCGCAGCGTGGACACCTGTTCGGCGATGACCGACAGGTCCTGCGGTGTGATGGTCACCGTGGAGGTGCTGTTGATGAAGGTGGTGCGCGATGCGGCGTCGGTGACCGGCTTCTCGAAGGTGTAGGTGCTCTTGAGCCCGGCAAAGGCCTGCTTCAGGGTCTTCAGGTCGGCGCACAACGCGGCACATTGCCGGTCCTTGTCGTTGGCCTCGATCAGCGCGATGAGATCGTCCAAGGCCTTGCGTTGTTCGGCGATGCGGGGCGCCAGTTTGGCCTGGGCATCGCCCGTGGCGTGGGCAAGTGCCAGGTGCAACGAACCGATCCACCCGCCGGCGAGCACCAGGGAGGCCACATCGCCCCGCTCATTCGTCTTCAGATAGCGATCGGCGGCGCGGAAGGCCTCACCGCTGAGCCGGAGGAGGCTGTCCTGCGTGTTCACGTTCCGCTTGAACCGGTCCACGAGGCCCTTGTCGAAGGCATTGCCCATCTCCAGGGCGGCGCTCAGTTTCTCGATGGTCTGCAGGGTGGCCAAGGCGGTCTGTCCGTCCTTGTGGATGGTGGCATAGGCCAGGTCGGAACCGAACATGCCCACGGCCAGCGCACGCCCCATCCGGCCGGTCAACGCTTCGGCCTTGTTCTTGTCCATGAGCAGGTCGCGCTGGTAGGCCGCGCCGGAGCTGCGGATCAGCAGGGCGGTCTGCACCGGGGACGGGATGCTGAAGAGCTTGCCGCCCACGTTCACCACCCCACCGCCATCGGAGGGGGTGGTGGCAAGGGTGTCCTTGGCCGCGGCATCGGAGCCTTGACCTTCACCACCGCCGCCGCAAGCGGCCAGCAGTATGGTCCCGGCGATGGTCAGGACGAAATGGGGTCGATGGGAACGCATGGTCAGTGGCTGTCCGCGGGTGCGGACCGGGGACGAAAGTAGAGGGCTACCCCACCCTCGGCCGCCAAGGGCTCAGGCACTTATCAACAGCGCAGGGTTCGGCTCAGCGCTTCACGACACGTCCGGTCGCGGTCAGCGCTCCCTCCAACCGGTAGAGGTAGCTGCCCGCGGCGAGATCGCGGCCATCCACGCGGAGCTGGCCCGTGGCCGGTGCCTCGATCCGCCGGACGACACGCCCCTGCAGATCCGTCAGGAGGAGCATGACCCGCTCGCCGGTCCGGGGGGCGTAGGTCATCACGAAGTGATCCTCGAACGGATCGGGCATCACCGAGAGGCCGGTATCCCCCTCCGAAGCGGCGATGGCGGTGCTGAACACGCAGGCGTCCACCAGGAAGGTGAGCGGCACGGCGTAGTCCTCGTTCATCACGTCCACCACCTGGTCGATGCAGATCATGTTGGCCGGGTTCACGAAGTGGACGCGGAAGAGCGGGGTGAACCCGTTGTGGCGGTCGAAGAGACTGTCCACGTACGAGAGACCGATGACATGGGCGGTGGTGCCGTTGAAGGCGGGCACGATGGGGAAGTCCGATGGGTCGGCCAGGTTGTCGACGCCGGTGATGGTGATGCCGCTGAAGCGGAGCTCGTAGCCCACCAGCTCGCGGTTCGGGTTCCGCACATGCACGTCCAGATACCCCGCACCGAGGTCGAACGCACCGATGGTGAAGGTCACCGAGTCATAGATGTTCACCATGTCGAGCACCGGGAAGCTGCACCGGGTGTCCATCAGGCTGCTGTCGCCGAGCAGGTGGGCCTGATGGCAGTGGGCGATCAGGGCCGCGTCGGCCACGGTGAGGGATCCGTCGTCATTGACGTCCGTGCACGGGGCGGCCGTCAGGGAGGCATCGAGGATGCCGGCCACGTACCCGGCCGCATCGATGCTATCGTTGTCGGCGTCCACATCCAGGTCGCCGATGAGCCGGGCCCCGGCGCACACCCCTTCACAATCGATCTGTGCACTGCCGTAGATCTGCCCGAGGCAGTCCACATACGACGGGCAGTTCTGCTGCACGGACACCGCGAGATTGGGGTTGTGCTCGATCAGGATGCAGGCCTGTCCCCAGTTGTTGTTGATGTCCATCTCGAACCGGCCGAGGGCATCGGGGCTGTTGTCCCAGTTGGTCCGGACCACCAGGGTGTACCGTCCGTCGGGCACATCGGTGATGTCGATCCACTGGCAGGAAAGGCCGCTGCTGTAAATGTCGCCGCAGCCCATGCTGATGCCCATGTTGCTGCATCCGTACTGGGCCGAACCGCCACCGCTGCACTCCAGGTCCATCACGCAGAAGCCGTTCTTGACGCCCTGGGCCATCTGCTGACCGACGCTGTCGTACAGCAGGTACTCCGCGTATCCCTCGTAGTGCCAGTGGTTGTGGCAGGCACCGTACTCGAACTGGTCCGGGTTGGCACCGGGGTTGCCGATGTAGTAATCGGTGAAGCCGATGTTCTGGATGTGCGTGGTGAAGCGCACCAGTTCACGCGTGCCGAAACCGGCAAGGCAGCCCTCCTGGATGTAACAATCGTTGGCGTTCACCACCATCGTCTGGGCGAAGATGGAGCTCTGTAACACGTCGCTCCGGACGGTGAGGTCCGGCCCCAGCGGGCAGTTCGGATCACCCCAGGGGATGCAGCTGCCATCGTCCACCGAGGCGAGCGGGTCGTAGTTGCAGGAGGCCGGGTCCGTGCAGCCGGCGATGGGACCGGCATACTCCAGCGACCAGTCGATCGACCCGCCGGCACAACTGGTGTCGGTGTCCCCGATCCGGACATAGTAGGTCAGCCCCGCCTGCAGCAGGGCATTGACCTGCGCCTGGAGGCCGCACCCACCCTGATCGTTGTCGTAGTAGATGGTGCCGATGTTCGTGTCGTCCCACAGCAGCCCGACGCAGTGGTCATAGACCCAGATCCGGGTGTCGCAGGTGTTCGTCCCGCAGGTGGAGATGGTGTACACGCCGTTGCTGTCCGGGATGAAGACGTACCAGGTCTCGGAACCTACGGTGCTGTGCGGACCTTGGTCCACCGTGTCAGGCGACAGGCATCCGAATCCGGGCGGGCAGTTCCATTCCACGCGATCGACGAAGTCGAAGTTGCCCCCCTGCGCGATCAAGGCCCCATCGTAGTACAACCAATAGCCGCCAGGAGCGAAGATGCCGTCACCGTAGGTGTCGTGCATGGTGAACACCAGGCATTCCGCCGTATCCACGCATACGGCTGCGCCGCTGGACGTGCCGGAGGCGAGCACAGCGCCGTTCCCGTTCCGGAGGTCCCAGCTCATTTCGTTGGGGTAGGCGTCCGGAACGATGTTGACCTGGACGGCCACCTCACCGGCCGCACAGCTGGGCGGCGGCGGCGGTATGTTGGCGTTCAGGCTCCACACCACGGTGTCCGCCGCACAGGCGTTCTGGTAGTCCCCCACCCGGATGTACACCTGCTGCCCTCCATTGAGGTTGAGCACCACGGTGCTCTGAAGGGCGCAGGCGTCATCGTTGTAGCCCAGGGCGTTCAGGTCCTGCTCATTGGTCACGAGCCCGGTGCAATAGGTGTAGGCCCAGAGCTTGGTGTCGCAATCACTGAGGCCGCACGTGCTCAACGTGAACTGACCGGTGGCCGGCGCCGTGTACACGTACCAGGCATTGTCGAAGGGTGCGATGTGGGTGCCGGGCGCGACGGGGATGGCGTTCGAGCAGGAACTGCCCGCCTGCGCATGCAGCATCAGGGCAGCGAACGACAGAAGAAGGGTGATGGGTGTGCGCATCAGGGCCGGTTGATCGGCCAAAGGTAGGGGATCCCATAACGGTTCCCGGTCCGCTTGTAATGGCGCGGATAGCGCACCCGGCGACGCACCAGGGCGTAGTATTTCCTCCACAAAGGGGTGTCCAAGAGCTCCAGCAGGCTTCGATCGGTCGTGAGGAGGCGAATGGTTGGAGTGCTCATGTTCCGGGGCTTCCCCCGAAAGACACGGCGTGCACCACCGACCGTTGCTCCACGGCCGTGCCAGCAAAGGACATTGATATACCGGTCCGACGGCGCCTACCGCATCAAGGTGATGTGGCCGAAGCCCTCCTTGACGTCGCCGGCGATCGCCTTCACCCGGTACCGATAGACGTAGACCCCGCTGGGCAGAACGGCGCCGTTCACGGTCCCGTCCCAGGGCTGGCCCACCTCGTTCGACTCGAACAGGGTGGCGCCCCAACGGTCGTGCACACGGATCCAGAATTCCTTGACGCCCATGCCCATGGCCTGAAAGGTCTCGTTGACCCCGTCGCCGTTGGGCGTGAAGCTGTTGGGGATGTACAGGTGGAACTCCGGGTCCACGAGGAGGGTGCGAACGGTGCTGTCCCTGCATCCCAAGGTGTCCGCGATCACCAGCAGTACTTCGTACAGGCCCGGCTCGGGATAGATCACCTCGGGGTTCTTCACCTGGCTCTCCAAGCCGGCCGCTCCGAAGTCCCACCACCATTGCGTGGCGCCCAGGGAGAGGTCCATGAAGTAGATGGGGGCGTTATTGACCCAATAGGTGCCGTCCACGGCGAAGGAGGCCATCGGTGCGTTCACGCCGAGGCCGCTCTGATCGGTGGCCGTGATGCCGCACGCATCCGTGACCGTGAGCGTGTAGATGGTGTTGCTGTTCGGGTGCGCCGCCAGGGTGTCCGCGGTGCCACCGGGCTCCCAGAGGTAGGTGTAGGGCTCGAGACCGAGCACGGGCCGTGCGCGCAGCACCGCGGTGTCGCCGATGCAGATCACCGTGTCCGGCGCGATGCTCACCCGCACGGTGTCGTAGGCCACGGTGACGGTGACCAGGTCGGTGGTGTCCCTGCCGCACAGGTCGGTCACGGTGACGGACCAACTGGCGGTGGTCGCCGGTGCCACTTGAACGGTCGGTGCCGAGCCCAGCCCGCCGCTCCATGCATAGGAGTAGCCGGGGGTCCCGCCCTGCACCGCCGCGGTGAGCTGCACGGGTGTTTCCGGACAGAGCACCACCACATCGTTCTGGATCGTCACCACCAGCGGCGGCACGATGGGGACGGTCACGGTCACCTGATCGGTCTGGGTCACCACGCCGCAATCGTCGGTGACGGTGAGCGTGTAGGTGGTGGTCTGCGTGGGCGCGACCCAGCCGCCGAGCTGGCCGTCGGGCACGCCCTGATCCCAATCGAGGACATAGTTGCCGAAGCCTCCGGTGACGGTGGCCGAGAGCAAGGTGCTGTCCACGCATTGGATGGTGACATCGTTGCTCAGGACCACATCGATCTCCGGTGCTTCCTCGATCAGGATCACCATCGACACCGTGTCACCTCCGCAGGCGGTCTCATTGATCACCATCAGCATGATCGACTCCTGGCCTTCGGCGATGGCATCGAGGATCGCGCTGAACTGGACGTTGATCGAATCCTGGCCCGGCTGGAAGATCACCTGGTCGGGCACATTGGTGAAGTCCGCGCCCTCCGTGGCCGTGCCGCCGATGAGGATGTCCACCGTGTCGGGGTCCACGAGCGGACCGCCGCGCACCAGGAACAGCGATGCCGTGCCGCAGCCCTCGTAGAAGAGGCTGTCGATGCCACCGGAGACCACCTCGCCCACGATCGCCACCTGGTTGCTCTGGAAGCTGCCGGCCTCCAGGAACACGGCGCTGTCCCACACCTGGTCGTTCGCGTCGCCCACCACGAGCTTGATGTGGTACGTCTCTCCGCAGATCACCTCGGCCAACGCCTGCATCACCACGGTGAGCCCGTCGTACTGCACATAGAACGGGTTGCTGTTGTACGGTGCGTTCGTGCCATCGCCGTTGACCACGTAGTACTGCGGGTTCACCACATCGTTCACGGTATTGATGGTCACCGGGTCCGAGGTGCCCGGAATGAGGGCGATGTTGATGGCATTGTTGCTGAACGGCCCGGTGATGCCTGGTCCGCTCAGGAAGAATCCGAACGCGTCGTTGATGCTGTTGACGAACTCGAGGTACTCCTCCGAGGCGAACACGAAGTTGAACTTCAGTGAATCCCCGGTGGGCACGAAATCGAACTCGAGGACCGCACAATCGTTCACGTCCTGGATGGAGGGCTGGCTCTGTTGAGCGAGCAGCAGGAGGTCCGGGTCCTGCACGTTGGGCCCTGTGTTGGGCACGGAGGAACTGCCGGAGCCGTTCGGGCCCGTCGCATTGGAAATGCCCCCCGTGGCCAGGATCACCCCGGCCGGAATGCCCACGTTGGCGTTGGCACTGTTGAACTCCCCGGCCTGGATGGACACCGTATTGCCCGGAAGCCCATTGAAGGTGATGTTGCTCGCCGTGACACCGCCGCCCAGCAGCACGTTCTGCACCAGCTGGGCCGGGGTCTGCGTGTTGTTCAGCACCAACTGGGCCTTCGCCGGGCCCAGCGCCATCAGGATCACCAGCAGGAGGACGCCACGCATGAAGCCGCAAGGTACGCCCATCCGCTGTGCCGCGCATCGCTCGGCGACGGCCCGTCTTCGTGGGTAAACTTGTGCGCCCATGCCGCGTTTCGCCGATGTCATCCTGCCTGCGGCCGTTCCGGGTGTGTTCACGTACGCCTTGACGGATGAGCTCGGCCCGGTGTTGCCCGGCATGCGCATCGTGGTGCCCTTCGGGGCGGGGCGCAAGCTGTACGGTGGCTTGGTGACGCGGGTGCACGACGTCCGTCCCGAGGGACGGAACGTTCGTCCGGCGCTGAGCGTGCTCGATGCCACGCCGCTGCTCGAACCGGTGCATCTGCAGCTGTGGCAGCGGTTGGCCGACCACTACCTGTGCTCCCTGGGCGAGGTGATGCTCGCCGCGCTGCCCGGTCCGATGGTGCTGACCAGCGAAACGCGTGTGACGGCCACGGCGCTCACCGCCGAACATGCGGCACGCACACCGCGCGCGGCCCTGCTCTTGGATGCCCTCGAGCAGCGACCGGCGATCACCTTGGGCGAGGCGGGGGAACTGCTTCAGGTGAAGGACCCCCTCCGTGCGATGAAGCAGCTGCTCGACGATGGCGCCGTGGCGCTGGAGGAGGAGCTGCGGTCGCGCCCCGTGGAACGCTTGGTGCGCCACGTGGCGCTGACCCCGGAAGCCGCTGATGAGGCCTCGTTGCACGCATGGTTCGACCGGCTCGCGCGGGCACCCAGGCAATTGGCGCTGCTCATGAAGGGCATCGAGCTGGGCCGGTGGCTGGACAACGGGGGCGGACCAGTGGCCGAGACCCGGCTGTTGAAGGCCGCCGGTGCGGAACGGAGGCACGTGGAGGAGCTGGTGCGCAAGGGCCTGTTCATCGTCACCGAACGGCCGGCCGACCGACCGCCGGCACGCCCGGGCAGCGGCTCCCCCACCCTCTCGCCCGCCCAGGCCCTCTGCCTGGAGGAAATGGACGCCGCCCTGAAGGACCATCGTTGCTGCCTGCTCCAGGGCGTCACCGGTTCGGGCAAGACCGAGGTGTACGCCCACCTCATCGAGCGCGCCGTGGACCAGGGCGGCCAGGTGTTGTACCTGCTGCCGGAGATCGCGCTCACCACCCAGCTCATCGTGCGGTTGCGCACACGCTTCGGCGATCGGGTCAGCGTGTTCCACAGCAGGCTCACCGCCCGCCAGCGCGCCGACCTGTGGAGCGGCATCCTCCGCGACCCGGATGCGCATCCCATCGTGGTGGGCGCCCGCTCGGCGCTCTTCCTGCCCTTCCGGCACCTGCGGCTGATCATCGTGGATGAGGAGCACGACCCCTCCTACAAGCAACAGGACCCTTCGCCGCGCTACAATGCCCGCGACATGGCCGTTGTGCTCGGCGAACTGATGGAGGCGCCCGTGGTGCTCGGATCCGCCACGCCCTCCATGGAGACGCTGTACAACGCCCGGCAGGGCAAGTACGGCCATGCCCGGCTGCTCGAACGCTTCGGCGACAGTGTACTACCGAGCGTTGAGCTGATCGACCTGCGCGAGGCCTACAAGCGCAAACGCATGCAGGGGCACTTCACCCCGGAGCTGCTCGAAGCCGTGCAACGGACGGTGGAGCGGCGCGACCAGGTGATCCTCTTCCAGAACCGGCGCGGCTACGCTCCCGTGTGGCAATGCGAGCAGTGTGCGCATGTGCCGAACTGCGCGCATTGTGATGTGAGCCTCACCTACCACAAACGGAGCCACGAACTGCGCTGTCATTACTGCGGGCGCGGCTATCCGCCGCCCACGGCCTGCCCCTCCTGTGGCAGCCGCCGGCTGAAGATGATCGGCCTGGGCACCGAGCGCATCGAGGAGGAGCTGGCGGTGGCCCTGCCCGACGTGCGGGTGGCGCGTCTCGACCAGGACACCGCTCGCGGCAAGCACGCGCTGGAGCGGCTCATGCACGACTTCGCCGAAGGGCGCATCGATGTGCTCGTCGGCACCCAGATGGTGACCAAGGGGCTGGACATGGAGCGCGTGAACACCGTGGGCATCCTCAGCGCCGACCGGCTGCTGCGGTTCCCCGACTTCCGCGCCCACGAACGCGCCTTCCAGCTGATGGGCCAGGTGGCCGGCCGCAGCGGCCGGCGTGGCGTACAGGGCCGTGTGCTCATCCAGGCGTTCGACGTCGCCCATCCCGTGCTCGGCCACGTGCTCACCCACGACGTCGACGGGTTCTACGCCCGCGAACTGGAGCATCGCCAGGCCCATGGATACCCGCCCTTCTCACGCCTGGTGCGCTTCACCCTGAAGCATCGCTCCGAGGAGCGCGTGGAACAGGCCGCACGCACCCTGGTCGACCTGTTGCGTCCCGACCTGGGCGATCGGGTGCTGGGGCCGGAGACCCCGGCCGTGGCGTGGGTGCGCGATCAGCACATCCGCAACGTGCTGGTGAAGCTGGCCCGCGGTATCTACGGCCGCGAGAAGCAGGTGGTACGGGCGGCGCTGGACCGCCTGCCGGATGAACTGCCCGAAGGCCGCGTGCGGTTGATCGTGGACGTGGACCCCGGTTGAGCGCCGTGCTCAGGGCATGCGCAGGAACCGGTGCGCCGAGCTCCGGCGGGCATCGGCCAGCGTAAGCACGTAGAGACCGGTGGACAGGCCGGAAACGTCCAGCGTGCCCGGACCGTCCAGGGCGCCTGTGGCGACCACCGAACCGCGCTGGTCGCGCACCGTCCACCGCACGGTCCCGCCGAACGGATGCACCAGGTGCAGCGGCCCTGTGGTCGCGGTCGGCATCACCTGCCAGTCGCGTTCGGCCAGTTCGGGCACATCGTTCCAGGTGCACTCGGCCTGCAGGTCCATCATCCAGGCGCGCACGGCGAGCAACGCGGGGAACGCACAGGCCCCATGATCCAGCGCACCCATGTCCACGGCGCTCACCTGCTGCGCGCCCGCGAGCTGAAAGGTCTGCAACGCCACCTGCGTGTTGCCTGCGAACACATGGTCGTCGGCGTTGCAATAGTGCATGCGCACCGGCGCCTGCGGCACCCAGTCGTAGAGGTCGTTGTCCGCGAGCGCCAGCCGGAAGGGATGCTGGGGGTCGGTGGCGAAGGCCTGAAGCACACTGTCCTGCAGCACCGCGCTGGGCACCGATGGCATCACCGCGTCCACATCACCGCTGCCGTGCGTGCCGTCGAACAGCGGCGGCAGCAACGTGTCCCACGGCGCCTTGAACACGTCGGATGGCGTGTTGAACAGGCCGGGGTACACCGACCCATAGGCCAGCACCACGTAGGGCAGGTAGTAGGGTGCGGGATACGGCACCGTGTCCACCATCACCTGGGCCTGCACACCGCTCACGTCGTAGGGGCCCGAGCACGGCGCGCTGGCCGTCACGGTGAACTCGTTGGCGAACTGCTGCTCGATGGCGCGGTGGGTGGCCATGCACGCGTGACCGCCCTGGCTGTAGCCGGCCAGGAAGAGCTGCCCGTTGAGCAGCACGCCCTGCGCAGCGCACCACTCCCGGACGGCCCGCAGGAGGTCGATGGAGGCGCTGGCCTCCGTGGCCGCGTGCACGTAAGGATGAAGACCAGGTGAATCACCCAGCCCCAGGTAATCGGGCAGGGCGCTCACGAAGCCGATGCCGCTGAGGTAGTACCCCACCAAGGCCTCCTGGCTGAGGCGCGAGGGCACCGCCTCCTTCTCCAGGATGGTGCCGTGCATGTAGCAGGCGATCGAGTGATAACAGCTGTCGTCGGTGGGCACCATCATGGCGCCCGAGGCCACGATGGGCTGGCCCTCCGCGTCGGTGGACCAGTACCTCAACCGGTACACCTCGATGCCGTTGATGGCGTTGCCCACGCCGGTATCGATCAGCTCCTGTTGCGTGAAGGTGAGCAGGAGCGAATCACTGATGAGCACCTGGGCGCGGAGCACCGGCGGCGTAGCGCACAGGACCACGGCCGCGGCAAGCTGGAGGAGGGATCGCATGGGCTGAAGATAGCCCGATGCGCCGGACTCAGTGCTGCACGGTGAACCGGCCGGCGTGCACACGGCCACCGTACGTGGCGCGGTAGTGATGGATGCCGGCGGGCCAGGCGCGCACATCCAGCTCCGCGCGTTCCCCGCGCACCTGCAGGGGTGCCATCACCGGCCGTCCGGTCCGATCGAACACGTCCAGCACCCCTTGGGCGGTGCCAGCCTCGCGGAACAGCAGGACCACCTGTTCATCCGCCGGTGACGGGAACGCCAGATGATCACGAAGGGTGAGGCGCTCGAAGCGGACCTGCTGCGTGGATGAATAGCCTTGCGCGCCCAGCTTCAGGCGGTACGCGAGCGTGCTCAGTTCCTGGGGCCCGTCATCCGTCCAGTCGTAGGCCACCGGCGCGTTCACATCGCCGCACAGCCCGGAGATGCCGCCCACCACCTGCCAGTCGCCACCGTTCACCGCGCGCTCCACCTGGGTGCCATCGCAGGTGGTGCCTGCCACCATGGTCCACTCGAGCAGCACCTGGTCCTCGCGCACGATGGCCGAGAAGTCCGCGAGGAACGGGTGCTCCTGGGCCTGCGCCGGGGCGACGGAGAGGACGGTGGCGAGGACGACGACGGCTCGGCGCATCGCTCCCTGAACGATCAGGCCAGGGGAAAAGTGCGCCACGGGGCCCAGGTGAGGGTGTCGGGCAGCGGGGCCTCCACCCGCAGGGCTTCGCCGGTGAAGGGGTGATGCATCGCGATCGACCAGGCGTGCAAGGCGATGGACCGGTCGCGCTCTCCGCGCCGGGCGCCGTACTTCACATCGCCCTTGATGGGATGCCCGGCGGCGGCGAGCTGCGCGCGGATCTGGTGGAACGCCCCGCCCTGCGGCCGCACCTCCACCAGCGTGTAGCGCTCGCCGCGCAGCACGGGGCGCAGCACGAGCGACACGCGCACGCCGCCGTCCGCGACCCGGGCCCGATGGGCCTTCGCGTCGTGCAGCATGCTGTGCTCGAGCGTCAGGTCCCCGTCCACCGTTCCGGTGACCACGGCCAGGTAGGTCTTCTCCACGGCCCGCTCGCGGAAGAGCCTGTTGAGGCCCCGCAGCGCCTCGACGGTGCGGGCGAAGAGCACCACCCCGCTCACGGGACGGTCGATGCGGTGCGGCAAGCCGATGGCCTCCCCGGGGTGCCATGCCCGCACCGCGCTCAGCAGATCGGGGGCGCCGGTGGGATCGGCCTGTACGGGCATTCCAGCGGGCTTGTGCACCGCCAGCAGCCATGCATCGGACCAGAGCACGACCGGCCCGGCCTCAGTACTGCTCGTCGGCGCTGGGGAAGTCACGCGAGCGGACGTCGTTCAGGTAGCGCCCCACCGCACCGGTGATGACACCGTGCAGGTCGGCGTAGCGCCGGAGGAACCGGGGGTTGAAGGCCTTGTTGATGCCGAGCATGTCGTGGAGCACCAGGACCTGACCGTCCACGCCGCCGCCCGCGCCGATACCGATCACAGGGATGGACACGCTGCGGGCCACCTCGGCCGCCAGGGCCGCGGGGATCTTCTCCAGGACGATGGCGAAGCAGCCGGCCTGCTCCAGCAGTTTGGCGTCCTCGCGAAGGCGCTGGGCCTCGGCCTCCTCCTTGGCGCGCACCACGTAGGTGCCGAACTTGTAGATGCTCTGCGGGGTGAGGCCGAGGTGGCCCATCACCGGGATGCCGGCGGTGAGGATGCGTTCGATGCTGCCGATGACCTCGCGGCCGCCCTCGAGCTTCACGGCGTGGGCACCGCTCTCCTTCATGATGCGGATGGCACTGTTGAGGGCGCCCTTGCTGTTGCCCTGGTAGGTGCCGAACGGGAGGTCCACGACGATGAGGGCGCGGTGGCAGCCGCGCACCACGCTGCTCGCGTGGTAGATCATCTGGTCCAGGGTGATGGGCAGGGTGGTCTCATGCCCGGCCATCACGTTGCTGGCGCTGTCGCCCACGAGGATGACATCGATGCCGGCGGCATCGACCAGACTGGCCAGGCTGAAGTCATAGGCCGTGAGCATGGCGATGGGCTGGCCCTGGGCCTTCATCTCCTGCAGCACATGGGTGGTCACGCGGCGGGCGTCCTTCGGTTCGCTCATGGCCAGGGCCCCACCTGATGGCGGAGGGCGTCAAAGCTAGCGCCGGTGCGCCGAAGCATGGGTCGGAGCGTCCGGTCCCCGTTCATCACCGCCTGGCTGGCGGTCGCCATCTATCTTTGGCGCCCTTCCACGCCCATGGCCCGCCGCACCATCGCCCTCCTGCTTCTGCCCGCCATGTTCGCCGCCTGTAGCACCGAACTGGAGGTGAGCGCACCGTACAAGGACATCACCGTGGTGTACGGCGTGCTGTCCACCCGGGCCTCCGACGGGGTGAGCGATGAGACGCGCCACTACGTGAAGATCAACAAGGCCTTCCTCGGCGAGGGCGATGCCTTGGTGTACGCGCAGATCCCCGACAGCACCGAGTACGACGACCCGGATTTCCAGGTGGCTCCGCGCGTGGTGGACCTGGACAACAACACGGAGTACCTGCTCAACGACACGTTGATGCCGCGGGAGCCGGGCGTGTTCAACTCCCCCCTGCACAAGGTCTATTCCTTCGACGCCACGCTCGACCCGGAGCACAGCTACGCGGTGCGGATGACGGTGCGGGGCAATGAGGTCAGCGCCCAGACGCCGATCGTGAACCCACCGGCCTATCAGTCCGGCTTCCTGCAGACCAACAGCAACAGCAAGTTGAACCTGATGCTGGGCAACCAGTACAACACGGTGGACATGGACTTCCGCAGCGGTCGCGACGCACGCCGCTACGACGTGACCTACCGCGTGCGGTACGCGGAGGACCGGTCCGGCGTGCTCACCGAGGAATCGTACACGGTCTTCCTGGGTTCGGTGCGCACGAACGGGCTCAACGGTGGCGAGGAGCTGCAGGTGGCCATCAGCGGCGAGGCCTTCTATCAGAACATGGCCAATGTGATGGAGAACGACCCGTCCATCACGCGGCGGATCTACCGGGGGCTGGACATCCTGTTCGCCGCCGCCAGCGATGAGTTCGCCACCTACCTCACCCTGGCCCAGCCCGTGAGCGGCATCGTGGAGGAACGTCCCGAGTACACCAACATCACCAATGGCTACGGGCTGTTCGCTGGACGCCACTTCCAAACGGCCGTCGGCGTGAAGCTGGGCGATGCCTCCCTGGTGCAACTGGTCGAGGGCCCCTACACGGCGCCCTTCAACTTCTGCATCGAGGGCAATGGTCCGCCCTTGGGCTGCGACTGACGATCTGTCCTTCTGTCAGGTCCTTTCCGGCCGGTCCCGCAGGCCCGGGCACCACCTTGTCAGCTTTACAAGGCCTAACGGCCATGGCATGCGCATTGACAAACGGGCCCGAACGAACCAACGACCATGAGCAAGATCATCGGCATCGACCTGGGCACCACCAACAGCTGTGTGGCGGTGATGGAGGGCAACGAACCCGTGGTGATCGCCAACAGCGAGGGCAAGCGCACCACCCCCAGTGTGGTGGCCTTCGTGGAGGGCGGCGAGCGCAAGGTGGGCGACCCGGCCAAGCGCCAGGCGATCACCAACCCGCGCAACACCATCTTCTCCATCAAGCGCTTCATGGGCAACTCGTACGACGAGAGCTCCAAGGAGGCGTCGCGCGTGCCCTACACCGTGGAACGCGGCCCGAACAACACGCCCCGCGTGCAGATCGGCGACCGCCAGTACACCCCGCAGGAGATCAGCGCGATGATCCTGCAGAAGATGAAGAAGACGGCGGAGGACTACCTCGGCACCACGGTGAGCGAAGCGGTGATCACCGTGCCGGCCTACTTCAACGACGCCCAGCGCCAGGCCACCAAGGAGGCCGGCGAGATCGCGGGCCTCAAGGTGCGCCGCATCATCAACGAACCGACGGCCGCAGCGCTCGCCTACGGCCTGGACAAGAAGCACAAGGACCAGAAGATCGTGGTGTTCGACTGCGGCGGCGGCACGCACGATGTGAGCGTGCTGGAGCTGGGCGACGGCGTGTTCGAGGTGAAGAGCACCGACGGCGACACCCACCTGGGCGGCGACGACTTCGACCAGGTGATCATCGACTGGCTGGCCGAGGAGTTCAAGGGCCAGTTCAACATCGACCTGCGCAAGGACCCGATGGCCCTGCAGCGCCTGAAGGAGGCCGCCGAGAAGGCCAAGATCGAGCTCAGCTCCACCACGAGCAGTGAGATCAACCTGCCCTACATCATGCCGGTGGACGGCATCCCGCAGCACCTGGTGCGCAGCCTCACGCGGGCCAAGTTCGAGCAGCTCGCCGACAGCCTCATCAAGCGCACCATCGCCCCGTGCGAGAGCGCATTGAAGAACGCCGGCCTCAAGACCAGCGACATCGACGAGGTGATCCTGGTGGGCGGCAGCACCCGCATCCCCGCCATCCAGGACGCCGTGAAGAAGTTCTTCGGCAAGGAGCCCAGCAAGGGCGTGAACCCCGATGAGGTGGTGGCCGTGGGCGCCGCCATCCAGGGCGGAGTGCTGGCCGGCGATGTGAAGGACGTGCTGCTGCTGGACGTGACCCCGCTGAGCCTCGGCATCGAGACGATGGGCGGCGTGATGACCCGCCTGATCGAATCCAACACGACCATCCCCACCAAGAAGAGCGAGACCTTCAGCACCGCCAGCGACAGCCAGCCCAGCGTGGAGATCCACGTGCTGCAGGGCGAACGCCCGATGGCCGGTGGCAACCGCACGATCGGTCGCTTCCACCTCGATGGCATCCCGCCCGCTCCGCGCGGCGTGCCGCAGATCGAGGTCACCTTCGACATCGATGCCAACGGCATCCTGCACGTGAGCGCCAAGGACAAGGCCACGGGCAAGGAGCAGAGCATCCGCATCGAGGCCAGCAGCGGCCTCAGCAAGGACGAGATCGAGAAGATGAAGAAGGAGGCCGAGGCCAACGCCGACGCCGACAAGGCCGCCCGCGAGCGCGTGGACAAGCTCAACGCCGC
>JAEUSW010000253.1 GCA_016788285.1 Flavobacteriales bacterium
AAGCGTGAGCAACAGCGTGCCGCTGGCCGCCGCGGGGCTCACGCAGGCCGAGGTGGACCGCGTGCTCGACATCGACCTCACCACCATCGCCAACGCGCAGAGCAACGTGGGCCTCTGGGGCATCAGCACCGATGCCGCCGATCCCCTGAGCCCGAACAGCGCCGTGCCCGCCACCGACCCGCTGGACATCTCGCTGTTGCAGCGCTACAACGTGGTGGTGCGGGGCGGCCTGCTCACCATCGATCCGGCGGCGCTGCACATCACCCCGCGGGACACGACGTTCGTCTACGGCGACTCCATCGTGGGCATCGGCTTCAACTACACGTTCAGCGATGGCAGCAATGGTGCGCTCAACATGACCCCGGGGGACGGTCTGGCGATCCAGAACGCCGTGCGGTCCACGCACGGTGTGGCGATGGTGAACGGGACCGCCCTGGTGCGGGGTGTGGCCATGGTGAACAACAATGGCGATCCGCTGCTCACCGATTCGCTGCTGGGCAACTTCAGCTTCATGATCTCCCAGGCCGTGCGGACCACCCGCGGCGTGGCCATGGTGAACGGTGACCTGCTCGATCCGGCGGAGCTGTACACCGCGGCCACCGCCATCAACAACTCCACGTCGCGCCTGGTGCGCGGGGTGGCCATGGTGAACGGCTACAGCCTGGTGCGGGGCGTGGCGATGGTGAACACGCTGGACTCCCTCGGCACCATCACCAACACCAGCGCGCTGACCAATTCCGGCAGCCTGGTGAACAGCAACGGGGTGCTGAACTCGAACACCATCACCCTCAACAGCAACGAGAAGACCCTGGTGATCCTGGGCGACGGCGATGTGGCCATCCTGTCCGGCGACAGCGTCGGTGAAGTGGTCCTGCGGTCGGTGAACCTGATCACCGGCAACACGGTGGGCACGCACCTCATTCTGCCCGGCACCTTCCTGACGAACAACTTCAATGTGACCTACGGGACCGGTCAGCTCACCATCCTGCCCGATACGGTGCAGTTCACGATCGATCCGGCGAGCCTCACGCAGGTGTATGACGGGTCAGCCCGCGTGGTGAGCGTGGCCACCACGCCTGCCGGCGTTCCGTTCACGGTCACGTACAACGGCACGGCCACGCCTCCGGTGAATGCCGGCACCTACACCGTGCAGATCGCGGTGAACGACCCGAACTACGCGGGCTCGGCCACCGCCACGCTGGTGGTGCAGCCGGTCCAGGTCCAGTTCACGATCGCCCCGGGCTCGCTCACCCAGACCTTCAACGGCACGCCGCGGACCGTGAGCGTATCGGCGCTGCCGGCGAACGCGCCGTTCACGGTCACCTACAACGGCAGCACCACGCCTCCGGTGAACGCTGGCACCTATCCCGTGGTCGTGAGCGCCACCGGTCCGAACCACGTCGGTTCCGCGTCCGCCACCCTGGTGGTGCAGAAGGCCACCGCGCAGATCGCCATCAGCGCGCTTTCGCAGGTGTACAATGCGGGGCCGCGGCCGGTGTCCGTGAGCGTGAACCCGGTGGGTACGCCCTTCACAGTGACGTACAACGGAAGCAGCACGGTGCCGGTGAACGCCGGGTCGTACGCGGTGGTGGTGACGGTGAACAGCCCGAACTACCAGGGCACGGCGAGCGCCACGTTGGTGGTGCAGAAGGCCCCGGCCACGGCCAGTACCGGCATCCGAGTGATCAACAAGGGTCAGGCGCTGCCCACCTATACGGTCACCTACACAGGCTTCCTGGCCGGGCAGACGTCCTCCGTGGTCACGGCGGTCTCCTTCAGCTACAGCCCGAACTACACCGGTCAGGCAGGCGTGTACCAGATCACCGTGAACGCCACGGCGGCCAACTACACGTTCACCACCGTGAACAGCACGCTCTATGTGAACCCGGCGGGTCCCGGCACCAAGCAGGTGAAGCCGAACTTCATCTGCTACGAGGTCCTGAGCGCTCCGAACGGAGCGGGGTATACGCACATCGCCTACTTCAACTACGAGAACCCCAACGCCACGCCGGTGTACATCCCGGTGGGGCCGAACAATGCCTTCAGCGGTTCGGCCCGTGATGCGAGCCAGCAACCGGTGGTCTTCCTGCCAGGGACCAGCGCCCCGATCGCGGTGCCGTACATGGGCGGGGCGCTCACCTGGCAGATCACGAGCAACAAGAACAACGGCACCACGGGTTCCATCCCCGCCAACAACTCGAACGTGGTGTGCAGTGCACCCGGTCAACGCGGCATGATGGACGAGGCTCCGGAGGATGCTGAACTGCGAGTGTATCCGAACCCGTCCTCGGGACAGGTCTTCCTGCAGTTGCCCGATGGCGGTGCCGATGCGATGGCGGTCGAGGTGTACAATGCCCTCGGGGCCCTCTGCCCCGTGCGGGTCGAGCGGAGCTCGGATACCGTGGTCGGCATCGACCTCTCCACCTTCGGTCATGGGATCTACATCATCCACATCGTGCGCGACGGACAGGTGGAGACCCGCCGGGTGATCATCGAGTGACCTGTTCAGCCGGAGGAGGGGCCGAACGCCGGAGATGGGCGGGCGGCCCTTCCTGTTCGGCCCCTATCTTGTGCCGCATGCTCCGGACCGCGCTGTGCGCCCTTCTGCTCGCCGGCTCCATGCCCGCCTTCGGCCAGGATCCGGTGATCGACAGCCTGAAGGCGGTACTGCGGTCCGGCGGGCCCGATTCCTCGCGCGTGCTGACCCTGCTCGAACTCAGCGCCCAGTACTACCGCACGGACGCCGGGGAGGCGAGGCGGCTCGCCACCGAGGCCCGCGACCTGGCCCAGGGCAGCGGATACACCAGCGGGCTGGCCCGGGCCTACAAGGCCATCGGCATGAGCCACTACTTCCAGGAGAACTGGGTGGACTGCCTGGTGGAGTGGAAGCTCGCGCTGGAGACCTTCCGGTCCATCAACGACCGCAACGGGGAGTCGAACATGCTGAACAACCTCGGCGCGGTGCACTTCAACGGCGGGGACGACAAGGCTGCGCTGGACTACTACCTGGAATCGCTTCGGGTCGCGGAGGCCCACCAGGATTCCCTGCGCACGGTGACGGCCCTGGTGAACATCGGCACCGTGTACCTCACCAAGGAGAAGAGCAAGCCCCTGGCCTTCGCCTACTAC
>JAEUSW010000312.1 GCA_016788285.1 Flavobacteriales bacterium
GCATAGGTGACGCACCGCCAGGCCCACAGCGGGGCCCGGTCCATCAGCAGGGCCTGGGCGCGATGGACGGCGTTGCCCGTGCGCCAGCCGGCCCAGAGCTGCAGCAGCACGGCCACGGAGTTGACGCCGATGATGCTCCAGTGCCGCTCGCTCCAGGCGATGGCGAGGGCGAAGCTCAACACCGTGGACACCACCCAGAGGCGCACGGTGAACGGGTCGAGCGGGGTGGGCGAGCCCTGCTGCTCGGCCCAGCGCGACCACAGCGCCAATGCCGCGAACCAGGCCCAGCCGTTGAACTGGAAGTGCAGGAAGAATTGGATGCTCCAGTAGTAGACCTCCGTACCGAAAAGCCCGGCCGCGAGCACGGGGCCGATGGCCCAGACCCCGAGGCTGGACAGCACGAAGCCGCCCAGCGCCAGCCGCGCCAGCGTGCGGCTCCCTGTAGCGGACCAGTTGTGCGTGGCGCTCCAGGCCTCACGGACCAGGAGGTAGCTCGTGAGCATGTGCAACGCCGAGGCCGTGATGGAGACCGGCCCATAGCCCTGAACGGGGAAGCTGAACAGCATGCCGAGCACGGTGGCCTGCGTGGTCCACAGGAGCACGCGCCGTCGTAGCCATGTCCGTGCCTCGGGCGCATCGTCGAGCAGGAAGACCATCAGGCCCAGGAAGACCCAGCCCAGGAGCGCCACGTGCGAGTGCGCATGCAGCAACGGCTTGAACCGCACGAAGGGGATCTCCACCAGGTAGATGGCGCGGAGCACACAGCCGATCAACGACGCAACGAGCAGGTCGGCCAGGGCGATGCGGTACCAACGGGGAGCGCTATCCATGAGCGGTGTGGCGAAGGGAGCGATGAAGATCAGCCATTCCGCTGACCAATATCATGTAGCGGACAACTTTGTCCAATGAGCTTTGGCGGCACTGGTAATGAGTGCGAGCTTTGCCGGAACGAAACAACGGATGAACCCATGAGCAATCTTCTGACCTCTTCCGCCGCCGCGATGGTGGTACTTTGCATGATGACCGCCTGCGGAGGTGGTGATGCCGCCAATGCGGGTCCTCCCGGTGCACCCACCTTGGAGAAGGAGACCTCTTCCTCGGAGGCCGCGAGCAGCTCCGGAAAGGCCAAGCTACTGACCGATGCGGATGTCACCTTGGGCGACATCGACAACGGTATGGTGGAAAAAGGCAAGACGACCTACGATGTCAAGTGCCAGGCCTGCCACAGCATGGGCGAGAACCGCGTGGTGGGGCCTGGCTGGAAGGGTATCACCACCCGGCGCAAGCCCGAGTGGATCATGAACATGATCGTGAACACCGATGCCATGCTGGCCGAGGACCCTGAAGCGCAACGGCAGTTGGAGCAGTGCCTCGTGCGCATGCCCAACCAGAACCTGAGCATGGACGAGGCCCGCCAGGTCCTTGAGTTCATGCGCACCCTTTGATCGATCACCCACCACAACCAGTTCCCATGAAACGTCCCTTGTTGATCACCACAGGAACGATGGCCCTCGCCGGGCTCGCCTTCGTCCTGGTCAATACCCTGCCCGGCTGCCGCCCCACCACCACGCAGACCGTGGTGACGGGTGATGCGGCCTCCAAGGTCTATGTGAAGCCCGGCACGCACGATGAGTTCTACAACATGGTCAGCGGCGGCTTCAGTGGACAGCTCGCCGTATATGGACTTCCTAGCGGTCGACTATTGCGTGAAGTTCCCGTGTTCTCGGTGGATCCGGAGACCGGTTACGGCTACAGCGAAGAGACCAAGGGCATGCTCATGACCAGCCACGGCTTCATCCCATGGGATGACAGCCACCATCCCGAGCTCTCCCAAACGAACGGTGTACCCGATGGAAAGTGGTGCTTCATCAATGGCAACAACACACCGCGCATCGCACTGATCGACCTGGGGACGTTCAGGACCCACAGCATCATCGAGATACCGAACAGTGCGGGCAACCACAGTTCGCCGTTCACCACGGGCAACAGCGAATACGTGGTGGCCGGGACCCGGTTCAGCGTGCCCATGGGGGACGATGCCCAGCGCGATGTGCCCATCAGTTCCTACAAGGAGACGTTCAAAGGCACTGTCAGCTTCATCCATCCTGAGCCGGAGACCGGCAAGATGAGCATCGCCTTCCAGATCGTGACCCCCGCGGTGGACTTCGACCTGAGCCACGCGGGCAAGGGACCGAGCGAGGGGTGGTTCTTCTTCAGCTGCTACAACACCGAACAGGCCTACAGCCTGCTGGAGGTGAACGCCAGCCAGCGCGACAAGGACTTCATCATGGCCGTGAACTGGAAGATGGCCGAACAGTTGGCCAAGGAGGGCAAGGGCAAGCGCGTGCCCGGCAAACACTACAGCAACTGGTGGAACGACAAGACGCACAGCAGTGAGACCACGGTGATCGATGACGTGCTCCAGCTCGATCCCAAGGAGCACCCGGGCCTGCTCTACTTCATGCCCTGCCCCAAGAGCCCGCACGGTTGTGATGTGGACCCCACGGGCAAATACATCGTCGGCAGCGGCAAGCTGGCCGCATTGATCCCGGTGTTCAGCTTCGAGAAGATGCAGAAGGCCATCGCTGGGAACGAGGTGGAGGGCGACTTCGCGGGCATTCCTGTGCTGAAGTACGAGAGCGTGCTGCACGGTGAGGTGAAGAAGCCCGGCCTCGGGCCCCTGCACACCGAGTTCGATGCCAACGGCAATGCCTACACCAGCTTCTTCGTCAGCAGCGAGATCGTGAAGTGGAACGTGGAGAAACTGGAGGTGGTGGACCGCGTGCCCACCTATTACAGCATCGGTCACCTCTGTGTGCCCGGTGGCGATAGTAAACAGCCGTGGGGCAAGTATGTGATCGCCTACAACAAGATCACCAAGGACCGCTACCTGCCCACGGGCCCCGAGCTCACCCAGAGCGCCCAGCTCTACAGCATCGACGGCGACAAGATGGAGCTGCTGCTGGACTTCCCCACCACGGGTGAGCCGCACTATGCGCAGGCCATCCCGGCCGATCTGGTGAAGCCTCGCGAGGTGAAGTTCTTCAAGATCGAGGAGAACCAGCATCCCTATGTCGCAAAAGGCGAGAAGGAGGCCCGCGTGGAGCGCAATGGCAACGAGGTTCATGTGTGGATGACCAGCATCCGCTCGCACTTCGCTCCGGACAACATCGAGGGAGTGAAGCTCGGCGATGAGGTGTATTTCCACGTGACGAACCTGGAGCAGGATTGGGACGTGCCGCATGGCTTCGCCATCAAGGGCGCCGCCAATGCCGAGCTGCTCATCATGCCCGGGGAGACCCAGACCCTGAAGTGGGTGCCGACGCGTGTGGGCGTATGGCCGATGTACTGCACGGATTTCTGCTCGGCGCTCCACCAGGAGATGCAGGGCTACGTGCGCGTGTCGCCGGCCAACAGCACCGTGCCCTTGAAGGGTGAGACGGTCTCGGTGGACGCCGGGGTCTGATCCGGAACACCATGACGAGCGCCACCCTTCCACCGCCGATGGACGCGGCCTCCGGAAGGGTGGCGCCGTCATTCTCGCCACGCCCCATGCGCCTGCATCCCCTGTCCCGCGTGCTGCTGGCCCTGGCCGCACTCGCCCTCGGCCTCAACCTGGCGATGCCCATCTGGCGCATCGACCTCATAGCGCCACAGTACCCGGAGGGCCTGTTCCTGCAGATCTTCCATGACCGGTTCGCCGGCGACATCGACAAGATCAACGGGCTGAACCACTACATCGGCATGGCGCACATCAAGGATGAGATGTTCCCCGAGTTCGGCATCATGCGCTATGCCTTCTACCTCCTCATCGCCTGGGGGCTGTTCACCGCCGTGGTGGGCCGTCGCGGGGTGCTGCTCAGCTGGCTTTTCGCCATCGCCGCGTTCATCATCTGGGCGGTGTGGGACATGTACGTGTGGGGCTACAAGTACGGCCACGAACTGGACCCCCGTGCGGCGATCAAGGTGGAGGGCATGGCCTACCAGCCGCCGCTCATCGGCCACAAGCAACTGCTCAACTTCGATGCCTGGAGCACCCCTGATGTGGGAGGCTGGGCCCTCTTCATCTGCAGCGCCCTGGCCACGATCATCTTTGTCGTGGAATGGCGGCGGGCCCATCGCGCGGTACGCAGCGCTTGAACCCATGCGAACGACGGCCTCACTCGTCCTTGTCCTTTTCGCCGCCTGCGCTCCGAAAAGCCCCACGATCGACCTGGGGCGGGTGGAGTGCGCCCACTGCCGCATGAACGTGGTGGACGCACGCTTCGCCGCCGCATTGATCACCAAGGGCGGGCGTCAGTACAGCTTCGACGGACCGGAGTGCATGGTGCCGCATGTGGCCGGAGGTACGATCGCAGAGGCCCAGGTCAAGGCCTGGTATGTGACGGACATCGTGCGCCCAGGCCGGTTGATCGAGGCCACGACCGCCCACTACGCGCACGGCGACGCCTACCGCAGCCCCATGCGCGGCGATGTGGCCGCCTTCGCCTCCTCGGCCGAACGAGATTCGGCCATCGCATCCTCCGGCGGCGAGCCTTGGGATTGGGCCACCGCCCGCCGTCGCCTGGCCGAATGAGGTCCATGGTCCCACGCACCCTCCTTCTCCCGCTGCTTGCGATGCTCACGGGGCAGGCCGTGGCGCGTGTGCACCTGCTCCGCGCCGGGAACGGCAGCCTGGCCGCCGTCATCGCCCGTGCGGAGGACAGGGATACCATCGTGGTGGCCGGTGCGGTGCGCGAAGGTCCGATCACCATCGATCGATCGCTGTGCCTGCTGGGCCTGCCGGGTGCGGAGATCGACGGGGGAGGGGTGGGCGATGTACTGGTGATCACGGCGCCGGACGTCACGGTCCAGGGCTTCACCTTCCGCGGTGCGAGGTTCAGCAACCTGTATGACAATGCCGCGGTCAAGGTGAACGGATCGGAACGGCCCGTGATCAGGGCCAACCGCTTCATCGGCTGCTTCTTCGCCATCTACCTCAGCGATGTGCGCGGTGCTGTGGTGGAGGGCAACTCCGTCGAAGGTCTTCCGGATGAAAAGGACCGTATGGGCAACGGCATCCACCTGTGGAAGTGCGGCCGGGCCACCATCCGGCGCAACCTGGTCCGCGACCACCGCGACGGCATCTACTTCGAGTTCGTCACCGATTCGCGCATCGAGGACAACCTCACGCAGGGCAACGTACGTTATGGGCTCCACTTCATGTTCAGCCACCGCGACAGCTATGAGCGGAACGTGTTCGTGGACAACGGCGCCGGCGTGGCGGTGATGTTCAGCCATCACATCGGCATGCGCAGGAACCGGTTCCTGCACAACCGCGGAGGCAGCGCATATGGGCTCCTGCTGAAGGAGATCAACGATGGTGAGATCACGGACAATACGTTCACGGACAACACCACGGGCCTGATGGTGGATGGCTGCAACCGCATCAAAGCGGAGGGCAACACCTTCCGCACCAACGGATGGGCGCTACGGCTGTTCGCCAATGCCACGGCCTGCACCTTCTCCGGAAACAGCTTCCAGGGGAACACGTTCGACGTGACCACCAACGGCGACCTGAAGCTGAACACCATCGAAGCCAACTACTGGGACCGGCACATCGGCTATGACCTGGACCGCGACGGACACGGCGACGTGCCCCATCGCCCGGTCGGTTTCTTCGCCCTCCTGGTGGAGCGGGTTCCTTACGCGATCGTGTTCTCGCGCAGCCTGTTCGTGGCGCTGCTCGACCGTGCCGAGCGTGTGCTGCCCTCGCTCTCCCCCGCGGACCTGAAGGATGACCGACCCCTGATGCGCCCCCCCCATGGATAGCGTCGTCTTCTCCGGCGTGGGCAAGCGCTACCGCTCGTTGTGGGCGCTGCGCGATGTGCACGCCACGTTCCGCCGGGGCGAGGTGGTGATGGTCATCGGTCCCAACGGATCGGGCAAGACCACGCTCATCAAGTGCCTGCTCGGCCTGGTGCGTCCCACCACGGGCAGCATCCGGGTGGAGGGCCAGGTCATCGGACCGGACCCCGGCTATCGGCGGTCCATCGGCTACATGCCCCAGATCTCGCAGTTCCCACCATCGCTCACCATCGGCCAGCTGCTCGACATGATGCGCGATGTGCGCGGCCTTTCCCCGGCGTCCGCGGATGACGGGCTGGTGGAGGAACTCGGGCTCGCTGCCCAGCTGGACAAGCGCCTGGGCGCGCTTTCCGGAGGTACCAGGCAGAAGGTGAGCGCCGTCCTGGCCTTCCGGTCGAGGCCGCGCATCCTGGTGATGGACGAGCCCACCGCCGGGCTCGATCCGGTGAGCGCGCGCACGGTGCTGGACCGCGCCGCGGCGCTGCGCTCGGACGGCGGCACGGTCCTCATCACCTCGCACCTCATGGAGGAGGTGGAGGCCCTGGCCGACCGCATCGCCTACCTGCAGGAGGGGCACCTGCGGTTCCTGCTGCCCCTGAGCGATGTGCTTCGGCGCACCGGTGCCGACCGGCTCGCGCTCGCCCTGCCCAAGCTGTTGGCCGATCCCGTATGACCATGGGCAAGGTGCTCTACTACACCCTGGTGGACCTGGCGCGCAACCGTTCGGTGGTCGCCTTCACCGCACTGATCCTTGCGGTGGCCGAAGGTCTCTTCCTTGTGGAGGCGGACCCGGTGAAGGCTCTCCTCAGCCTCGTGCAGGTGATGCTGGCGCTGGTGCCGCTGGTCTCGCTCATCCTTACGGTGGTCCACACCTACGACACGCACGAGTTCACGCAACTGCTCGCCGTACAGCCCATCGGGCGCCGGGCCATCCTGGGTGGGCGCATTGGGGCCATGGCGTTGGCGCTGCTGGTCGCCTTGCTCTTCGGCCTCGGCCTGCCGCTCACCGTCCACGCGCCGGGATCCACATCCATGGTGTTGCTGGTCGCCGTGGTGCTGCTCGCCTGGGTGCACGCCGCCCTGGGTACACTGATCGCCTTGGTGCATCGCGACAAGGCCCGGGGGGTGGGTGTCGCCCTGGTCGCCTGGGCCGGGTTCGTCCTGCTGTACGATGCCCTGCTGATGGCCTTGCTCTTCGCCTTCAGCGATCGACCGATCGAACCACTGGTGCTGCCCATCGCGGCCCTCAACCCGATCGACCTCGCCCGCATCGCCATCATGATCCGGGTGGACCTGGCCGCCATGATGGGATACAGTGGTGCGGTGTATCAGCAGATGCTGGGTTCCGGTCCCGGGACCGCCGTGGCGCTCGGACTCATGATCGCCTGGATCGCTTGGCCCACCCTCATGGCCTTCCGCGTCTTCCGACGCAAGGACCTTTGACGAGGACCGTTCCGGCATGCGTCCGTCACCTCATGGGCGGCCGGGTAGGGGTGGAGGTCATGCCGCGCTTCCACCGGGCAGGCCGTCCCCAGGTCCGCTTGCCCGGCCGTGCCGGCGTAACCTCGCCCCCGTGCACCGGCCTGCCCGTCATGCAGGACCCGCAGCGGCGCGATGGTACCCTGGGCCGCGCGACGGCGCCGTTGATCATACCCTGATAAGGATCAGCCTTCCGGTCGGTCAACCGTCAGTGGAGGTCCGCGATGAACAGGACAAGTTTGTCCGACACTAAACACCGACCATGAGACTCCCCATCCCTTCCAAGAACGCGCTGGCGCTCGTCACCACCGTGCTGCTGGCCGCCTGCGCCGCGCCCGATCCAGGCGCCGCACCACCCTCCAACGCGGCCTTACCAGCGGATGGTGGTCAATCCACCGTGGTGGATGAGCAATCGCAGAAGAACATCGTGGCCGTGGCCGTCGGCTCCAAGGACCATACGACCCTGGTGACCGCGGTGAAGGCGGCCGAATACGTCGACGTATTGAGCAACGCCGGACCTTTCACCGTGTTCGCGCCGGTGAACGCCGCGTTCGAGGCGCTGCCCGCCGGAACGGTCGAGGGTCTGTTGAAACCCGAAAAAAAGGCCGACCTTCAGGACATTCTTGAGTACCATGTGTGGGTGGGCGTCCTCAAGCCCGAACAGCTCACCGACGGCAAGGTGCTGAACATGGTGAACCTCAAGAACGCCAAGATCACCAACAAGGACGGCAAGCTCATGATCAACGATGCCACCGTCGTGGCCAGCGTGCCCACCAGCAACGGCATCATCCACGTGATCGACAAGGTGCTGCTGCCGGGTTGAACGAGCATCGGCATCACCTGCCACAGGTGTGTTGGTGAAAGTCGGCATGGGCGCCCGCGAGGGCGCTCATGTCGTTTCAAGCGGCTTGTGGAGGTCGTACCTTGGATCGTTCACAACCGTGTTGATGATCGGTCCCTCCGTCCTGATGAGCATCAGTTCGACGGGCGGCCGGCCCCGGCAGTTTTGGCGCCCTCATCACATGCCATGAACGATACCCTCACCCTCCGCGCATCCCGTACCGTGTTCACTGCCGCACAAGCCACCCCTGTCACGCCCGAGGAGGCCTTGGCGAACGCGCGAGCGGCCTTCCAAGGCGATGAGCTGGCGGCCACCACCTGGGTGAACAAGTATGCCCTCCGCGATGCGGCCGGCCATCTGGTGGAGGCCTCGCCGGCGGACATGCACCGGCGCATGGCCCGCGAGTTCGCACGCATCGAGGCACGCTACGCGCCGCTGCCCGCAGAGAAACGTGCGCTTCTCTCCGCCTACGGAAAGGAGCGCGCGGCGCTGGATGAGGAGCGCATCTTCCAGCTTTTCGACGGCTTCCGCGACGTGGTGCCGCAGGGCAGCGTGATGGCCTCCCTGGGCGATCCCTACCGCCTGGCCTCCCTGAGCAACTGCGTGGTGATCCCCTCGCCGCAGGACAGCTACGGCGGCATCTTCCGCAACGACCAACAGCTTGCCCAGCTCTTCAAGCGCCGCTGCGGTGTGGGCTTCGACCTCAGCACCCTGCGTCCGGCCGGAGCACCGGTGAGCAATGCCGCGCGCACGAGCACCGGTGCCGTGAGCTTCATGGAGCGCTTCAGCAACACCACGCGCGAGGTGGCGCAGCAGGGGAGGCGGGGCGCCCTGATGCTCACCATGGACATCGCTCACCCGGACGTGGAGAAGTTCATCACCATCAAGCAGGACCTCACCAAAGTGACCGGTGCCAACGTGAGCGTGCGCGTCAGCGACGAGTTCCTCAAGGCCGTGGAGGCCGATGCCGACTTCACCCTGCGCTGGCCCATTGACAGCAATGCACCCACCGTGACCAAGGTGGTGAAGGCGCGCCAGCTATGGAACACGCTCATCTCCTGCGCCCACGCCACGGCCGAGCCGGGCGTGATCTTCTGGGACCGCCAGCACCTGTACAGCACCAGCAGCGTCTACCCCGGGTTCCGCAACGAAAGCACCAACCCCTGCAGCGAGATCGCCATGCAGGGCGGTGACAGCTGCCGCCTGATCGCCATCAACCTCTACAGCTTCGTCAACGAGCCTTTCACGCCCAAGGCCTGGTTCGATCACGAGCGTTTCGCGGCGGTCACCTATGAAGCGCAGCGCCTGATGGACGACCTGGTGGACCTGGAGCTGGAGGCCGTGGACCACATCCTCGCCAAGGTGAACGCCGACCCCGAGCCCGAGGAGCTGAAGCGCACCGAGCGCGAGACCTGGGAGCTGCTGCGTGACACCGGGCGGAAGGGCCGTCGCACGGGCCTGGGCTTCACCGGCCTCGCCGATGCCCTTGCCAGCCTCAACCTGAAGTATGACAGTGACGCCGCCATCACCGCCGCCGAGGACATCCTGAGGACGAAGTGCCGCGCGGAGTTCGACAGCAGCATCGACATGGCCATCGAGCGTGGCGCCTTCGAGGGCTTCGCACCCGCCGTGGAGCGGACCAGTGCGTTCACGGCCATGCTGGAAAAGGAGTTGCCCGAGGTACACGACCGCATGATGCGCCACGGCCGCCGCAACATCAGCCTCAGCACCGTGGCGCCCACCGGCACCCTTAGCCTGCTCACCCGCACCAGCAGCGGCATCGAGCCCGTGTACATGCTGGGCTACACGCGCCGCCGCAAGGTGGTGCCCGGCGACCCCAACGCCACCGTCACCTTCACCGACGACCTGGGCGACCAGTGGGAGGAGTTCACCGTGCACCATCCGCGTTTGCTGGACTGGATGCAGGTCACGGGCAAGAGCGATCCCGCCGAAAGCCCCTACCACGGTGCCACCGCCAACGATATTGATCGGCGCAAACGCATCCGCATGCAATCGGTGGTGCAGAAGTACACCACGCACAGCATCAGCAGCACCATCAACCTACCGAGCACTGCGACCGTTGATGACGTGGGCAACATCTACCTGGAAGCCTGGCACCATGGGCTGAAGGGCATCACCGTATACCGGGATGGCAGCCGCAGCGGCGTATTGGTGGCAAACACGGATACCAAAGGCACTGTACCGTCGACCCATGGGGTCGACCTGCCCCACCATACCCCCCGCCCCGAACGATTGGAGGCCGATGTCCTTCGGTTCAACAACGATACGGAACCCTGGATCGCCGTGGTGGGCCTGCTGGACGGCAAACCCTACGAGATCTTCACCGGCAAGGCGAACGGCGGTTTCGAACTGCCCCGGTGGGTCACCAAAGGCTGGGTGGTGAAGCGCAAGGACGCCAAGCGCGGCAAGAACATCTACGACCTGGAGTACGCCGACGCGGACGACTACCGGGTGACCGTGCAGGGCCTCAGCCGCACCTTCAACCCCGAGTTCTGGAACTACGCCATCCTGATCAGCGGCATGCTGCGCCAGGGCATGCCCCTGCCCCAGGTGGTGGACGTGGTGGCGAACCTCAGCCTCTACGATGCCACGCTGAACACCTGGAAGAACGGCGTGGTGCGCGCGCTGGCCCGGTACATCCCCGACGGCACCCAGGCCCTGGGCCGCAAGTGCCCCGAATGCGGCGATGCGGACGGCCTCTACTACGAGGAGGGCTGTTTGAAGTGCAGGAGCTGCGGGCAGAGCAAGTGCGGGTGAGCTGACGATGGTCACCCGATAGCGGACATACGTGTCCGTTATTTGGACCATGTGGATGCGCTACATGCTCGCCGCGCTGTCCGTATGCTTTGTGGCCGGGTCATGGTTCGCTTATCGCGGTACGAGCGCAAGCGCTCCAGCCAGCGAACAGGTACGGCAGGGCATGCGCCTCTGGCAGGTCAGCAACTGCGCGGCCTGCCATCAGCTCTATGGGCTGGGCGGCTACATGGGTCCTGACCTCACGAACGTGCACAGTGCCAAGGGTGAAGCGCATATCCGCACGTTCGTGCGCTACGGCACCGGCCGGATGCCGGCCCATGAACTGAGCGAAGAAGAGTTGGACGCCTTGGTCGCCTTCCTGGCGTGGGTGGACGCTTCCGGCCGAAGCCGGGTACCCGATAGTGCCGTGCACTGGACCGGCACGTTTGACATTCCAGCACGATGAGTCCGACGCACCGGTGGCATATCGCGCTCGCGCTCATTCTGCTCCTGCTCGCCTTGGTGCTTGGCGTGCTGGCCGCGTTCGCCTACATCTCCCCTTCCCTCGGCGATGCGCTGCCCTTCACGCAACTGCGACCTGCGCACGTGTCCGCGGCCCTCTTCTGGATCATCACCGGTGCTACAGCGGGCGTACTGCGCTACAAGGATGACGTGTTCCCTTTGTCGGATCGCCCGTTCCTGCATCGTGCGTTCCTCTTCCTCTGGACAGGCACCCTCATCGCGGTCTTCATCGCATATGGCCTGAAGTGTTTCGGCGGCCGTGAATACTGGGAGTTCCCTCCATTGCTCGCTGTGCCGATGCTGATCGCCTGGCTCCTGCTCATGGCCGACTATTTCCGTGCCTGGCTGCGCCGGGCCGCGGCCCCCCCGCTCTATGTATGGATGTGGACCACCGGCATCGTGTTCTTCCTGATCACGTTCATCGAGCAGAACCTCTGGCAGATCCCATGGTTCCGCGATACCTATATGCGCGAGCTCACCGTGCAGTGGAAGTCGAACGGTGCCATGGTGGGCGCATGGAACCAGATGATCTACGGATCGGCCCTGTACCTGATGGTACGCATCGGAGGGGACGAGGGCATCGCGCGCGGGCCCAGGGCATTCCTCTTCTGGTTCCTCGGCCTCTCGAACCTGATGTTCAATTGGGGGCATCACCTCTACAACGCGCCCACGGCGGGTTGGATCCGTCACGTCGCTTATGGCATCAGCATGGCGGAATGGATCCTGCTCATCAACATCATCCGTGGCTTCAAGGGCAAGCTCGACGAGCACCGCCGGCACAAGCACCTCACCACCTACCGTTTCCTCATCGGTGGGGAGTTCTGGGTCTTCCTCAACCTCTTTCTGGCCCTGCTGATGTCCATACCGGCGATCAACCGCTACACGCACGGCACGCACATCACCGTGGCGCACGCCATGGGGGCCACCATCGGCATCAACACGATGATCCTGCTCGGGTCCGTCGCCTGGATGGTGCGGGTGGATGAAGACGGTTCACCAGCGCGCTGGATCGAACGGGGCCGCATCACAGCGATGGGCAGCCTGCTGGTCTTCTGGCTGGCCCTGATCACGGCGGGCCTCATCAAGGGATACAGGGCGACCGCCTTGGGGATCACCGATCACCAGCAACTGATGCAGCCCGTGCAGCCCTCGCTGGTGGCCTTCACCATTGCCGGGATCGGCGTGTTCGCCGGGCTCGGTGTGATCGCCACGTGCTTGTTGATGGTCCTCCGCAGTGAAGACGCCGCTCACCCTAATACCAACGAACCATGACGATGCTCCCGCAACCGACCGTGAGCCGCACGTTGATCGGAGCGGATGGTCCGCCGTCATCCCCTTTGGCGCAACACGCCTTGGCCGAAGAGATCCTCGACCTCAAGCGCCGTAAGAACGCCGTGATCCTGGCCCACTACTACCAGACCGGCGATATCCAGCAAGTAGCCGATCACATCGGCGACAGCCTCGCGCTCGCCCAAGCCGCAGAGCGCACCGACGCGCCGATCATCCTCTTCTGCGGTGTGCACTTCATGGCCGAAACAGCCAAGATCCTCAACCCGCAGCGCAAGTTGCTGCTACCCGACATGACCGCTGGCTGTTCCCTGGCCGACTCCGCTCCACCGGAAAAGTTCCGCGCGTTCGTCAATGCCCATCCTGACCACGTGGTGGTGAGCTACATCAATTGCAGCGCGGAGGTGAAGGCCATGAGCGACATCATCTGCACCAGTAGCAACGCGGTGCGCGTGGTGAACAGCATTCCTGTGGACCACCCCATCCTATTCGCACCGGACAAGCACTTGGGTGCCTACGTGCAGCGCGTGACGGGTCGCCGGATGCTGCTGTGGGACGGCACCTGCGAGGTGCACGTGAATATCAGCATCGACAAGCTGAAGCTGCTCAAAGGCAAGTACCCCGAAGCCAAGCTCATCGCGCATCCCGAGTGCCCATCGCACATCCTCGCCGAGGCCGATCATGTGGGCAGCACCAGCTCATTGCTGGACTTCGTGAAGCGCGATACGGGCAAAACCTTCATCGTGGCTACGGAAGCCGGCATCCTGTACAACATGCGCGCAGCCGTGCCGCACAAGACCCTGATCCCTGCCCCCGCCTACGCCGACAACGAATGCGCGTGCAGCGAGTGCCCCTACATGAAGCAGAACACCTTGGCTAAGGTGCGCGATGCGCTGTTGCTCGAACAGCCGGAGATCGTGCTTGATGAAGAGGTCCGCCTGCGCGCTCATCGTGCCCTGCGCCGCATGCTCGAACTGGGATGAGCACGCCACTTGATGTGATCGTGGTGGGCGGCGGCATCGCGGGCATGGCCTACGCCACTCAGCTGGCCGATCAGGCCGGCAAGCGCCCCGTACGCATCCGCATGCTCTCGAAGGCCGCAGTGCAGGTGAGCAACTCGTACCAAGCGCAGGGTGGCGTGGCCGCCGTAATACGCCGGGAGGACTCGTTCGCGGACCATATGAGCGACACCCTGGCCGTGGGTGGCGGGCGCAATGATGCGGAGGTGGTGAAGCTGGTGGTACAGGAAGGCCCTGCCATTATCCGCGGGCTCATCGGACTGGGGGCCCACTTCGACAAGGAGCCCGACGGCGCCCTTGAACTGGCGCGCGAGGGTGGCCACAGCACCGCCCGCGTGGTGCACCACCGTGACCGCACCGGGGTGGAGATCGTGCGCGTGCTGGAGCAACGTGTGAAGGCGACCGCGGCCATCTCGGTGGTCCCCGTCCAGCGCGCCATCGACCTGATCACCGAAGGCGAAGGCACCGGCCGCCGTTGCATCGGTGTGCGCGCTGTGGACCTGCGCACCGGTGACATCACCGAGTTCTTCGCTCACGCCGTGGTGCTGGCCACCGGTGGCGCCGGGCAACTCTACGAGCACACCACCAATCCGCCTGGCGCCACGGGCGATGGCATCGCCATGGGCATCCGGGCCGGCGCGCGCACACGCGATCTGGCCTTCGTGCAATTCCACCCCACCGCGCTTTTCAGCGGGAAGCGAGGTACCGCCAACCTCATCAGCGAGGCAGTGCGTGGGGCGGGCGCACGCCTGTTGGGCGCCGACAAGCAGCCCCTGATGGCCGGCGTACACCCCATGGGCGACCTGGCGCCGCGACACGTGGTGGCGCGCGCGATCCATCGCGCGATGGTCCGGGCGGGCGTGGACCACGTGTGGCTCGACGCAGGCCCGATCGGCATCCAGCGTTTCACGCACGCATTCCCCGGCATCGCCGAACAATGCCGCGATGCCGGTCTATTGCCCGGGCGCGACCTGCTGCCGGTGATGCCTGCGGCCCATTACATGTGTGGTGGCCTTCTCACCGACGACCGCGGGCGCACGTCCATCCAAGGACTGTACGCGCTGGGGGAATGCGCTGGCAGTGGGCTGCACGGGGCGGACCGCCTGGCCTCGAACTCCCTGCTCGAAGCGCTTGCGATCCCCAAGCGCGCAGCTGAGGCCACGTGGGAGACGCCTTGCGAGCAGGTCGTCCCCGCCCCCCGGACCATCCCGCACCATCGGCTGGCAAAGCGGCCCGTGGAGAACGTGGGCCGCGCGATGACCGCGCTCACGCACGCCATGACCATGCATGTGGGGATCATCCGCCACACGAAAGGACTGGAGAGCGCCCTGCGCGTGATCAACTGCATCGAACGTCAGGTGGAACCCATCTGGAAACGTCGGCGCTGGACACCCGGCCTGATGGACCTGCGTGACCTGCTGGTGGTGGCCCGCAGCGTGACGGAAGCCGCCATGCGTGAACCCGTGAGCGTGGGTGCGCACTATCTGGAGAACCCGGAGCCCGCTAGCGCTGACATCACGCGCGGTTGAAGCAACCGCGTCATGGCCACACCCGTGCGATCCAAGGGAAGAGCATGCTGGTCCGTTGGATGCCCCCAGATCAATGGGCGCCATGTAACGCGGTCACCGGAACACCTCCCCATAGTGGCGCAGGTGTGTCCGCAGACTGTCCACATGCGCGGAGCTCGGCTCATCCGGAAGTCGCTTGATCATGCCCATCAGCGGCAGCAGGTAGGCATGCAAGGCCTCGTGGGCCTCCCCGTCCATGGTGCACCGATCGAAGATCATGGCCATGCGGGCGTTGAGGGAATCGCGCAACTGGGCACCGCCCAACCCGTTCCCCGGTAGTCCATCCACCAGCGCCTGCATGCCGCGGATGCCTTCGGTGGTCTCGGGATTGGCCTGCCAGCGCACGCTGTCAACTGCGGCGGGCGTGCCGGCATGCGCGGGTCCCTTCTGCGGATGCTCATGCACCGTGCCGCCTGCGCAACTGGACAGCAGCGCCGAAGCGATCAACGAACTACCGAGAATGATCCGTGCTTACATGGAACCAAAGTGAATACAGCGGCTCATGGCCGTGCATGATGCTCGTCAGCCTTCGCGGCCGCATCGGGCCGAACCTTCGTGCCATGACATTGACCAGGCGCCCCGGATCCAGGACGCCGCACACCTTCCACATTCCCGTCATGGGGCTGGGCTACACCATCGACACGCCGTTGAAGGTGGCCCATCTCGGCATCGCGTCGGTGGTCTCCATCATCGAGGACGAGCTCATCGAACGGATGCGGCAGCATCATGCCGTGCGAAACGATGAGCTGTTCGAGGCCATCCCCAAACCATCACCGGACCATCGCGCACGCCGCATCACGGCCTACCTGGACCTGCAGCAGCGACTGGTGGACCGGAACACCGAACGCGTGCGCGCCACGCCGTTCGCGCCCGGTTCGGAGAGCGCGCTGTACTTCGAGCTGTTGCCGCCCGGCTCTCCCGCGCAGGAGCGCTACCGCGCGGTGATGGCCATGGCGCCCGGGGCTGAGCGCAAGGCTGCGGAAGAGGCATTGCGCGCATGCATCACACCGGGTTCGATCGATGTGAACATCATGGCCAAGATCGATCCCACGAACTACGGACCTGATGGTATGCCCTTGCCGGACGAGTTCTGCGATGCCATGGCCGCTTTGCGCGGGTTCGCCAACAGCACGCTCCGCTCCGGCATCGTGCTCAGCGCAGGCTACAACCCCAGGCTCTACAACTACATCGCGCAGTTCGCCGACTTCCTGCCCGATGCCGATGGACAGTTGCGCAAGCGGGTCATCCTCAAGGTGAGCGACCTGCGTTCCGCACAAGTACAGGGAAGGCTGCTGGCGAAGAAGGGCGTGTGGGTGTCGGAGTACCGGATCGAATCGGGATTGAACTGCGGCGGTCATGCCTTCGCCACCGACGGCCTGCTGATGGGACCTATCCTTAAGGACTTTGCACAGCACAGGGAAGCACTTGCTGATGAGCTCTGGCAGATCTGCAACAGCGTGTTACGAGCTGCGGGTAAGGCAGAGTTCCGCGAGCGTCCCACGCTGCGTATCACCGCGCAAGGTGGCATTGGCACGGCGGCCGAGGACCGTTTCCTGCGCGAATACTACCGGGTGGACGGCACCGGTTGGGGAAGTCCCTTCCTGCTGGTTCCCGAGGCCACCAATGTGGACGATGCCACGCTGCAGCAGCTCACCCATGCCCGGCCAGAGGACTTCTTCCTGAGCAACGCCTCACCGCTCGGCGTGCCCTTCCATAACTTCAGGCCGAGCAGCTCCGAACAACAGCGTCAGGCGCGCATCGCCAAAGGACGGCCGGGGAGTCCTTGCTACAAGGAGTTCCTCAGCAGCAACACGGAGTTCACCGAACGGCCCATCTGCACGGCCTCGCGCCAATACCAGCACCTGAAGCTGCAGCAGCTGCGCGCCACCCTCACCGACCCCATCGCGCTGGCCCGCGAGGAGGCGGCCGTCACCGACAAGGACTGTCTGTGCGAAGGGTTGGGCGCCAGTGCGCTGTTGAAGGCCGGACTTACCCCGGCGCACAAGCTGGAGGCGGTGGCCATCTGCCCGGGGCCCAACACCGCCTACTTCGGCAAGGTGGTGCCCCTGCGCACCATGGTGGACCACATCTACGGGCGCACGGACCTGCTGGCCGGTGTGGAGCGGCCCCACATGTTCATCAAGGAGCTGGGCTTGTACGTGGACCACTACAAGCGCGAACTGGAACGCTGCGCCAATGAGATGAACGCGAAGCAGCGCCGCCGCCTCAACACCTTCCGGGACAACCTGCTGGAGGGCATCCGGCACTATGCCGATGTGGTGCAGAGCGCCTTCGCCGATGCGGCAGCGGATGCCGAACGGTTCCGGACCGCGCTGGAGCAGCAGGCCGAGGAGGTGCGTGCGCTGCTCCTGCCCGATGCCCGACCCGTGGCTTGAGAACGACCGAACACGAACGATAACCCATGAGCAAGACATCCTGGGCCGAGCCCTTCAAGATCAAAATGGTCGAACCCCTCTTCATGTCCACACGCGAACAGCGCGTGAAGGCCATCGAAGAAGCCGGCTTCAACACCTTCCTCCTGCCCTCCGAATACGTTTACATCGACCTGCTTACCGACAGCGGCACCAGCGCCATGAGCGACCGCCAGTGGGCCGGGCTCATGCTGGGCGATGAAGCATACGCCGGCAGCCGCAACTACTACCACTTGGAGGATGCGGTGCGTAAGTACTACGGATACAAGTATCTCATCCCCACCCACCAGGGCCGCGGTGCGGAGAACATCCTCTCACAGATCCTCATCAAACCCGGCGACATCGTGCCGGGCAACATGTACTTCACCACCACCAAGCTCCATCAGGAACTGGCGGGCGGCACCTTCGTGGATATCATCGTGGACGAGGCCCACGACCCGAAGAGCGATTTCCCCTTCAAGGGCAACGTGGACCTCGCCAAGCTGCAGCGCGTCATCGATGCGCATGGGGCGGAGAAGATCCCCTACGTCTCCATCGCCACCACGGTGAACATGGCCGGCGGGCAGCCCATCTCTCTGGCCAACCTGAAGGCGCTTCGTGAAATGACGAACAAGCACGGCATCCGCATCATCCATGACATGACGCGCGTAGCCGAGAACGCGTACATGATCCAGCAGTTGGAGGAGGGGCAGAGCGGCCGCAGCGTGGCGGATATCGTGCTGGAGATCTGCTCGCTCACCGACGGTGCCACCATGAGCGCCAAGAAGGACGCGCTGGTGAACATCGGCGGCTTCATGGCCACCAACGAGTGGGACGTGTTCGAGGAGGCGCGCAACATGGTGGTGATCTACGAAGGGCTGCACACCTACGGCGGGCTCGCCGGTCGTGACATGGAGGCCATGGCCATCGGCATTGAAGAGAGCGTGCAGGACGATCACATCCGTGCGCGGGTGGGACAGGTGTTCTACCTCGGACAGAAGTTGATCGACATGGGCATCCCCATCGTGCGGCCTGTAGGTACCCATGGCATCTTCCTCGATGCGAAGGCCTCCCTGCCGCACCTGCCGCAGACCGCCTTCCCCGCGCAGGCCCTCGCCGCCGAGCTCTACATCGACAGTGGCGTGCGCGCCATGGAGCGCGGCATCGTCAGCGCCGGCCGCGACAAGACCACCGGCGACCACTGCTACCCTGAACTGGAGCTTGTGCGCCTCACCATCCCGCGCCGCGTGTACACCCAGGCCCACATGGACGTGGTGGCCGAAAGCGTGCAGCGCGTGCACGAACGCCGTGATAGCATCACCGGATTGAAGATGACCTACGAGCCGAAGTACCTGCGGTTCTTCCAGGCGCGGTTCGAGAGACTCCCCGCCGCATGAAGCACCGCACCATCATCGAGCCCTTCCGCATCAAGAGCGTGGAACCCATCGGCCTCAGCACCGAAGCGGAACGAGTGGAACACCTCAAGGAAGCGCACTACAACCCCTTTCTGCTGCGCTCACGCGATGTCATCATCGACCTCATGACCGACAGCGGAACCAGCGCCATGAGCGCGCACCAGTGGGCCGGCATGATGGAGGGCGACGAGGCCTATGCCGGTTCGCGCAGCTGGGGGCGCATGCTGGCCGAGGTGCAGGACCTTACCGGCATGGAACACGTGTTGCCCACCCACCAGGGCCGCGCCGCCGAGCGCATCCTCTATGGTCACCTGGGCGGGCCGGGCAAGGTCTTCATCAGCAACACCCACTTCGACACCACACGCGCCAACATCGAGTTCACCGGCGCCACCGCCATCGACATCCCCATCGCCGAAGGCCGCGACCCCGCGCTCATGCATCCCTTCAAGGGCAATATGGACGTGGCCGAGCTGGACCACCTGCTCAAGGAGCACAAGGGCAAGGTCGGCGCCGTCATCCTCACCGTCACCAACAACAGCGGCGGCGGGCAACCCGTAAGCATGGCCAATGCCGAGGGCGTGGCCGCCACTTGCAAGCGCCACGGCGTGCCCTTGCTGCTGGACTGCTGCCGCATCGCCGAGAACAGCTGGTTCATCCAGCACCGCGAGGAGGAGATGAAGGAGCTGTCCTACCGCGCCATCGCGCAGCGCATGTTCGCCCTGGCCGACGGCGCCATCATGAGCGCCAAGAAGGACGCGCTCGTCAACATGGGCGGCTTCCTTGCCTTGCGCGATGCGGCGCTGGTCGAGGCCTGCATCAACCTGCTCATCATCACCGAGGGCTTCACCACCTACGGCGGCCTCAGCGGGCGCGACATGGAGGCCATCGCCATCGGTCTGCAGGAGGTTTTCGATCCGCACTACCTGGACTACCGCATCCGCAGCACCACCTTCGTAGGCGAGAAGCTGCACCGCCTGGGTGTGCCCCTCATGCGCCCCATCGGTGGCCACGCGGTCTACATCGATGCCAAGGCCCTTTACCCGCACATCCTGCCGCCGCAGTACCCCGGCCAGGCACTCGTGTGCGAGCTGTACAAGCAGGGCGGCATCCGCAGCGTGGAGATCGGCTCCGTCATGTTCGGTACCTACCTGCCCGATGGCTCATTGAAACCCTCACCCATGGAGTTGGTGCGCCTGGCCATCCCGCGCCGCGTGTACACCCAGAGCCACATGGAGTACGTAGCCGAGACCTTCGAGGAGATCATGCGCACGCGTGAGCAGGTGCGTGGCTACCGCATCATCAAGGAGCCGAAGTTCCTCAGGCACTTCACGGCGCATTTCGAGCCGGTCCCATGAACCAGGCGAACTTGCCGGTCATTGCTTGATGATCGTCTTTCGCACCGCTTGGACACCGCTGCTCAGCTTCAGGTGATAGCTTCCGCTTGGGAAACGACTGATGTCGATCTCGCCGCTGTTGCGTCCATCCATCTCCCAGCGTTGCAGGGCCCGGCCCAGGCCATCGTGCAACACGATTGAGGTCACCGGGAACGAGCTGGAATAGCTCACCATGGTGCCCGTAGGATTCGGGAATAGATACGCGTCGATGGCCTCCACAGGGCCGACTTGGACAGTCTGATCGACCACGATGAATTGCCACATCATCATGTTGATGTGCGCCAGATTGTGGCAATGGTACATCAATGGCCAGCCATCGGTCGTGTAGTTCGCAAAGCGCATGATGACCCGCACGGTATCGCCTACGCCCACATCCACCACCGACCGGGGACCCATCTCCCAGGGTTCCGGAGGCGATCCATTGCGGTCCAGCACATAGAAAGCGCCACCGTGCATGGTCATGGGATGTGCCATGTTCGAGAGGTTGATGTATTCCCAGATCTCGGTCGTGCCGAGCATCACGGTGTCGTTGATGACGTTCATGTCCCACTCGGTCCCATTGACGGTGAACATGCCCATTCCGACCATGCCCACGCCGTCGATCACTTTGACCCGGGTGCGGATCGCTGAACTCTCCGGGTAGGGTTGCACGTTGGCTAGCATACCCGGGACGCTCGTCACCGGGTTCGATGTGGGTGCCGTAACCCGAATGCGGATAATTGGAAAGTCGATGCCGTTCAGGGCACTGCTTTCCCAGAGGATGTTGCTGCTGCCCGGGACCGATTGATCAAGTTGGCTGCCATAGCTCATCAATTGCAAGCTGTCGCCTTCCAGTCCGGTCAGGTCGAGCAGGAGCTCCACGCGCTCGCCACTGCCAAGTGTAAGCCGGGTCATCGGGACCGGCGTGGCCAACAGACCGTTCTCCGCCGCGATGACGTGGAACACGGTGCTGTCCTCGAACCCGAACTTGTAATAGCGCGCGGTGGATGCGTTCAGCAGGCGCAACCGGACCACCTGTGCAGGGCACTCTACGTACGGATGCGGTGTCCCGTTCACCAGGATGCTATCACCCAATGGTGCTGGAACGAACTGACCGCTGGCATTGAACCATTTGTCCTGAACGGCCAGCGGAATATCATCCACCCCATAGGTCCTTGGAAGGTCAAGCGCGGCTTCCTCCGGGTCGCGGACAATGATCAGCCCGGCAGCGCCTTTTCCGACCTGCTGGCCGATGAGCATGTGCGTGTGGGGGTGGTAGAGGTAGACGCTGGCCTTGTCGATGACCTTGTATTTGACGTCCCACGTTTCCCCGGGAAGGATCTCACGGGGAGGACTGCCGTCGAATACCGGCGGCACTTCCATGCCGTTCCAATGCATGGTGGTGACGTCGGGCAGCTGATTGTAGATACGGAAACGCGCCGTATCCCCATGTTGAAGCTCCAGTGTGGGACCCAGGTAGGGCGAATTGATGCCATAGGTCTGGGTGACAATGCCCGGATAGAATTCCATGGTGCTGGGCGCCACCTGCAGATGGAAGGTGTCGGAGGAGACCAAGGGAGGGATGGCGAGCGGATTGTAGGCTTGGGCCCAACAGAACGAACGTGTCAGAATTCCGACAAGGAGAAGCATCGGGACTTTCATCGTGGGTCAGTTATCGGCTTCCACGGGACATAAAACCACATCGCGTAGCTGCCTATGTTCAAGGCAATTTCAGAGGAAGGCTCGCAGGGCGACATGACCTTGATCAGGCAGAACCGGAGAACATGTTGACCATCGATATGGGAGTGCTCTTACAGAGCTCCTTTTGCGCCATCCACCCAACGTTGCATCATCACACGCTCTGCAGGCGATTGCTCGAAGGGAATGGCACCGGCGATGATGTTGAGCACGCGGTCCCACAGGTTCGCCTTCTTGCCGGCCGCCGCCTTGATCGCCTCCATGGCATCGAGGTAGTCACGCTCATAGCGCTCGGCCTCGGCGATGGAGAATTGGTGCGGTATATGGTGCAGGATGGTCGTGGTCAGCGCATCCGCATCCACGGCACCGAGCTCGGTGACGAGCCGGGCCTTGAAATAGGCCGCGGTACACAGACCCCGGATCGCATCAAGGTCCGCCCCCATCACCTGCCACAGGGTCTGCCAGTCGGCCTGTCCGGCACTGTCCGGTGCGGCAAGGGGCAGGCCGGCCATTTCCTGGAAGCGTGTGGAGACCTGTTGAAGATGCTCCTGCATGTGGGGCCAGTTCACCTCCGGCGATGCACCCGTCTTCAGCATGTCGGTGGCGTTCCGCAACAGGTCCACCACCTGCCGCTGTGCGCTGCGGAGCTGGACGAGCTGTCCATCGAATTCGGTGCGGAACGCGGCGTCGCCTTGGTGTGCTGCGAGTTCTTCGGCCTGCTTCAGCTTCTCGTCCATGCGCTGTTTCGCCTGGTCGATCAGGGACCAGTCGCTGCGCAGGGCATCGGAGAGGTGGCGCAGTTTGATCGCAGCACGCAGGGTGGGGTTGATGGGTTGAGTGGTCATGTTCGTATGGTGTTGTTCAGTTGAGGTCAAGCGTTGTTCGCGGTGCCGGCATCCGGGACCGATGGCCGGAGGCTGTGGCGCCGTGCCCACCAGCCGGTCACGCGCTCCTTGGCGCCTTCCAACAGGTGGTACATCACCGGCACCAGGTACACGGTGAGCAGCATGGAACTGGTGAGGCCGCCGATGATCACCCAGGCGAGGCCGTTCTTCCATTCGCTGCCGGTTCCGGTGGCCAGGGCGATGGGCAGCATGCCGAAGACCAT
>JAEUSW010000260.1 GCA_016788285.1 Flavobacteriales bacterium
CGCGCGGAAGCTGAAGGTCGTGGGCTTCGACATCAACGAGAAGCGCGTGGACATGATGCGCCGCAACGAGGACCCGAGCAACGAGCTCGCGCCGTCCGAGTTCGAGGGCTGCGACATCCACTTCACCGCCGACATCAGCGAACTGAAGGACGTGGAGTTCTTCATCGTGGCGGTGCCCACGCCGATCGACGACCAGAACATCCCCGACCTGCGGCCGCTGCTGGGCGCCACGCGCACGGTGGGGCAGGTGCTCAAGGCCGGTGACCACGTGGTGTACGAGAGCACGGTGTACCCCGGCTGCACCGAGGAGGACTGCGTGCCCCTGCTGGAGAGCCTCAGCGGGCTGAAGTTCGTCACCGATTTCAAGGTGGGCTACAGCCCCGAGCGCATCAACCCCGGCGATAAGGAGCACACGTTGGAGCGCATCGTGAAGGTGACCAGCGGCTGCGACGCGGAGAGCGCCGAGACCGTGGCCCGGGTGTACGAGCTGGTGGTGAAGGCCGGCGTGCACCGCGCCGCCAGCATCAAGGTGGCCGAGGCGGCCAAGATCATCGAGAACACACAGCGCGACGTGAACATCGCCCTGATCAACGAGCTCTCGATCATCTTCAACCGCATGGGCATCAACACCTACGATGTGCTGGAGGCCGCGGGCACCAAGTGGAACTTTCTCAAGTTCCAGCCGGGGCTGGTGGGTGGCCACTGCATCGGTGTCGACCCCTATTACCTGGTCTACAAGGCGAAGGAGCTGGGCTACCACGCCCAGATCATCGACAGCGGCCGCTTCGTGAACGATAGCATGGGCGGCTATGTGGCCAAGCAGACGGTGAAGAAGATCATCGCCTCCGGAAAGAACCCCGCCGAGGCCCGTGTGCTGGTGATGGGCGCCACCTTCAAGGAGAACGTCACCGACATCCGCAACAGCAAGGTGATCGACGTGGTGCGCGAGCTCACCAGCTTCAGTTGCCAGGTGGATGTGACCGATCCGCATGCCGAAAGTGACGAGGTGAAGCACGAGTACGGCTATTCCCTCGCCAAGGAGATGAAAGGACCATACGATGCCATCATCGTGGCGGTGAACCACACCGAGTACGCCAACAAGGACGAGGCCTGGTTCAAGAGCATGCTGACGCCCAAAGGCATCCTCGTGGACCTGAAGGGCATCTACCGCAAGAAGGTGAAGAGCCTGAACTACTGGAGTCTGTGAGCTGGACCACAGATGGACGCGGATGAACACAGCTATGCTCCGGACCTCGCTTCCCATCCATTATCCGTCCCCATCCGTGGTTGACATGAAAGGGACGCCTACCATCCTCATCACCGGTGGCGCCGGTTTCATCGGCAGCCATGTCGTGCGCCGCTTCGTCACGAAGTACCCGCAGTACCGCATCGTCAACCTCGATGCGCTGACCTACGCGGGCAACCTGGAGAACCTGCGCGACATCCAGAACGCCCCGAACTACAGCTTCGTGAAGGCCGACATCTGCGATGCGGAAGCCGTGGCGAAGGTGTTCCGGGAGCACGCCATCGACGGGGTGATCCACCTCGCGGCCGAGAGCCATGTGGACCGCAGCATCACCGATCCACTGGCCTTCGTGCGCACCAACGTGTTCGGTACGGTCACCCTGCTGAACGCAACTAAGGAAGCCTGGAAGGGCGGCTTCGAGGGCAAGCGGTTCTACCACGTGAGCACCGATGAGGTGTACGGCTCGCTGCACGACGGCGGTTTCTTCATCGAGGAGACGCCCTACGACCCGCAGAGCCCGTACAGCGCGAGCAAGGCCTCCAGCGACCATTTTGTGCGTGCTTATGGCAACACGTACAAGCTGCCCTTCGTGCTCAGCAACTGCAGCAACAACTACGGCAGCCATCACTTCCCGGAGAAGTTGATCCCGCTCATGATCAACAACATCCGCCACAACAGACCCCTGCCGGTGTATGGCAAGGGCGAGAACGTGCGCGACTGGCTGTGGGTGGAGGACCATGCCGCCGCCATCGACACCATCTTCCACACGGGGAAGAACGGTGAGACGTACAACATCGGGGGCCACAACGAGTGGAAGAACATCGATCTCGTCCATCTGCTCTGCGGCATCATGGACCGCAAGCTGGGCCGTGCGGAAGGGGAGAGCGCGAAGCTGATCACCTATGTCACCGACCGTGCCGGGCACGACCTGCGCTACGCGATCGACGCCTCCAAGATCGAGCGTGAGCTGGGGTGGAGGCCGAGCATCACCTTCGAGGAAGGGCTCGAGCGCACGGTGGACTGGTACCTGGCCAACACCGAATGGCTGGACCACGTGACCAGCGGGACCTACCAGCAGTACTACGCGGAGCACTACGCCGGTAGATGAGGTACACCGACGCCCTCGCACGATAGCACCCCCGCACCGTACACGTTCCCACCCTCGCCCTGGCACTAACGCGCTGTAGCACTTTCGCACCGCACACCCCAATGGGCCTGTTCTCCTCGCTCATCGGCCGCAAGGCCCCGCAGCTGGCTCCGGTGGACCTGTCCGCGTTGAAGTGCGATGTGCACAGCCACTTCATCCCAGGCATCGACGACGGGGCGCCCACGTTGGAAGCGGCGATGGAACTGCTGCACGCCATGCGGGAGCTCGGCTTCACCAAGGTGATCACCACCCCGCACGTGATGAGCGACGGCTACCGCAACACCCCGGAGATCATCCTGGGC
>JAEUSW010000007.1 GCA_016788285.1 Flavobacteriales bacterium
TGCTGCGGTGCTCCACGGTGCCTTCGCGGTTGACCCGCGCTTCGATGAGCTGGGCCTCGGCCAGCACCTGCACGAAGCGGTCGCGCGGGAGGATGTCGGCCGGCGCTTCGCCGGAAGTGCAGGCGGAGAGGGAGAGGAGCAAGAGCAGGAGCAGGAGCAGGGATCCGCTGCGGAAAAGGGTGGGCCTCGTGCTCGACGACGACCCGCTGCGGTCGCGGATGCTCATGGGATGCGGCGGCGCATCTGCAGCACGCCGAAGAAGGCCTCGTTGAAGATGCCCATGCTCATCTTGCTCTTGCCTTTGCGCCGGTCGCGGAAGGTGATGGGCACCTCGGCGATGCGGAAGCCCAGGCGCTTCACGCGGTATTTCATCTCGATCTGGAAGGCGTAGCCCACGAAGCTGATCTCGTCCAGCGGCAGCGCCTCCAGCACGCGCCGGGTGTAGCACACGAAGCCCGCGGTGGTGTCGCGCACCCCCAGCCACAGTACGGCGCGCACGTACAGGGAGGCCATGCTGCTCATCAACACACGGTCCCAGCTCCAATCGTGCACACGGCCGCCCTTCACGTAGCGCGAACCGACGCTCATGTCGGCCCCGCCGTCAGCACATGCGGCATGGAGCCGGGGCAGGTCCTTCGGGTCGTGGCTGAAGTCGGCGTCCATCTCGAACACGTACGCATAGCCGTGCTGCAGGGCCCACTTGAAGCCCGCGATGTAGGCCGTGCCGAGGCCGAGCTTGCCCGAGCGCTCCAGCAGGTGGATGCGTGCGGGGTCCGTGCCGCGATGCTCCTTCACCAGGGCGGCCGTTCCGTCCGGGCTGTTGTCATCCACCACCAGCACATGGAACGACGGCGACAAGGCGAGCACGGCGTCCAGGATCTCCCGGATGTTCTCACGCTCGTCGTACGTGGGGATGATGACCAGCCGTTCGGGCACCGTGCAGGTTGAGGGCCAAAGATAGCCGGGGAGCTATCGGACGAGGGTCACATGGCCCGTACGGGCGACGCGGGCGGTGGTGGTGCTGCCCTTGGCCTCCAGTTGCCAGATGTAGACCCCCTGCTGCACCTCCTCGCCATTGGCGTATCGGCCATCCCACGCGGCCTCGGGATCGTCGGTGCTGTAGAGCACCTGGCCCCAGCGGTCGGTGATGCGGAACACATACTGGTCAGGGTCCACACCGACCGTCACCGGCCTGAAGCCGTCGTTGATGCCGTCGCCATCCGGGGTGAAGGCGTTCGGTACGTTCACCACCAGTTCGGGCGACACGGTGATCGGCTGGCACAGGGTGTCCGCACAGGTCGGTGCCGCATAGGCGATCAGGCACACGTCGTACAGGCCCTCCAGGGCATCCGGGAAGTCGAATACCGGGTCGGCGGCGGTGGAGCCGCCCAGCCCGCCGAAGTCCCAGCTGTACGCCGTGGCCCCGATGCTGGTGTTGTTGAAGTAGACCGTCGGGTCCAGCGTGCTCACCACGGGCGGTAGCATCGTGAAGGCCGCCACGGGCCGCTCGAAGACCGCCACCGCGTCCTGCACCACCACCGTGGCACTGCACCCGTTGCCCGCATCGATGGTGAGGGTGATGTCGAAGGTGCCGGGCTGGTCATAGACCACGCCCGTCACGACCGCACTGTCCGACGTGGTGCCATTGCCGAGGTCCCACAGGAACGAACCCGGGCCCTGGTGATCGGTGCTCAGGTCCACCAGCGCAGGGGCGCATCCGTCGCTCATCGTCACGAAGACCTGCGGGTCGGGCACTGGGATGATGGTGATCTGGACCTCGGCGGTGGCATCCAGGCAGGGCGCCGTGCCGCTCACGGTGTAGGTGTAGGTGCCGCTCGCGGCCGTGCCCGGGTCGATCAGGGCGCCGATCGTCTGCCCGTTGGGTGCGGTCCACATGCCGCCCGCGTCCGCGTCCGGACCGAGCAAGGCGGCGAGGTCGATGGGGGCGGCATCCGCGCAGGCGCTCAAGGCATTGTTGGTCCCGGCGTCCGGGGCCGGTTGCACCGTGAGGGTCAGTGCGGCCGTATCGTTCGCGCAGGGGGCTGCAGCGACCACCACGTATTCGTATGCACCGCTGGCGGCCGTGCCCGGATCGACCGGCGCGCCAATGGGCGTTCCGCCCGGACCGGTCCACGTGCCGCCGGCATCAGGTGATCCCCCCAGCAGGCCGGTCAGTGACTGCGGGCCATCCGAAGAACACAAGGTCACGGTCGCATCCTGCCCGGCGTCCGGTGCCTCGGTGACGTCCACCAGGACGGTGGCGTTCGCGTCCGGGCAGGGAAGCAGGCCGCTCACCAGATAGGTGTAGCTGCCCGGCGTGCCGGTCGCGGGATCGAAGAGGGCCGTGGTGCTCGCTCCGTTCGGGTCCGTCCAGCTGCCACCCGGTTGCGGAGCGCCGCCCAATTGAGCGAAGAGGTCGGTCACCACACCGTTCGAGCACAGGCTCAGCGATCCTGCCGTGCCGGCGAAGGCTGCGGCCTGCACCGTGACGGTGACGGAGGCCAGGTCATCCGGACATTGACCGTTGCCGCTCACCGTATAGGTATAGGTGCCCGCCGGATCGCTGGTGGGGTCGAAGCTGGATGTGGTCGCCAGACCGTTGGGGTCGGTCCAGGAGCCTCCGGCATCCGGTGTCCCGCCCAAGGAGAGGAAGAGGTCTGTGATCGCCCCGGAGGAACAAAGGGTCAGGCTGTTGTCCACTCCCGCATCAGGACCGGCCAGCACGGTGACCTGTACCGTGGAGGTCGCCGCGGGGCACACCGTACCGGTGACCGAATACGTGTAGGTGCCGGCCGGGTCGCTGCCCGGATCGAACAGTCCACCGAAGGCCGCTCCGTTCGGGTCGGTCCAGCTACCGGTGGCATCGGGGGTGCCCCCGAGCTGCGGCAGCAGAAGCTCGGACGGAGCCCC
>JAEUSW010000051.1 GCA_016788285.1 Flavobacteriales bacterium
CGGACAGGGGCCGGGCGCGGGAGCTGGAGCGCGAGTTCGTCCGGTTCTGCAGTGTGGACATCGGCCTGAGCTCGTTCACCTTCGGGTTGGGGCGCCGGCTGATCGACCGGTTGCCCAATTCCAAGGATGACCTCGTCCTCCTCCGGCTCACGGGACAGCGGCAGCTTCTGCTCTCTCCGGTCTACAACCAGGACCTGGTGGACACCTTGAGCCGCTGGACCCACCACACGGAAGTGGACACGGGCACCGCCCGGATCGCATAACGTCCCTAGGACGTGCGGATGCGCTGGCCGACCCGCAGGATCGAGCGCGTGGAAAGGCGGTTCAGCTTGCACAACCGGGCCACGGTGGTGCCGTGGCGGCGTGCGATGGAGGAGAGGGTATCCCCGCGCTTCACCCGGTAGTACGCGGACGGGGCCGCGGCCGGGTGCTTGAACAGCGAGGCATCGAGCCGCAGGGTGCTGGCGGTGAGCTCGCCTTCGGTGAGGTCGAACACCCGCGCGGGATCGATGGGACGGCCGAGGTAACGCACTTCGAAGTGCAGGTGGCTGCCCGTGCTTCTCCCGGTATTGCCGCCCAGGCCGATGCGCTCGCCCGCCTCCACCAGCTGTCCCACGTCCACGCTGATGCGGCTGAGGTGGGCATAGAGCGTCTCCAGCCCGTTGGCGTGGCGGATCACGACCACATTGCCGAAGGAACGGTGATACTGCGCGATGCGCACCATGCCCGCGAAGCCGGCCACCACGGGGTCACCGGTCTCCAGCTTCAGGTCGACCCCGTAGTGCATGCGACCATGACGCGGACCGAAGGCCGAGGTGATGCGGCCGCACACCGGCATCTCGTGGTCACAGGCCGCATGGCTCAACCACAGGGTGGTGGGGGCCACAGGCAGGGTCTGATCGTGATGCCCGAAAATGCTCTCGGTGTTCCAGTCGCAGTAGAGGTCGTATCCGGGGATGAGCCACAAGCTGTCCTTCAGGGTCAGGGCACCACCGGACAGGCTCGGCAGCGCCAGCTCATCATACCCGGGATCCGCGATGGCCTCCTCATAGGCCTCCACCTCCTCGGCCCCGCCGATGGCCACGCTGTCCACCTGCGCGAGCACGGGCGACCCGAGCAGGACGGGCAGCAGCGCGATGAGGGACGCGTTCCGGAGCATGGCGCGCAAAGCTATCCGCGAGGCCGGACCATGCAAGTCGGTGGTCGTTAAATAGTTTCAACAGGCGAACGGGAGTGGACCGGACGCTTCCGGATCACCCCCGCGCACGGTCGGTCCGCGATCGACGTCAGGGCAGCTGTTGCGTGCGCGTGGCGGTGGGCACCGTACCGCCCACGTTCACCAGGATGGGGTCGCGGTCGTTCGCACCGCCGGCGTATTTCACGGTGGCATCCATGTTGACGTCCTCGCTCCAGTAGCCGGTGACGGTGGCCGTGGGCACCGTGCCGCCGATGCGCACCAGGATGGGGTCGCGGTCGTTCGAACCGCCCGCGTACTTGAGCTGCGTGTCGCGCACCACGTTCCCCGCCCAGAGCAGGCGCACGCTGCCGTTCACTTTCTGCGCGTTGGTCCCGAAGGTGGCCACGGTGCCGTCCGTGAAGTTGATCGCCGTGGGCGCGGCACCGAGGTTCACGCTGTTGAGGGTCATGCAGGCCAGGTGGTTCCTGTGCCGCACGGCCACGAAGTACTCGTCCGCAGGGGCGTTCACCGTCAACGCCGAGGTGCCGTCGAGGTCCACCACATCGCCGTCGCGCTGCACCAGGGCGCTGCGGGTGTGGAGCACGGTGGCACTGTTGGTCTTGGAGCGCAGTTCCACGAGGATCCAGTCCGTGATGGCGTTGCTGCCGGTGACGGTGAGCACCGCCGGTGCGATCGTCTCGCCGCCTCCGCCGCCCACATGGGTGAACCCGAGGGAGGTGAACGGCTCGGTGAGCGGGAAGGAGGCCTGCAGGCGCAGCGCATCGTTCATCAGGCCGGTGCCCGTGTTGTACGGACCTTCCAGGAAGACCTTCATCGAGAGCCCGACGCCGGTGGGCGGCGTGGGGATGGCCTCGGGAACGAGCCCGTCGAAGGGCAGTGTCCCGTCCGCGACCGCCATCGAGCGCACCACGGCAAAGCTGTTGTTCGTCGGGTTGTAGCGGAAGATGGTGCCGAGACCGTTCGTGCCGCCCTGCACGCAGACCCCGTAGAGGTTGCCGTCCGTGCCCTGGATCAGGTTGCTCTCCGATGCGGAGCCTTCCGTGGTGGCCATGTCGTACAGCTGCGTGTACGTGCCGGTGGTGATGTTCCAGCTGTAGAGCGTGCCGTTGAAGTACAGACCGTCCTCCCGGCACATGCCGTAGAGCACGCCGTTGCTCGCCTGCACAAGGCGGCCGGCCGGGTTGCCGCCTTGCAGACCGTCGAAGTCATACAGCTTGGTGAAGGTGTTGGTGCTCGTGTTGAAGGAGAAGAGGCTGCCGTTGTCGAAGGCGCCCTCTTCGCTGAGCGTGCCATACAACAGGCCGTTGGAGGCCTGGATGAGGTCGGCGAACGGTTGGATGCCGGTGGTCAGGGAGAGGTCCAGCAAGGGGGTGACGGTGTTGGACCCGGGCGAATAGCTGAACAGGGTGCCGAAGCCATTGGCACCGCCGGCCGTGGTGCTGCCGTACAGCAGGCCGTTGGAGGCCAGCAGCAGCCCGGCGCGCGGCAGGGTGCCGGTGGCACCGGCGAAGTTCACCTTGGCGGTGAGGACCGAGGTGGCCGGATCGAACTCGATCAGGGTGCCCTCGTTGCTGGCCCCTCCCAGGTGGCAGAGCCCATAATACTTGCCATTGGCCAGGGTGAGCGAGCCGGTCGGGAAGGTGCCCGTGGTGCTGCTGAGGTTCACCAGGCGGGTGAACGTGTTCGTCGTGGGGTCGAAGGAGAAGCAGATGCCGCTGCCGTTGCTGCCCCCGGCGGAGGTGAGGCCGTAGAACTTGCCGTTCGCGTCGCGCACCAGTCGTCCCTTGGGCTGCGAGCCGTTGCTGAAGGCGAACGACACGGCCTCGGTCAACGTGTTGCTGGCCACCACATAGCGGAACAGGGTCCCGCTGCCGCCATCGCCGCCCGCGCTCGCCACACCGTTCAACGTGCCCGTGGGCGCTTCGAACACCCCGTTCCAGCAGCCGCTCGTACCGATCTCGCTCAGGTTCTTGAGCAGCGTGTAGGTGTTGGTGCCGGGGTCGTAGGAGAACAGGACGCCCAGGCTCGAGGTGCCGCCCAGGCTGGTCGTTCCGTAGAGCACACCGCTCGCCGCGCGGCGCAGCCGGCCCAGCGGCCGGTAACCGAGCGCCGGCGAAAGGTCGACCAGCCGGGCGTAGAGGTTGGTGGCGAGGTCGAAGCTGAAGAGCACGCCCTGGCCATTGGCGCCGCCTTCGCTGGTGGTCCCGTACAGGAGCCCGCCCGTTCCGTTCTGCATCAGCTCGGCATAGGGCACCGAACCGTCCGCCGCCGAGAGGTTGAACAGCACCGTGTAGGCGAAGGTGGTGCTGTTGAAGCTGAAGATCACGCCCTCGCCGTTCGCACCGCCCTGGGTGGTGGTGCCGTACAGCAGGTTGTTGCTGGCACGCATCAGTCCCGCGAAGGGTCGCGCCCCGTTGGCCAGGGTCAGGTCGGCCCGCTTGAAGAAGTTGTTGCCGGTGGGCTGGAACTCGTAGATGATGCCCTGGTTCGTGGCGCCGCCCAGCAACGTGGTGCCATACAGCTGCCCGTTCGCGGCCTGCACCAGGCCGCTCCGCGGCGAACGGCCATTGAGGTTGGCCCCGGCGTTGACGAAATCATGGCGTTTGGCGAGGACGGCGGTGGAGATGTTGTACTCGAAGATGGTGCCGAAGCCGTTGGCGCCACCCGCGCTGCACGTGCCGTAGAGCCTGCCGTTGGTGTGCTGCACCAGGCCCCGCACGGGTTGTTCGCCGAGCGTGGTGCTGAAGCTGGCCAGGGTGGTGAACACCCCGGTGGTGGGGTTGAACTCGAAGAGCGTGCCCACGCCGTTGGTGCCGCCGAACTCGGTGACCCCGTAAAGGCGCCCGTTGCCCGCCTGGATGAGGTCGCACTTGGGACCGCCCCCCGACACGCGGAAGAAGTCGTGCTTCTTGGTGAAGGTGCCCGTTTCGGTGATCGAGTAGATCGTGCCGATGTCGCTCGTTCCGCCCGTGCTCGTCATGCCCCAATAGGTCTGGGCGGACAGCTGGGAGGTGGAGAGGAGCAGGCTTGCGGACAGGAGAAGGGTCAGCGGACGGCGCATGGTCGGTCGGATAGGGAGCCCCAAGATAGCCCATCCGGGCCATTCGGTCCGCGATGCACGGACGATGCGGTTGATACCTTTGACGGGATGCCTCCGAACGATCGCTTGGTGGACCCGGTGGAACTGGCCAGGGCCAGTCACATGCGCCCTGGCGACCCGCGCATCGCGCTCTTCACGGAGGTCAGCGGGCTCAAGCGGTTGCAGCGGGTGTACGAGGAGGTGAGCCATCTGCACGACATCGCCTTCGTGAAGGCGGTGTTCCAGCGGTTGGAACTGGAGATGGAGGTGCAGGCCGAACAGCTTGCGCAGTTGCCCCGGGAGGGGGGGCTGATCCTGGTGGCCAACCATCCGTACGGGGCGATCGATGGCATGGCCCTGGTGGAGGTGTTCGGCGAGGTGCGGCCCGACCTGAAGGTGATGGCCAACTTCCTGTTGCAGCAGCTGAAGCCGCTGGGGCACCGGTTCATCGGGGTGAACCCGTTCGAGCAGTTGCGGAGCGCCAGCAGCTTCCAAGGCATGCGCGCCGCCCTGGCCCATGTGAAGCAGGGTGGGGCCCTGGCCCTCTTCCCGGCCGGTGAGGTCAGCAGCTGGCGCACCGAGCTCAAGGCGGTGGCCGACCCGCGGTGGAAGGTGCCCGCCCTGAAGCTCGTGCAGCATGCGGACGTGCCCGTGGTGCCTGTCTGGTTCGACGGGGCCAACTCCGTGGTCTTCCAGATGCTGGGCATGATCCACCCCAACCTGCGCACGCTGACGCTGCCCAATGAGATGCTGAGGATGCGGGGCAGGCACGTGCGCATGCGGATCGGCAAGCCCATCCCGGCCAAGGAGGTGGCCGCGTTCACCTCAGCCGAGCAGTTGGGCCGCTACCTGCGCGCCAAGACCTACGCGCTGGGCTCGGGCGTGCAGGTGCGCCGCGAGCAGTTCAAGCCCCTGTTGTTCCCCCGGCGTCCCAAGGAGGTGGTGGAGGCCACCGATCCGCGCGTGCTGGAGCGCGAACTGGCCGGCATCCAGGACCTGAAGCTCAACAGCCAGGCGGAGTTCGACCTCTACCTGGCCGGCAGTGACCGCATCCCGGCCATGCTGCGCGAGATCGGTCGGTTGCGCGAGGTCACCTTCCGCTCCGTGGGCGAGGGCACCAACAAGCGCATCGACCTCGATGAGTTCGACCTCTACTACGACCACCTGTTCCTGTGGGACCGGGAGAAGCGGCGTCTGGTGGGGGCCTATCGCATCGGCGACGGCGCGCGCATCATGCCGCGCTATGGCCGCCGCGGCCTGTACCTGAGCACCCTGTTCCGGATGGACCGCGCGATGGACCGTGTGCTCCGGCGCAGCTTCGAGCTGGGACGGTCGTTCATCGCGCAGGAGTATCAGCGGCATCGGCTCCCGCTCTTCATGCTGTGGCGGGGCCTGCTCATCCACATCACCTCGAACCCCGCGCACCAGTACCTCATCGGCCCGGTGAGCATCAGCAGCACCTACAGCCACTTCTCCCGGGCCCTGATCATGGCCTATGTGGAGAAGCACCACTACGACCGCGACATGGCCGCCATGGTCACCCCGAGGAACCGGTTCCGGGTGAAGCGCGACGGCGCCGACAGCGAGGCCTTGGTGCAGGCCTCCGAGGCCGACATGAAGAAGATGGACCGGCTCATCGCCGAGATCGACCCGCATGAATCGGCCATGCCCGTGCTGCTGAAGAAGTACCTGCTCCTGAACGCCAAGATCATCGGCTTCAACTGCGATCCCCACTTCAACGACGCGCTCGACGGGCTGATGGTGCTCGACCTGCACAAACTGCCACCGCGCACGGTCGAGGACCTGCGCAAGGGGATGGCCGAGGGTTCGTGACCGTCAGGCCTGCGCGGCCTCCCGCAGGGGTTGCGCATCGGGCGCCGTTCGCAGGGCGTCGCGCTCGTGGAGGTACAGGTGCCAGGCCCCGTCGTAGTACTCCAACGCGCTGAGGTGCTCGATCCAGTCGCCGGAGTTCAGGTACTCCACGCGGCCGCGATCGGTGGCGATGGTGCGCATGCCCGGCTGATGGATGTGGCCGCAGACCACCCGGTCGAAGCCCTCGTGGATCGCGACCTCGGCGGCGGTGAGCTCGAAGTCGCTGATGAACTTCACGGCGCGCTTCACGCTGTTCTTCACCTTGCGGCTGAGGCTCATCCGCGGACGGCCGAGCCGCACGAGGGTCCAGTTCACCACCGTGTTGATGCGGATGAGCAGGTCGTAGCTCCAGCCACCGAGCCGGGCCAGCCACCGGGCATGCGTCATCGTGGCGTCGAACAGGTCGCCGTGGAAGAACCAGTGCCGCTTCCCGTCCAGGGTCAGTTCCAGTCGGTCCACCAGGTGCAGGTTGCCCAGGTGGCTCGGGCTGTAGCGGCGCAGGGCCTCATCGTGGTTGCCGGTGATGTAGTGCACGGGCACCTTGCCGGCCAGCTTCAGCAAGCGCTTCACCACCTGCATGTGGCTCTTCGGGAAATAGCGCTTCTTGAACTGCCAGATGTCGATGATGTCGCCGTTGAGGATCACCCGGCGGGGCTTCACCGAGCGCAGGTAGGCATTGAGCTCACGGGCCCGGCAGCCGTAGGTGCCCAGGTGCAGGTCGCTCAGGACGAGCACATCGATGCGGCGCTTCATTCAGTGCGCGAAGCTGCCCCGGGCATATGGCCCCAGCGTTAAGCCGGTGTGACCAACCTGTGCGCTGTGCACAGGGCCTGTGCACGGATCCCCGACCTTCGGGCCATGTCGGGACGTCCCACCCTGGTCCTGGGCGCGAGCCCGAAGCCCGATCGCTACTCGAACAGGGCGGTGCGCAGGCTGCTGGCCCAGGGTCATCCGGTGGTGGCCGTGGGCGCACGGGCCGGGCGCATCGGGGAGGAGATCATCCGGACGGACCTGCCCGAGGGGTTCCGTTGCCATACGGTCACCCTCTACCTCAATGCGCACAACCAGCTGGTCTGGCAGGACCGGCTGCTGGCCCTCTCCCCGCAGCGCATCATCTTCAACCCGGGAGCGGAGAACCACCATCTCGCCGAGGAAGCCCGGCGTCGCGGCATCGAGGTGGTCGAGGGCTGCACCCTGGTGATGCTGGCGGCGGGAACGTACTAGATGGGTCGGCTCAAGCACTCCATCACCACCCCGCACGCCTTCCTCACTTCCTCCTCGGTGATCACCAACGGCGGCGCGATCCGGAACGCCGTGGGGCAGCTGAGGAACCAGAACCCCAGCACCCCCTGCGCGAGGCATCCATGCACCACCCGCTGCACCAGGGCCGCGTCGCCCAGGTCCACGGCGAGCATCAGGCCCTCACCACGCACGTCCTCGATGCGGGGGTGAACGAGCAGTTCCTTGAAGAGCGCACCCGCCCGGCGGGCGTTGCCGAGCATGGCCTCGTCCTGCAGGGCCTCCAACGCAGCCAGACCGGCCACGCACGGAAGCGGGTGTCCGCCGAAGGTGGTGATGTGGCCCAGCACGGGGTCGTGGGTGAACAGGGCCATGCGGTCGCGCGAACTGATGAACGCGCCCATCGGCAGCCCGCCGCCCAAGGCCTTGCCCAGCACCAGCACGTCCGGCACCACGCCGAAGTGCTCGAACGCGAAAAGACGGCCCGCACGACCGAAGCCGGTCTGCACTTCGTCGAACACGAGCAGCGCACCCACATCGGTGCACCGTTGCCGCAAGGCGCGCATCCAGTCCGGATCGGGGATCCGCACGCCGGCGTCGCCCTGGATGGGCTCCACCACCACGCCCGCGGCCTCGGTGGTGATCAGCTCCAGGTCGCCCGGGTCGTTGAAGCGGATGTGCGCCACGTCGGGCAGCAGGGGGCGGTTGCGGTACTTCTTCGTCTCGTTGTCCGTGAGGCTCAGCGAGCCGTGGGTGCTGCCGTGGTAGCTGCGCCGGCAGCCGATGAGCCGGGTGCGGCCGGTGACGCGTTTGGCCAGCTTCACTGCGGCCTCGATCGCCTCGGTGCCGCTGTTCACGAAGTACACGGAGTCCAGCGTGGGCGGCAGCAGGCCGGTGAGGCGTTCCGCGAAGCGCACCTGCGGCTCCTGGATGAACTCACCGTACGGGATCACGTGCAGGTAGCGGTCGCACTGGGACTTGATCGCCTGCACGACCCGGGGATGCCGGTGGCCCACGTTGGCGACGGCCAGGCCGGACACCAGGTCGAGGTAGCGCCGACCGTCCCGCGTGGTGAGGTGGCAGCCCTCGGCATGGACGATGTCCAGGGCGAGGGGATGCGGGCTCGTCTGGGCGAGGTGGTCGTGGAACGCGCGGTGCAGGTCCTTCATGGTCGCCGGGGATGCCGGCGCAAAGGTGCACGCTCGGCGCTCAACGGCGTGGAGGGGGCGGGCCGGGGCGTTCGCCCTGGCGCTCGCGCATGCGGCGCAGCAGTTCGCGGTTGAAGTCGCGTTCGGCGCGGTGCAGCTCCAGGGTCTTGCGTGCACCGATGAGCTTGATGAACTCGCCGCTGTACCGCTTGCGGAGGTCGAGCTCGCGTTGTTGCGAGGCCAGCTCCCGGTCGATGTGGCCGGCCGCCTCGGCGTCGGTCAGGTCCGCGTCGGCACGGAGCGCACGATGTCCTTCGCGCCGCTCGCGGCGCAGGGTCTCCAGCTCCTTGTCGTACTGGTTGTACACCGGCCAGAAGCGCTGCGATTCCTCCGGGCTCAGGCCCATCTTCTGGGTGAGGTAGGCGCTGCGTTGGGCCTTCACTTCCTGGAGGCGCTCGGGCGGGATGGGCAGCTCATCCTCCTGGGCGGAGGTGGTGACGACAGCGCCGAGCGCACAGGCGATGAGGAGGGTGCGAAGGAGGGAGCGGGTGATCATAGGCTTTCGATGAGGTCGGTGACTTCGGTGCCGGTGAGCTCGTAGTAGTCGGCCAGCTCATCGGCGGACAAGGCGGGTGCTTCGGGCGCGGGGGCCAGGGCGGCGAGGTCCTCATCCGTGAGGCCCTGGAGCAGGTCCTCTTCCCAGACCACCTCCGCGAGGCCGGCGGGCACGGCGTCCAGGTCCGGTGCTTCCTGCGGAACGGATGGCGGCGGCCGCAGCATCCACCACCCGGTGACGAGGAGGGCCGCCACGGGCAAGGCCATGGCAGTGCGAACCAGCCACAGCCGCCACACGGGCGGCCGGGCCGTGCGCGGCAGGCGGGCCTGGACCTCTTGCGCAAAGCGGTCGTGGAACCCTTCCGGCACCGCGAAGGGGTCCGTGCGCGGGATCCGGGACAGCATCGGGGCGATGCGATCCAGGTCGTCGTTCTCGGGTGCGTGGTCCATGGCGGTCAGGGGTTGGACGATGCGGCGGTCATTTGGTTCGATCGCGCGTGAGCTGGTCCTCGATCTTGCGCACGGCGATGTGGTAGCTGCTCTTGAGGGCGCCCACGCTGGTGCCGGTGATGGCGCTGATCTCCTCGTACTTGAGCTCCTGGAAGTACTTCATGGTGAAGACCGCGCGCTGCTTGTCGGGCAGGGTCATCACCGCCCGTTGGAGGGCGGCCTGGATGGCGTCGCCGGTGAAGTGCTCGCTCTTGTCCAGGGTGGTCGTGAGGCGTTCGATCACGTGGTCCTGGCTCACGAAGAGCCCGCGCCGCAGCCGTTTCAGGTGGGTGATGCACTCGTTGTGGGCGATGCGGTACAACCAGCTGTAGAGCTGCGCGTCCTCGCGGAAGCGGTCCAGGCCGTTCCACGCCTTGAGGAAGACGTTCTGCAGCACGTCCTTCGACTCGTCGGGGTCGGTGACCATGCGGCGCACGAAGGCGTACAGACGGCCTTGGTATTGGCGCACGAGCAGGTTGAAGGCGTAGTGCCGCGAGCCCTCCTGGCGGAAGAGGTCGAGCAGTTCGCGATCGGAGAACTCAGCCATGCTTGGCGGAGTGGTGAGTGACGAGCGGCGAGTAGCGAGTGGCATCCGAGGAGCTGCCACTCGCTACTCGCCACTCGCTGCTCGGGCTTATCACTTTCGCTTCAGCACGCGCTGCACGGCCGCCACGATATCGGGGGTGTCGAGGCCGTACTTCCGCAGCAGCTGGTCCGGGGTGCCGCTCTCGCCGAACACGTCGTCCACGGCCACGTATTCCTGCGGGGTGGGACGATGGCAGGCCAGCACCTGGGCGATGGCATCGCCCAGGCCGCCATGGCGGTTGTGTTCCTCGCAGGTGACGGCGCATCCGGTGCGTTGGACGGAGTCTAGGACCGCGGCCACGTCCAACGGTTTGATCGTGTGCACGTTGATCACCTCGGCCCGGACGCCCTCGGCCTGAAGGGCCTCGGCGGCCTGCAAGGCGCGCCACACCAGGTGTCCGCAGGCGAAGATGCTGACGTCGGTGCCGCGCACGAGCACCTGGGCCTTGCCGATCTCGAAGGGCATGTCGGCGGGGATGAAGACGGGCCACTTGGGGCGTCCGAAGCGCAGGTACACGGGGCCTTCATGCACGGCGATGGCCAGGGTGGCCTGCCGGGTCTGGTTGAAGTCGGCGGGCACCACCACGCTCATGCCGGGCAGCATGCGCATCAGGCCGATGTCCTCCAGGATCTGGTGCGTGGCGCCGTCCTCGCCCAGGGTGAGCCCGGCGTGGCTCGCGCAGATCTTCACGTTCTTGCCGGCGTAGGCGATGCTCTGGCGGATCTGGTCGTACACGCGGCCGGTGCTGAAGTTGGCGAAGGTGCCGGTGAAGGGCACCTTGCCCCCGATGGTGAGCCCGGCGGCGATGCCCATCATGTTGGCCTCGGCCACGCCCACCTGCACGAAGCGGTCGGGGAAGGCCTTGGCGAAGGCGTCCATCTTGAGGGATCCCGTGAGGTCGGCGCACAGGGCCACCACGTTGGGGTCGCGCTGGCCGGCCTCGAGAAGGCCGGCGCCGAAGCCGGAGCGCGTGTCCTTTTCGTCGAGCTTGGGGAAGGGGTTCATCGGCGGAGGGTTCAGAAGGTGAGGGTGACGGAGCGGCCGCTCTCCACGGTGACGGGTTTGAGGATGCTGTACTCGGTCCGGCGGGCGTTCGCGCTGCGGTACACCACTTCATAGCTGCCGGGAAGCAGGCGGAACTGGTCCTGGGCATCGCGCGGATCGAGGTCGGCCACCCACTCCCGTTCGCTGCCGCGCACCACGAAGAGGGCTCCGTGGCCGGGGGCGCCCGCCTGCACGTTGAGCACGCCCTCCTGCGGGATGTGCACCGTGTTGGTGGCGCCCTGCTCGATGCGCACGCCGGGCACCAGCATCCGGGGCAGGGTGAGGACCTCCAGGTCGTAGGTGCCCACGAGGTAGCGGTCGGTGCTGTTCACCCGTTGCACATGCAGGGTGGCCGCTTCGCCGGCTTTGCGCACCAGGCACTGCACGCCGTAGGGATCGGCCATGCCGGTGCCCAGCTTCAGTTCCAACTGCCCCTGGCCCGCCGGCACCTTGATCACCGTGTGCGCGCCGGGCGTCAGCTTCACGTCCTCCTGCACCACGGGCGGGATGGTGTGCACCACCAGGCGGTAGGTGAGGAGCGGGTCGAGGGTGAGGGTGTCCGGCAGCCCGCGTTCGTTCAGCGTGTGCTCGAACTGGTGCTGGACCTGGCCGGTGCGCTGGTCGGTGAAGGTCATGGCCACATCGGTCTCCAGGGGCTTGCCGGCGCTCGTCAGCAGGTCCACCTGGCAGGTGGTGGTGTTCAACGCCTGGGCCACCACCACGTCGAGCACATGGGCGAAGAGCTCCGGGGAGCTTGCGTCGTAGTAGTTGCCCACGCAGCGCAGGCTGTACTGCTGGCCCTCCTCGATGCCTACGCCGATGACGAACGGCTTGAGCACGATGCCCTTCGCCTGCAGCGCCCGGCTCACCGCGCAGGGATCCTCGTCGCAGGCTTCGATGCCGTCGGTGATGAGGATGATGATGTTGCGCACGCCCCGGCCTTCGGGGAAATCGCCACCGGCCTTCTCCAGGGAGCGGGCGATGGGGGTGGTGCCCACGCAGCGCACGCCTTCCAGCACCTTGCGCATGGCCGGGATGGCATCGCCGCCGAAGGGCACCTCCAGGCGCGTGTCGTTGCAGTCCTGCTTGCCCGGTTCGATGGGGGTCTGGTGGCCGTAGAGGCGCAGGGCGAGCTCGATGTCGGTACGGCCCTGCAGTTCACTCAGCGACCGCAGCAGCAGTTCGCGGGCGGTGTTGATCTTGGGTTTGTCGCCCCAGAACGCGTTCATGCTGTTGCTCGCATCGAACACGAAGAGCATCCGGGTGAGCGGTTTCCCGGGGGACTGGGCCGCAAGGGGGGCGGCGCCGGACAGCAGCAGGGCCAGGAGCGAAGCGCGCATCGGTCCCCGCCGGAGCAAACGGGGTACCAGAACGCGCGGCATCGGGGGTGGAGCGGAAGGACCGGTCAATAGTCGCCCAGCGTTTCGGGCAGTTGGGCCAGCGCGCGGGCGGCCTGCTCATCATTCGGCGCCACGCCATGCCAGTGATGGCTGCCGGTCATGAAGTCCACACCCTGTCCCATCTCGGTGCGCATCAGGATCGCCACGGGCCGTCCCCGGCCGGTGCGGGAACGCGCGTCGTCGAGCCCGCGCAGCACGTCCACGAGGTCGTTGCCGTTCATCTCCAGCACGTCCCAGCCGAAGGCGCGCCATTTGGCGGGCAGGTCGCCGAGCGGCATCACCTGGTCCACATCGCCGTCGATCTGCCGGCCGTTCCAGTCCACGGTGGCGATGAGGTTGTCCACCTTGTGCGCGGCGGCGCTCATGGCGGCCTCCCAGACCTGGCCTTCCTGCAGCTCGCCATCGCCGTGCAGACTGTACACCAGGTGCGGGTCGCCGTTGAGGCGCTTGGCCATAGCGGCGCCGATGGCGACGCTGAGGCCCTGGCCCAGGGAGCCGGAGGCCATGCGCACGCCGGGCAGGCCTTCATGCGTGGTGGGATGGCCCTGCAGCCGGCTGTCGAGGCGGCGGAAGGTGGCCAGCTCCTTCACCGGGAAGTAGCCCGAACGGGCGAGCACGCTGTACCACACCGGACTGATGTGGCCGTTGCTGAGGAAGAAGAGGTCCTGCCCGGCGCCGTCCATGCTCCAGTGGGCGGGGTCGTGGCGGAGCACCTTGAAATAGAGGGCGACCATGAACTCGGTGCACCCGAGCGATCCGCCGGGATGCCCGCTCTGCACGGCATGCACCATGCGGATGATATCGCGGCGCACCTGGGAGCAGGTCCGCGCCAGGTCGTCGGTGGATGCGCGGGAGGCCTTGCTGGGTGCGGCGTTGGGGGCTGACATGCGGGGTGTGACGCCGCGAAAGTAGCCGGGTGCGGAAGGGCGGCCCGGAGCGTGTGGATAACTTTTGAAAAGGCGGGACCGCCGGGTTCACGGCGCCGCATCCTCCGGTGCCACGGCCTCCGGCATCGCCAACGCCCAGGTGTTCAGCAGGGCGAACAGCACCACGCCCCATTGCCGGTCCAGCAGGTCCTCGGTGAGGCAGCACAAGGCCAGGAAGACCAGCAGGGCGGCATGCAGGGCATCCTTGCGGCGCATCGCGACGCGCAGCGGCACGGCGAACAGCAGCACGAAGGCCACCGCACCGGGCACGCCCAGGCCGATCCACCACAGCAGCAGCTGGTCGTGCGGGCCGTGATGGCCGTCGGCATAGGCCCCGCCGGCGACACCGCGCAGGCATTCGTCCATGGCCCCGCGCACCCGGTCGGGCCCCAACCCGGTGAGGGCGTTGCGCTCCAACAGGTCCAGACCACAGTGCACCAGGGCCCACCGTTCGCCGGTATCGGTGGTGGCCGTTCCGGGCACGTCGGCCGGTGTGGTGAAGGCCTCCAGCCATCGCCCGCGAAGGGTGGGGGCGGTGAGCAGCAGCAGCACGAGCATGCCCGCGACGGGAAGCAGAAGGCGCCGCCACGCTCCCCTGGCGCCACGCGGCAACAGCATCGCGAAGCCGACCAGGAAGGCCAGGGTGGGCATGCGCGAGGCCAGCAGCGCGCCCATCACGGCACAGGTCAGCAAGAAGGCGATGCGCAGGGCATGGCGATGGCGCCGCAACAGGGCCGTCTGGATCAGCGCGGCCAGGAAGAGGTGGTAGGACGCGTACACGGCGTGCATGCCGGTGGCCGCGGCGAAGGCCTCCCGCAGGGCGCGAGGGTCCTCGATCAGGCCCGGCCGGTCCACGAGCGTGGGCAGCAGGCCCCGGAGACCCAGCAGCAAGGCGGCCAGACAGAAGACGTCCAACGGGACCTGACGGGGCAGGGGAGGCGGCGGCGCCAGCAGCAGCAGCACGGGCAGCAGCAACAAGGGCACCGTGCGTTCCGCGATGAGCCACGCGGCATGCGGATCGTCGCAGAAGGGCACGCGCACGGCGAGCAACAGGAAGGGCAGGCCGAGGGCCAGGACCCAAGGCCAGGGCCGCTTGGCCGGGGCGTGGCCCTGTTGAACACCGCGCAGCAGCTGTACCGCGGCGAAGGCGATCAGCACCACGCCGGTGGCCTGCAAGGGCCAAAGGGCCTGCGCGCTGAGCAGCAGCAGCAGGCCGCCGGCCGCGTGGTCCAACGGGCGGTCAATGCGGGGCATGGCGCAGGCATTGGTCCACGGCATCGCGCATGGCGGCGCGGAACACCTCGCGCCCGAAGCGCAGCGCATGCGCCCGCAGGGCCTCGGGCCCGGCGCGCACGCCCGTGCGTTCGAAGCGCTCCACCGCTGCACGGATCGGCGCGGCTTCCGCAGCGGGGAAGAAGAGGCCCGTATCGCCGTCCACCACCGTCTCCAGGTAGCCACCGGCGGCGAGCGCGAGCACGGGCGTGCCGCAGGCGTTGGCCTCCAGGGGCGTGAGGCCGAAGTCCTCGTGGGCGGCGGCGATCAACGCGTGCGCCCCCCGCATCAGCTGAACGAGCTCCGCGTGCGGCACTTCGCCGACGAACCGCACGTTCGGTGGAGGCGATCGCATCAACCGTGCGCGCTCCGGACCGTCACCGCAGATGACCAGCCGGCGATCGGGCATTCCGCGGAACGCATCGATGATGCGGTCCACCCGTTTGTAGGGCACCAGGCGCGAGACGGCCAGAAAGTGGCCGCGCGGCCCCGGTCCCGGGGTGAAGCGGTCCACGTCCACCGGCGGATGCACCACGCGGGACTCCCTGCCGTAGCATGTGCGGATGCGGTCGGCGGTGTTGTGGCTGTTGGCCACCAGGCAGGTGATGCGCGCGGTGTGGTCCCGGTCCCATCGGCGCAGGCGGCTCAGCACCTGGCGGAGGAGCATGCCTTTCAGTCCGTGCATGCCATGGTCGCGCAGGTAGTCGTCCTCCATCACCCAGGCATAGCGCATGGGGGTGTGGATGTAGCTGAGGTGCACCTGCCCCGGATGCGTGCGCACCCCTTTGGCCACGGCATAGGAGGCCGAGAGGACCAGGTCGTAGCCGCGCAGGTCGAGCCGCTCGATGGCCATCGGGAACAGCGGCAGGTAGCTGCGGAAGTGCGTGCGGGCGAAGGGCAGTTGCTGGATGAAGGTGGTGCGTGCATGGCGTCCGCCCAGCACCTCCTGGCGGGCCTGGGGCGTCAGGAAGTCCACGAGCGCGAACACGTCCGGGTCGAACAGGTCGATCAGTTCGCGGGTCACGCGTTCGGCACCGCCCTGCACGGCCAGCCAGTCATGCACCAGGGCGATGCGCATCGGTCAACGGCTCAGCTCAGGGACCCGGGCACGCAGGGCCTGTTGCAAGGCGGCGTCCTGCGCGGCGACGGAGAAGCGGGCGGCACGGGCGAGCCCCACGCCGATGCGTGTCGTGCGTGCCTGCGGATCGACGATCAGCCCGTTCATCGCGTCGGCCAAGGTAGCGGCATCCCCGGCAGGGACGCGGACGGGGGCCTCGCCGAAGGTGTCGTGGAACACCGGCAGGTCGCTGGCGATCACGGGGCATCCCCGGGCCAGCGCCTCCAGGATGGGCAGGCCGAACCCTTCGTAGCGGCTGGGCATCACCAGGGCGGTCGCGCGGTCCATCAGGTCATGCAGCGCCGCGTCGTTCACGCGTCCGGTCCAGGTCTCGCCGGGCCCATGCCGCCGCTCGTGCCGCGCGAAGACGCGGCCGGCATCGCCCACGACGACGGCCTGCGCCCCGGGGTGCCGCGCGCGGAGCAGGGCGAAGGCGCGCTGGAAGGTGCCCACGTCCTTGCGCGGGTCGCCGGGGCCCACGAAGAGGAAGAGGGGCGGCCCGGGAGGCGCGACCGATGGGGCGCGATGCAGGTCCGCGGCGGGCGGCACCACGTGGACGCGACCGGTGGTCGCGGGGAAGTGTCGGGTCAGGTCCTCGGCCATGGTGCGGCTGACGGTGAGGAGGCCACGGACCCGCGGGATGAGGGTGGGGAGGAGCAGGCGGTACCACGCTGCGAAGGGGCCGCTGAACCAGGCGGGGTGCTCCAGCCACGCCAGGTCGTGCACCACGAGCAGCTGGTCGCGCACGAGCCAGGGGCCGGTGTTCGCCGGGCCGAGCAGCACTTCGCCCCGGTGCAGCCGGAGGGGCAGCAGCACCTGTTCCCACAGGTGCCCGGCGACACCGGTCGTGGTGCGCGGCGCGAGGGTGCGTAACGGGATCCCGAGGCGTTGCAGTGCGCCGTGCAACTGCAGGGCGTAGCGCTCCACCCCGGTCACCGGACGATGGAGGCAGCGGCCGTTGAGCACCAGCGCCATGCCGCCCAAGGTAGAGCGGACGGCCGCCGGCGCCCGGTTAACTTGCGCGCCATGTCAGCGCCCGCCGTCCACGCCCCGCTGGGGGGGCGCATCGCCTGGCCGCTGGTGCTGCAGGTGGCCTGGAAGAACGTCCGGCTCCGCTACAAGAGCTCGCTCCTCGGCTTCTTGTGGACCTTCCTCAACCCGGTGATCTACCTGGCGATCTTCCTGTTCATCTTCAGCCGGGCGTTCGAGCAGGTGGCCAACTATCCGGTGTTCGCCCTCACCGGGCTCATCCTGTGGACCTTCTTCGCCACCACCTCGGCGCACGTGCTCGGGGCGCTGGTGGAGAACGCCCACGTGCTGCGCTCCCTCGCGGTGCCGCCGCTGGTGTTCCCCCTGGCACAGCTCTTCGCCGGCCTCATCAACCTGCTGTTCTCCCTGCTGCCCTTCGCGCTGTTGCTGGCCGCCTTCGGCTGGCGACCGCAGCCGGTGCATCTGCTGGCCCTGCCCACCCTCGTGCTCTTCGCCGTGTTCGTGTTCGGCGTCTCGCTCGCCCTCAGCACGCTCAACGTCTACTTCCGCGACATCGGCCTGCTGTGGAACGCGCTGCTCCCCGCGCTCTTCTACATCACGCCCATCGCCTACCCGCCGGACCTGGTGCCGGCCGACCTGCGCTGGGTCGCCGGGCTCGACCCGCTGTACTGGTACATCGGCCTGTTCCGCACCATCGTGGTGGACGGCGGGTGGCCCGATGCGGGCGTGCTGGTCCTCGTCACGGCGCTGTCGGCCGCGTCCTTGGCGCTCGGCATGGTCGTGTACGGATCGCTGCGGCGCGGACTGATCGCCAACTACTGAGATGAGCGCACCGCCGATGATCGAAGTGCGCGGCCTCCGGGCCGACTACCACGTGCTGCGCCACGGGGCCCGGTCCATCAAGGAGTACCTGGTGTCGTTCGGCGGCAAGGCCTTGCTGGAGCGCAAGCGCATCATCGAGCAGGTGGACCTGGACATCGCCGCGGGCGAGTGCTTCGGCATCGTGGGGCGCAACGGCAGCGGCAAGAGCACCCTGCTGCGCGTGCTCGCGGGCATCGTGGAGCCCACCGCCGGATCGGTGACGGTGCGCGGCCGCGTGGCCCCCATGCTGGCGCTGGGCGTGGGCCTCGAGCCCGAGCTCGACGGCCTGGAGAACGCCCGGCTGTGCGCGGCTCTCATGGGCGGCGACCGCCGGTCCATGCACCGCACCGTGGACCATGTGCGCCACTTCGCGGGCCTGAGCGACGACGACCTGCGCATGCCGGTGAAGCGCTACAGCACGGGCATGATGGCCCGCCTCGGCTTCGCCATCGCCACCACCGACGATCCGGAGGTGCTGCTGATCGACGAAGTGCTCGCCGTGGGCGATGCCGGCTTCCAGCTGAAGTGCTACGAACGCATCGCCGAACTGAAGCGCAAGGGCGGCACCATCGTCTTCGTGTCGCACGCCCTGGGCGAGGTGCAGCGCATCTGCGACCGCGCGGGCTGCATGGAGGCGGGGCGGCTGGTGAAGGTCGGCAGCACCCATGAGGTGGGCGTCTTCTACCACGGACTGTTGGGCATACCGGTGGAGGGGTGATGAACGGACGAACGACGGCACATCCGGGGGGCGCGCGCATCGCGGTGCTCATCCCCTGCTACAACGACGGGGCCTACCTGCGCGAGGCGCTGGACAGCGTCGCGGCGTCGACCGTCGCGCCGGCCGAAGTGGTGGTGGTGAACGACGGCTCCGACGATCCGGCCACGCTGCAGCTGCTCGCCACGCTGCGGGCGGAAGGGGTGCGCGTGATCGACCGCCCGAACGGCGGCCTCGCCGCGGCCCGCAACACCGGCTGGCGCGCCAGCACCGCTCCGCATGTCCTCTTCCTCGACGCTGACAACCGGGTGGGACCGGAGTTGCTGGCGAAGCTGGCCGCAGCCGTGATGGAGGACCCACAGGCGGACGTGGTCTTCACCGACAAGCGCGAGTTCGGGCTGCGCGAAGGCGTGGTGCGCCAGCAGGCCACCGACCTGCCGCGGCTGCTCGTGGGCAACCGCATCGATGCCTGCGCGCTGGTGCGTCGCGATCTCCTGGAACGGCTCGGCGGCTATGACGAGGCCATGCGCGACGGCTACGAGGACTGGGAGCTGTGGATCCGCGCCACGGTGACGGGCGCGCGCTTCCATCACATCCCCGAGCCGCTCTTTGACTATCGCGTGCGGGCGGGCTCCCTGCTGGCGCGCGCCGATGATCCGGAGGTGCGCACCCGCATCCTGCGCCATGTGGTGGACAAGCACGCCGATCTCTACGCCCGGCACGCCGGCACCGTCGCCGTGGAGCTTCACCGCATCCAGGCGTACGACCGGTGGTTGCGCGCGGAGATCGGTGCGTCGGCGCAGGCGGCCGGCCGATCGGCGGAGCTGGCCCTGGCCGAGGCGGCGGACGCCCGGACCGCCGCTGAACGGACGCTCGCCGAAGTGCGTGAGCTTCATCGGGCGCTGGCCGAAGCGAAGGAGGCCGAACTGCGCCTGCGCGAACAGGCCGAGCGCGATGCCGCGCGGCTGGCGGAACTAAAGGCCGACAAGGACGTGCTGGCGGCCGAGGCCCATCGCCTGGTGGGCGAGGTGGACAAGGCCCTGCAGGCACTGTCCGCCCAGCGCGAGCACGGCCGCGCCCTGCAGGCGTTGATCGGCCAGTACGAGGCCCGCATCGCCGCCATCGAGGGCAGCCGGCTGTGGCGGCTGCGCAGGGCCTACCACAAGATGCGCGCGCTGATGCGCACCTCGAGCGACACCTCCGGCCGGGGCTTCAAGTGGGTGCGGCGGGCGGTCTTCCTCGTTTCCGGCAAGGGGCGCCGCATCCTGCGGAAGTTCCTGGCCAAGGTGTTCCGCGCCCTCTACCTGCTCACCGAGGAACGCCCCGTGCGCATCCTCGTCGGCGAGCAGCAGCAGGACCTCTTCGCCGTGCAGGGCGATCCCTACCACCAGTGGATGGCCCGCCACTTCGCCCGCCCCAGCGACCTGCGCGAGTACGCCGACCTGGTCGAGGGCTTCGCGCACCGGCCGCTGATCAGCGTGGTGATGCCGGTGTACGACCCGCCGGTGCACCTGCTGGACGCCGCCATCCGTTCCGTGGTGGACCAGGTGTACACGCACTGGGAGCTCTGCATCGCCGACGACCGCAGCCCGAACGCCGAGGTGCGCCGCTGCCTGGAGCGCTGGATGAAGGAGGACGAGCGCATCCGGGTGGTCTTCCGCGAGAGCAACGGCCACATCGCCCGCGCGAGCAACAGCGCGCTCGAGCTCGCACAGGGTGCCTTCACGGCGCTGATGGACCACGACGACCTGCTGGCACCGGACGCCTTGTTCCACGTGGTGAAGCGCCTGCAGCGCGACCCCGACCTCGACCTCATCTACACCGACGAGGACAAGATCGACGAGCAGGGCCGGCACAGCGAGGCGCACTTCAAGCCGCAGTGGTGCCCGGACCACCTGCTCTCGCGAAACTACTTCGGCCACCTGGTGGTGCTGCGCACGGCGCTGTTGCGCGAGGTCGGCGGCTTCCGGCCCGGCTTCGAGGGCAGCCAGGACTACGACCTGCTGCTGCGCGTCACCGAGCGCACCGCGCGGATCGCGCACGTGCCGCGCGTGCTTTACCACTGGCGCATCCACGCGGGCAGCGCGGCGCGGAGCGAGGAGGTGAAGCCCTACGCTTACGACGCCGCCAAGCGGGCCCTCACCGAGGCGCTCGAACGGCGCGGCGAACCGGCGGAGGTGGGCTTCCTCGACGGCTTCCGCGGCTACGGCATCCGCTTCACCGCACCGCTGCAGGGCCGGGTGAGCGTGCTGATCCCCACCAAGGACAAGGCCGAGGTGCTGGGCACCTGCCTGCGCTCGCTCTTCGCCCTCACCGACCACCCGGACCTGGAGGTGATCGTGATCAGCAACAACAGCCGCGAGGGCGCGCTCTTCGAGCTGCTGGACGACATGGCCGCGCGCGAACCCGGGCGCTTCCGCTGGTACCGCCACGACGTGCCCTTCAACTTCTCCGGCCTGATGAACTTCGGTGCGTCGAAGGCCACGGGGGACCACCTCTGCTACCTCAACAACGACACCGAGGTGATCCACGCCGACTGGCTGCGCACCATGCACAGCTGGAGCCAGCGCCCCTCCACCGGCGCCGTGGGGGTGAAGCTGCTGTACCCCAACGACAGCATCCAGCACGCCGGCGTGGTCATCGGCCTGGGCGGCGTGGCCGGCCACACCTTCGTGGGCTACCACAAGGACGGCCCGGGCTACTTCAACTACATCAACACCATCAACAACTACAGCGCGGTGACGGCCGCGTGCATGATGGTGGAGCGGCGCAAGCTCGAGCGCATCGGCGGCTGGGAGGAGGCCTTCAGCGTGGAGTACAACGACGTGGACCTCTGCCTGCGCCTGCGCGAGGCCGGCTACCACAACGTGTACCTGCCGCACGTGTCGCTCTACCACTTCGAGTCGCTCACCCGCGGTCATCCGCACATGACCAAGGAGAGCTACGAACGGCACCTGCGCGAAGTGGCCCTCTTCCAGGAGCGCTGGCGCGGCTATGTGGATGACGATCCCTGCTACAACCCCAACCTGGGCCGCGGCGTACACGATTGGCAGTTCGCGTTGTGAGGAGGGATGCGGGTGATGGTCGCTTGCGGACCACCGATCGACCGTTCCTCAGATCGATTTGGAAATACTGCACCCTCCCCCTAGTTTCACCGCACTAAACGACCGGACCATGCGCACTTACAGCCAGTGTGCGCAGCGTTCGGCGGACCGGATGGGGGGGGTATTGGAGCAGGAGGCCCGCTGATCGTCGCGCTTCTTTTCGCGATCCCTGAAGGGGTCCGTAGCCAAGGCTTGACCATCCAATTGAGCCCGAGCGACCACAACGGCTACGCCATCTCCTGTTTCGGTGGGCGCGATGGCCACATCGACCTCACCGTTTCCGGTGGAAGCCCGCCCTATACCTACGAGTGGAGCACGGGTGCCAGCACCCAGGACGTTTCAGACCTGGCGGCCGGGTATTACCGCGTGGCCGTGTACGACAACAACGGCGGCAGCGCGCAAGGGGAGATCACGTTAGGCGAGCCCGAACAGCTGATGGGGACTGCCACCGCCTTCGAGTACCCGAACGACTTCCACGTGA
>JAEUSW010000056.1 GCA_016788285.1 Flavobacteriales bacterium
GGCCGACCTGTGCGACCTGGACGGACCGTGGTTGATCGCCAACGATCCTTTCCGCGGCTTCGACCTGGTGGACGGCGGCTATCGGAGCCTGGGCCGGACCGGCTTGGGAGTTGAACCGATCGACGGCCTGTTCCCTGATCCTTCTGGCACATAATTTATATTATGTTAAGTTGTAGTTTTCTGATGCTCAAGCCCATAGCCTGCTCGTTCCGGCCCTGATCCCACCCGACCGGCTGGACTACCTTCGCCGACCATGTGGCGAACCCCGCTGCGCTCCATCGCCCGCCAGCTCACCCGCCTCCCCGTTCGGGGCCGTCACCGCTTGGCCGACCTGGTCGGTGAATGGACGAACACCGGCGGACCGGTCGAGATCGTCCGGAACGGTGTGCGGCTGTCGCTGGACCTCGGCATCCGCCAGCACCGCATGATGTTCTTCGGCCTTTACGAGGTCAACATCATGAACTACCTCTCCCGCACCCTGCGTCCGGGCATGGTGGTGTTCGATCCAGGGGCCAACATGGGCTACTTCGCGGCGCACTGCCTGGGCCTGGTGGGCCCCCATGGCCATGTGCACTCCTTCGAGCCGTCGCGCACGGCGAACGCCCGCATCCGGGAGTTGAACGACCTGGGCGCCTTCCGCACCTGGTCGCTGTGGGACCTGGCGCTGACCGACCACACCGGCACGCACACGTTCTATGACACGCCCCGGGTGATGGTGCGGGGCTTCGCCTGCCTGGAAGGCACGTTCGACCCCAAGGACAAGATCCCCTATCCGGTGCAGGTGACCACGGTGGACGCCTTCTGCGCCGGGCAGGGCATCGGCCGCGTCGACTTCCTGAAGCTGGATATCGAGGGCTCGGAGCTGCCGGCGCTGCGCGGTTGCCAGCGCATGCTGGCCGAGGAGCGCATCGCCCGCATCATGGTGGAGACCACCCTGCTGGACCGCTCGCGGGCCGAGGTGCAGGCCATGGACGACCTGCTGCGCGGGGCGGGCTTCCGCTCGTTCCGGGCACGCACCGACGGACGCACCGTTCCTGTGGACGTGATGGCGCACCGGGAACTGCGGGAGGACATCCTCTGGCTGCGCGAAGGTTGACCCCCTGAAGCGCAGAGAGCCCCGGCCATGACCGGAGCTCTCACCCTTAACGCGCCAACGGCCTTATTGTCCGAGCTTCGCCTTCATGGCGGCATACTTGGCCTGGTCGTCGGTCTTGGCATACAGCTTCATCAGCTGTTGGATCGTTTGCACGTCGTCCGGACGGAGCTCGTGCGCTTTCTCAAAGTACGGCACGGCCTTCACGAAGACCGCGTCGCAAGCGGTCTTGGCCTTCTCGTAGGCGGTGTTGTCCTTGATGCCGTTGGCCTTGCTGTAGCAGGTGGCCGCGCGGTTGTTGTACAGCACGCCGATGTTGAAGTAGGCGTCGAAGAACTTGGGGTCCCGCTCCAGGCTCTTCTTGTAGTTCTCCTCGGCCAGGTCGGTCCACTTGGCCACATCGGCCTCGGCCGGGGCGGGTCCCTCCTTCGGATTGGCCTTGGCGTCGTACAGGCTGCCCAGGATGCTGTAGAGCACGGCGTTCTCCGGGTCGGCGGCGATGGCCTCGCTCACGCTCTTTTCGGCCTCCTCGGTGCGCCCGGTCTCCAGCTGGTAGCTCATCTCGTCCAGGATGAGGTCCTTGTTGCCCGCGTGCTTGGTGCGGCCCTGACGCACGGTGGCGATGGCCCCCTCCACATCCCCGGCCTTCTTCTGCAGGTTGGCCTTGTAGCGGTAGATCTCCGGTTTGTCGTAGCCCAGGCTCAGGCATTCGCCGTAGCGCTCGATGGCCTTGGCCGCGTCGCCCTTCGTCTCGTAGGCCAGGGCGCTGTTGAAGATGGCGTTGGTGTCCACCGCCCCGAAGGCCTTGGCGATGCGCTCGCTGTTGCCGTACAGCGCGATGGCCTTGTCGTACTCCTTGGCGCTGAAGGCATCGTTGCCCTTGTTGAGCGAGGCGGCCTGCAGAGCGAGCAGGTTCTGCTGGATCTCGTTCTTGTAGCTCCCCTTGGTGTCCAGCTCCTGGGCCTTGATGTAGCTGTCAATGGCCCGCTGCATGGCATCCGGGAACTGGGCCTTCAGGGTCTCGTCCTGCCCCAGCGCCATGAGCCGGTAGATGTCGCCGCGGTAGCGCCAGGTCTTGTCCTTGCCCATGGTGGCCTCGTTGGTGATGGCGGGCTCGATGAACTCGGCCGCCTTCGCCAGGTCGCCGTCCTGGAGGTAGTTGTAGGCGTTCACCACGTTGCTGTTCTGGGCGTGGAGGCCCAGGGTGCCGGCGGCGAACAGGAGGATGAGGGTACGCTTCATGGAGGGTCGGTCGTGTCTTCGGTTCAGGCTTCGGGGGCCGGGGTATCAACTTCGGTGCCATTCGCGGCACCGTCCTGCTCATCCGTCGACGGCTCCTCGTCCTCGTGCAGGTCGCTGTCCACCTTGGCCACGGCGGCGATGCGGTCGTTGGAACGCAGCTCGATCAGGCGCACGCCCTGGGTGGCCCGGCCCAGCTCGCGGAGCTCGTTCACCCGGGTGCGGATGGTGATGCCGCTGCGGTTGATGATCATGAGGTGATCCTCCTCGGTGACGTCCTTGATAGCCACCACCTTGCCGGTCTTCTCGGTCACCTGCAGGGTCTTCACCCCCTTGCCGCCGCGGTTGGTGATGCGGTATTCGTACTCCCCGTCCTTGTCCTTCAAGGGGGTGCGCTTGCCATAGCCGTTCTCGCTCACCACCAGCACCTGGCGCGTGCCGGTCTCGGCCTTGTCGATGGTGATCATGCCCACCACCTCGTCGCCGTCCTCCAGCAGCATGCCGCGCACCCCGCTGGCCCCGCGGCCCATGGGACGCACGCGGTTCTCCTCGAAGTGGTTGGCCTTGCCCTCGCGGCTGGCCATGATGATGTGGCAGTTGCCGTTGGTGAGGCGGGCCTCCAGCAGCTCGTCGCCCTCGCGGATGCCCACGGCGATGATGCCGTTGGCGCGCGGACGGCTGTACGCCTCCAGGGTGGTCTTCTTGATGATGCCGTTCTTGGTGCAGAGCACCACGAAGTGGTTGTTCAGGTAGTCCTCGCTCTTGAGGTCCTTCACGTTGATGTAGGCCAGCACCTTGTCGTCCGCCTCGATCTGGATGAGGTTCTGGATGGCGCGGCCCTTGCTCTGGCGGGTGCCTTCGGGGATGTCGAACACGCGCATCCAGTAGCACCGGCCCTTCTGGGTGAAGATGAGCAGGTAATTGTGGTTGGTGGCCACGAAAAGGTGCTCCAGGAAGTCCTCGTCGCGCGTGGTGCTGCCACGGCTGCCCACCCCGCCCCGGGTCTGGGTGCGGAACTCGGCCAGCGGTGTGCGCTTGATGTAGCCCAGGTGGCTGATGGTGACCACCACGGCGTCGTCGGCGATGAGGTCCTCCATGTTGAGGTCGGCCCCACTGGCCACGATCTCCGTGCGGCGCTTGTCGCCGTACTTCTCCTTCACCTCGCGCAGTTCGTCCTTGATGATGCCCATGCGCATGCCCTCATCGGCCAGCACGGCCTTCAGGTGGGCGATGAGGGTCATGAGCTCGGCGTGCTCCTCGCGGATCTTGTCGCGCTCCAGGCCGGTGAGGCGCTGCAGACGCATGTCGAGGATGGCCCGGGCCTGTATCTCCGAGAGGCCGAACTCCTTCATCAGGCCGTCGCGGGCCTCGTCGGGGGTCTGGCTGGCGCGGATCAGGGCGATCACGGCGTCCAGGTGGTCCAGGGCGATCAGCAGGCCCTCCAGGATGTGGGCGCGCTCCTCGGCCTTGCGCAGGTCGTACTTCGTGCGGCGCACCACCACGTCGTGGCGATGGTCCACGAAGCGGGCGATCATGTCCTTGAGGTTCAGGAGCATGGGACGCCCGCCCACCAGCGCGATGTTGTTCACGCTGAAGCTGCTCTGCAGCGCGCTGTACTTGTAGAGCTGGTTGAGGACCACGGTGCCCATGGCCTCCCGCTTCACCTCGTAGGCCAGGCGGATCCCGGTGCGGTCGCTGTAGTCGTTGACGTCGCTGAGGCCCTCGATCTTCTTGTCGTTCACCAGGTCGGCCACGCCCTTGTAGAGCTGCACGGCCTTGTTGGTCTGGTAGGGGATCTCGGTGCAGATGATGGTCTCCCGCCCGGTGCGCTGGTCCTCCTCGATGTGGCACTTGCCGCGCAGCACGATGCGCCCGCGGCCCGTGGTGTAAGCCTCGCGGATGCCGTCGGTGCCGTAGATCACCCCGCCGGTGGGGAAATCCGGGCCCTTGACGTACTGCATCAGGCCGTCGATGTCGATGTCGCGGTCGTCGATGTAGGCGATGGTGGCGTCGCACACCTCGGTGAGGTTGTGCGGCGGCATGTTGGTGGCCATGCCCACGGCGATGCCGGCGGCGCCGTTGACGAGCAACTGGGGGATCCGGGTAGGCATCACGCTCGGCTCCTCCAGCGTGTCGTCGAAGTTGGGCCGCATGTCCACGGTCTCCTTGTCCAGGTCCGCCAGCACCTCCTCGGCGATCTTCTTCAACCGGGCCTCGGTGTAGCGCATGGCCGCCGGGCTGTCCCCGTCGATGCTGCCGAAGTTGCCCTGGCCGTCCACCAGGGGGTAGCGCAGGCTCCAGTCCTGCGCCATGCGCACCATGGCGTCGTACACGCTTCCATCGCCGTGGGGGTGGTACTTCCCGAGCACCTCACCGACGATACGGGCGCTCTTCTTGTAAGGGCGGTTGCTCAGCACCCCCAGCTCCTGCATGCCGAACAGCACGCGGCGGTGCACGGGTTTGAGGCCATCGCGCACATCAGGCAGGGCGCGGCTCACGATCACCGACATCGAGTAGTCGATGTAGGCCGTGCGCATCTCGTTCTCGATGTTGATCGGGACGATCTTCTCTCCGTCGGTCATGGGCTGTCAATTCGTCATTGGCACGGTCCGTGATGGAAGGGGTGCCGAAAAGGGAGCCCGAAAGTACTTCGTTGGAGGGTTCGAGGCCCCCGGATTTTTCCACAGACCGCACAGTTCCTTGTGGATAAAAGCACGATGGCCGGACCGGGGGGCACGAAGCCCGTTGGATAGCTTGCCCCCGGTGCTCATCACCGTACCTTCATCCCACGGACGCACCACCGCCGAACCACCGCATGGACGCCAAATTCTCACCCCGGGTCCGGGACGTCATCACCTTCAGCCGTGAGGAGGCCCTCCGGCTCGGGCACAATTACATCGGCATCGAGCACATCCTGCTCGGCCTCATCCGCGAGGGTGAGGGCAACGCCGTGAAGATCCTCCACCACCTGGACGTGGACCTGGAGGAGCTCCGCCGTTCGGTGGAGGGCAGCATGGAGCCCGCCAGCGCGATGCGTCCGCCGGACAAGGACAAGATCACGCTGATCAAGCAGGCCGAGAAGATGCTGAAGATCACCTTCCTGGAGGCCAAGCTCTTCAAGAGCCCGCACATCGACACCGAGCACCTGCTGCTCAGCATCCTGAAGGACGAGGACAACCTGGCCACCCGCACCCTGCACAAGTTCAACGTGGACTACGAGAGCGTGAAGAACGAAGTGGACGCCATCCTGGCCGGTGGCGGCCCCTCCCCGGCCTCCGGCCCGACCAAAGGCCCCAAGGCCCAGGGCCCGCAGAGCGCCGACGACGATGACGAGGAGAGCGGCAGCGGCTATTCCGGCGGTCAGCGCAAGCCCGCCGACAGCAAGAGCAAAACGCCCGTGCTGGACAACTTCGGCCGCGACCTCACCAAGCTGGCCGAGGACGGCAAGCTGGACCCCATCGTGGGCCGCGAGAAGGAGATCGAGCGCGTGAGCCAGGTGCTGAGCCGGCGCAAGAAGAACAACCCCGTTCTGATCGGAGAGCCCGGCGTGGGCAAGAGCGCCATCGCCGAGGGCCTGGCCCTGCGCATCATCCAGCGCAAGGTGAGCCGCGTGCTCTTCAACAAGCGCATCGTGGCACTGGACATCGCCAGCCTGGTGGCCGGCACCAAGTACCGCGGCCAGTTCGAAGAGCGCATGAAGGCGGTGATGAACGAGCTGGAGAACAGCCCGGACGTGATCCTCTTCATCGACGAGATCCACACCATCGTGGGCGCCGGCGGCGCCAGCGGCAGCCTGGACGCCAGCAACATGTTCAAGCCCGCCCTGGCGCGCGGCGAGATCCAGTGCATCGGCGCCACCACACTGGACGAGTACCGCCAGTACATCGAGAAGGACGGTGCCCTGGAGCGCCGCTTCCAGAAGGTGCTGGTGGAGCCCACGAGCGTGGACGAGACCATCCAGATCCTCAACAACATCAAGGAGAAGTACGAGGACCACCACAACGTGAACTACACGCCCGAGGCCATCGAGGCCTGCGTGAAGCTCACCAACCGCTACATCACCGACCGCCACCTGCCGGACAAGGCCATCGACGCGCTGGACGAGGCGGGCAGCCGCGTGCACATCAGCAACATCGTGGTGCCCAAGAACATCCTGGAGGTGGAGGGCAAGATCGAGGAGGTGAAGGAGGAGAAGAACAAGGTGGTGCGCAGCCAGCGCTACGAGGAGGCCGCCAAGCTGCGCGACCGCGAGCGGCAGCTGCAGGAGGAGCTGGAGCGCGCCAAGAAGCAGTGGGAGGAGGAAAGCCGCACCCACCGCACCACCGTCAACGAGGAGAACGTGGCCGAAGTGGTGGCCATGATGAGCGGCATCCCGGTGACGCGCATCGCCGAGAAGGAGAGCGGCAAGCTGCGCCGCATGAAGGAGGAGATGCAGGGCAAGGTGATCGGGCAGGACGAGGCGGTGGGCAAGGTGGTGAAGGCCATCCAGCGCAACCGGGCCGGCCTGAAGGACCCCAACCGCCCCATCGGCTCGTTCATCTTCCTGGGCCCCACCGGCGTGGGCAAGACGCAGCTGGCCAAGGAGCTCGCCCGCTACCTGTTCGACACCGAGGAGGCGCTGGTGCGCATCGACATGAGCGAGTACATGGAGAAGTTCTCCGTGAGCCGTCTGATCGGCGCGCCGCCGGGCTACGTGGGCTACGAGGAGGGCGGACAGCTCACCGAGAAGGTGCGGCGCCGGCCCTACGCCATCATCCTGCTCGACGAGATCGAGAAGGCGCACCCCGACGTGTTCAACCTGCTGTTGCAGGCGCTCGATGACGGCAAGATGACCGACAGCCTGGGCCGCCACATCGACTTCAAGAACACGATCATCATCATGACGTCGAACATCGGGGCACGCGACCTGGCCGACTATGGCAAGGGCGTGGGCTTCGGCACCACGGCGCGCAGCGAGGCCCAGGAGGAGACCAACCGCGGCATCATCGAGAAGGCGCTCAAGAAGGCCTTCGCCCCGGAGTTCCTCAACCGCATCGACGACATCATCATGTTCAACTCGCTCAAGCGGGAGGACATCCACAAGATCATCGACATCGAGCTGGGGCACCTCTACAAGCGCATCAGCGAGCTGGGCTA
>JAEUSW010000085.1 GCA_016788285.1 Flavobacteriales bacterium
TCCACCGCTGCGATGGGAGATCGCTTCGCCGGCAGAGCCCGGCTCGCGATGACGGGTTGGACATGACCGGACCATGAACCACACCCCTCCGCACCGTCATCGCGAGGCGGCCCGCCAGGCCGCCGTGGCGATCTCCCCTCGTCGGACGAGATCCATCCCGGCGGAGGGCGATCGATTCGCCGGCAGGGCCGGGCCGCTCACGTGTAGCGCCGCAGCACCGCCTGCACCTGCGCCGCATAGCCGCCGCCGAAGAGCAGCACATGCACCAGCAGCGGGTAGAGCTGGCAGAGCTCCATCCGCTCGGGCCAGCCGGGTTCCAGCGGGCGCTCGCCGTGGTACGCCGCGAAGAAGGCCTCCTCGAACCCGCCGAAGAGCCGCGCCATGGCCAGGTCCATCTCGCGGTGGCCGTAGTGCACCGCGGGGTCGATGAGCACGGGTGAGCCGTCCGACGCGCACAGCACATTGCCGCTCCACAGGTCGCCGTGCAGCAGGGCGGGCGGCTCGGGGGGGAAGAGCCCGTCCAGCCGCGGGTACAGCCGGTCGAAGCGTTGCACGGTGGCCGCGTCGAGCCGCCGGCGGTCGCGCGCCTGCCGCACCAGCGGCTCCAGCCGGTGGCGCACCAGGAAGGTGGGCCAGTCCGCTTCGCGCGTGTTCACCTGCGGCAGCAGGCCGATGTGGTTGTCGCGCTCCAGCCCGAAGCGGGGCGCGCTGTGGCCGTGCAGCGCCGCCAGCCCGCGGCCCAGCGCCTCCCAGAACGCCGTGCGGCGCGGCCCCGTGTCGATGTGCTCCAGCAGCAGGTAGGCCTCGTCATGGTCCTCGCCGTGGCCCACCACCTGTGGCACGCGCAGGGCGCCAGCCCGCGCCAGCCGCTGCAGCCCGTCGGCCTCGCCGGCGAACAGGTCGGGGTGCTTCCTGGCGTCGAGCACCTTCACGAACCAGCGCCCCGCCGGGGTGTGCAGCCGGTAGGCCGCGCAGATGCTGCCGCCGCCCACCGGCTCGCTGTGCTCGATGTCCATGGGCTCCCCCACGTGGTGGCTCAGCCGCTCGCACAGCCGCTCGATCAGGGAGCCGGACAGGGGCATGAACGAAGAAGGCCGCTTCCGAGGAAGCGGCCTTGGGTGGAGAATACCGGAGTCGAACCGGTGACCTTCCCGCACGTGGTGCGGGACGCTCTGACCGCAGAGCGGGATCCCCCATGCAGCAAAGGCCTGCCCACACGAAGGGCGGCTCACTGGAGCCGCCCTTTAACGTGGAGAATACCGGAGTCGAACCGGTGACCTCTTGCATGCCATGCAAGCGCTCTGGCCAGCTGAGCTAATTCCCCAGGATGTCACCCCGCTCTTCGCGAAGGGGCACAAAGATAAACGATCGGTCACGTACCAAAAACACGAACGGGCAACGCGCATCATCCGGATGCGTCCCATCTTGCAGAGCCCTCCGCCGATGACGCACATCTTCCACCCGACGGACCTGACCGAGGCCGGGGCCACGGCCTTCCGGCACGCGCTGCGCCTGGCCGTGGCGGCGCCCGGCAAGCTCACCATCCTGCACGTCACCGACGGCGAGGCCCACCGCAGCGACCTGCCCGGCGTGCGCCAGGCCCTGGTGGAGTGGGGCCTGCTGCGGCACCCCGAGGACGAGGAGGGCCTCACGGCCCTGCGCCTGGCCGTGCGCAAGGTGATCAGTGCCGAGGGCGATCCGGTGGCCGCCTGCCTGGACCACCTCATCCGGCATCCCGCCCAATGGCTCGTGCTGGGCACCGGCCAGCGCACCGGCACCGACCGCCTGCTGAAGGCCTCCGTGGCCGAGGGCCTGATGCGGAAGTCCCGCGTGCCCGCCCTGGTGGTGCCCGCCGGGGTGCCCGGCTTCGTGCTGCCGGACAAGGGGCGCGTGGCCCTGCACCGCGTGCTGCTGCCCGTGGGACCGCCCGCGCTGGCCCGCACCGCCGGCATCGCCCTGCACGAGCTGCTGCAGCGCTGCGGCGTGGGCCAGGTGGAGGTGCACACCCTGACGGTGGGCGAGGCCACCCTGCCCGCCGACCTGCACGACCGCCTCAACGGACGGGCCATCTTCGTGCATCACCACGCCGACGGCGATGTGGTGGACGCCATCGCGGCCGCCACCGACCGCCTCGCCGTGGACCTGGTGGCCATGGCCACCGAAGGGCACGACAGCCTGGGCGATGCCGTCTGGGGCAGCCGCGCCGAGCAGGTGCTCCGCCGCCTGCGCACCCCGGTGGTGATCGTGCCGTCCCAGTTGCCGGTGTAGCGCCATCACCGGCGACCCCGCGCCCGGTCGGCGCCGGCCAGGAGCGCGCGGAAGTCCTCCTGCGCGCGCACGGCCTTGGTCCCGCGCGGGGGCTTGCGGTAGCGGTTCTCCTGCTGGGCGTCGATCACGCGCGCCTTCATGGTGTCCGCCCACTGCAGGTCCAGCATGCGCAGCACCTCGGCCTTCACGTCGGGGTCGCGCAGCGGGAAGGCCACTTCCACGCGACGGTCCAGGTTGCGCTCCATCAGGTCGGCGCTGGCCAGGTGGACGGAGAGGCGGCCTTGGGCGTGGAACACGTAGGCCCGGGCGTGCTCCAGGTAGCGGTCCACGATGCTGATGGCCGCGATGCGGTCGCTGGTGCCCGCCACGCCCGGCACCAGGCAGCAGATGCCGCGCACGATGAGGCGGACGGGCACCCCGGCGCGGGAGGCGTCGTACAGCTTGCCGATCATCGCCCGGTCCTCCAGGCTGTTCAGCTTCAGCAGGATGCCGGAGGGCCTGCCCGAACGCGCCTGTTCGATCTCGCGGTCGATGAGGGCCTCCAGGCCGCTACGCAGCCCGGCGGGCGCCATCAGGAGCTGCCGCAGCTGGGGCACATGACGCCGGTCCGCCAGGTGGCGGAACACTTCGCTCACCTCGCGGCACAGCTCGGCATCGGCCGTCAGCAGGGCGCAATCCGCGTAGAGCCGCGCCGTGCGCTCGTGGAAGTTGCCGGTGCCCAGGTAGGCGTAGCGCTTCAGCACGCGGCCTTCACGCCGTTCGATCAGGCCCAGCTTGCCGTGCACCTTCAGCCCCTCGTAACTGTAGAGCACGCGTGCGCCGGCGGCCTCCAGCTGTTCGCCCCAGTGCAGGTTGGTGCGTTCGTCGAAGCGCGCCTGCACCTCCACGAACACGGTGACCTGCTTGCCCGCGCGCAGCGCCTCGATGAGGGCCTCGCACACCTGCGAGCGTTCGGCCACGCGGTAGAGCGTCAGGGCGATGCTGCGCACCTGCCGGTCGCGGGCGGCCTGCCGCAGCCAGTCCACCACCACCCCGAAGTCGTGGTAGGGGAAGTGCAGCAGCAGGTCGCGCTGGGCGATCCGCTCGAAGAGCCGTCGACGGGCGGCGGCCCCGGGGCGGGGCAGGGGCGCACGCTGCGGATCGCGCAGCCCCGCGTGACCCTCCACGGGCAGGCCCATGAGGTCGCTGAAGTTGTGGTAGCGCCCGCCGGCCACCAGGTCGGGCCCCTTCAACCCCAGCAGCGAGCGCATCGCCTTGCGCAGCGCCGGTGGCATGCGCTCGTCGTACAGGAAGCGGCTGGGCACGCCGGTGGACCGTTTGCGCAGGCTGCGCCGCACCTTGTCCACCACGCGTTCGCCGAACTCCTCCTCCAGGTACAGTTCCGCATCGCGGCTCAGCTTGATGGCGTAGCTGTCCACCAGCTCATGCCCGGCGAAATGGTCGCGCAGGCCCAGGCGCATCACGTCGTCCAGGAAGATCAACGCCGTGCGCCCCCGCGCGGCCGGGAGCGTGATGAAGCGGCCCACCGCGTCGCTGGGCACGTTCACCAGCACGAGCCGTTCGCGGCGTTTGCCCTTGCCCACGGGCCGCAGCCGGCACACCAGGTACAGCTTGCGGTCCTCGATGAAGAGGGCGTTGCCGTCGCGCACCTCGGCGGTGTGCAGCAGCGGCGCCACGCGGGTGTTGAAGAACGCGCGGGCGAAGGCCTGTTGGCGGGGGGCCAGCCGGTCCTCCTGCAGCAGCCGGATGCCGTGCCTCGCCAGGGCGGGCAGCAGGGTGCGCCGGTAGAGGCGGCCGAACTGCTTCTGCTGGCGAAGGGCCGTGCGGTTGATGCGGGCGATCAGCGCCTCGGTGGCCACGCCCAGCGCCGTGCGGTCGCGCCGGCCCAGCTTCGCCAGGGAGCGCAGCGAGGCCACCCGCACGCGGTAGAACTCGTCCAGGTTGCTGCTGTAGATCGCCAGGAACTTGATGCGCTCCAGCAGGGGCACGCGCGGGTCGCTGGCCTCCTGGAGCACCCGGTCGTTGAAGGCCAGCCAGCTGAGGTCGCGGTCGAAGTACGGGTCGTGCTGCACGCGCGGTGCCGGCAGCCGGCCCTGCCGAACGCGCTGCCGGGCCAGCCCGAGGTTCATGCGCTTCTGGGCCCCGAAGCGCCGCTCGGCGTACGGCGTGTGGAAGCGGTGCCCCTCCAGGTAGGCCAGGTTCTCGCGCGCCCAGTCGCTGCGCTTCACGGCGCGGGCGGTCACCGCCTGCAGCTCCTGTTTCAAGCGTTCGCTGTGCTCCTCGAAGTCCGCCTGGCCGGCCTTGGCGCTGTCGGCATCGCGCAGGATGCGCTGCAGGAGGCTGCGGGGCCGTGCGCCCACGCGCGTGGCCTCGATCAGCGCCGCCACCCGGCGCACGTGCGCGGCCGGCACGCCCTGCTCCTTCAGGAAGGCCGCCGCCAGCCGTGCGCTCACGCGTTCGTGGCCCGCGTACGCCTGCGCGTAGCCCGTGTCGTGGAAGAGCGCGGCCAGCTCCAGGGCCCACAGATCCGCCTCGGACAGGCGGTGCGCCCGGCCGATCTCCAACGCCGTGCGCGTCACCGCCAGCGTGTGGTCCAGGTCGTGGAAGCTGAAGCGGGCCCCGATGTGCTTGCTGAAGTGGCGCCTGACGTGGAGCCGGGCCTGCTCCAGCACATCCTTGCGTTCGTTCGGCCGCATGGGGGCGCAAGTTATCCGCGCTCCAGGGCCCGTCCAGGTACGCGGCTATCTTTGAACGCTTCGGCCGATGGAGGTCCCCCCTGCGTTCAGCCTGTACCGGGCCTTGTCCGGCGGCACTTTCGCCCTCCTGCTCGGCGATCCCTTCCGCGACGCACAGACCGCCCGCCTGATCGAGCTGGCCGAGGCCGTGGCCGAACGTCAGGGCCTGTCCAAGGGCGCCCGGGCGCGCCTGGCCTTCGTGCTGGTGGAGGCCTTCCAGAACATCATCCGCCATCGCCCACCGGTCGACGGCCTGGAGCAGCGCAGCAGCTTCCTGTTCGGCGCGGTCCCCACCGGGCAGCAGGTGATCACGTGCAACCCGGTGGCCGATGCCGACCTGCCCGCGTTGCGCACCGCGCTGGGCAGCGTGCTGGGCAAGGACGCCGACACGCTCAAGGACCTCTTCCTGCGCGGGCTGCAGGCCAATGCCGCATCGGCCAAAGGCGGTGCCGGCCTGGGCCTCATCGAGATGGCGCGCCGCAGCGGCCGCGACCTCGGCCATGCCGTGGAGCCCCTGGAGGCCGGCGTGCACCGCTTCATGCTGCAGGTGCTGCTCGGCGATGCGGCACCCTGGTCCTTCGACCGGGTGGCCGATGCCTGCCATGCACAGGAGGCGCAGCAGGTGGTGGCCGCCATGCTCGGCGAGCCGGCGCCGGCCCTGCTGAACGCGTTGCTGGGCCTGGTGCAGGAGACGGGCCTGGGCGGAGAGCCCCTGCACGCCTGCCTGCTGGCCGCCACCCAGTACATCGACGATGGCGCCGAACACCGCAGCGGGCCCGTGCTGCTGTCCGTGCACCGCCGCGCGGCCTCCGGGTGGAGCGTGCTGGTGGGCTCGGAGGCGCCGGCCCGCGAGGCCGGTCATCTGGAGGGGATCCTGGAGGGGGTGCGCGGCGGTTCGGCCTTCCACCTCAAACGCCGCTACCGCGCCGCCCTGCAGGGCGAGGACCCCGCCGGCGCCGGTCTGCTGGAGCTGGCCATGCGCGCCACCGGGGGCCTCACCGCCGGCCGCTGGGCGCTGGACGCCGACCGGGCCTTGGTCTGGGTGGAGGCCCGTTCCTGAACCGGCACGCACCGTTCGCGGGACCGTCCGGCCCCTGGCACAATTCCTGCCCTCCTTCGGTGTTATCCATGAGCAACACCGCACGACCGATGCTCGCCACCCTGTTCCACACGCTGGAGCGCTTCGAGGCCTGGTTCGACCGCCGCTTCGGCTGGTTCTTCACCAACGGGATGAAGGACCGCTCGCGGGACGGCGCCGCGATCACCAGCGCACGCACACGTTCCGTGCCTCGGTGAAGAAGCGCAGCGCCTCCCAGCCGCCCTCGCGCCCCACACCGCTCTGCTTGGTGCCCCCGAAGGGCGTGCGCAGGTCGCGCACCATCCAGCAGTTCACCCACACGATGCCCGCCTGGATCCCGCGGGCCACGCGGTGCGCGCGCTGCACGTCCTGCGTCCACACCACCCCGGCCAGCCCGTAGGGCGTCGCGTTGGCCAGGGCCAGCGCCTCCTCCTCGCTGTCGAAGGGCTGCAGCGTCACCACCGGCCCGAAGATCTCCTCCTGGTTGGTGCGGCATTGGGGGCCCAGCCCCTCGATCACCGTGGGGCGCATGTACCAGCCGCCGGCGAGCGCACCGGGCAGCTGCACCCGCTCGCCGCCGCACAGTACGGTACCGCCTTCGGTCCGCGCGAGCTCCACATGGCCGAGCACCTTCTCCAGGTGCGCCGCGGACACCAGCGCGCCCTGGTCCGTCGTGGGATCCGCGGGATCGCCCACCCGCAACGCCTCGGTGCGTGCCACGAAGGCCGCCTTGAACCGGTCGTAGAGACCGCGCGCCACCAGGATGCGCGAGCCGCACAGGCAGATCTGCCCCTGGTTGCGGAAGGAGGAGCGCACGGTGGTGTCGAGCATGCGGTCGAAGTCGCAGTCGTCGAACACCAGCACCGGGTTCTTGCCTCCCAGCTCCAGGCTGAGCTTCTTGAACAGCGGGGCCGCCGTGCGCGCGATCTCGGCGCCGGTGCGTGTGCCGCCCGTGAAGGAGATGGCCGGTATGCCCGGATGCGCACTGATGGCGGCACCCACCTTGGCGCCCAGGCCATGCACGATGTTCAGCACCCCCGGGGGCAGATCCTCCGCCGCGCAGGCTTCCGCCAGCAGGTGCGCGGTGAGGGGCGTCACCTCCGAGGGCTTGGCCACCACGGTGCATCCCGCGGCCAAGGCCGGGGCCACTTTCCAGGTGAAGAGGTACAACGGCAGGTTCCACGGACTGATGCATCCGGCCACGCCCACCGGCTGCCGGTCGGTGTAGTTGAGCGCCACCTCGTCCATCAGGTGGGCCTCGCTCTGCTGGTGCAGGATCGCCGTGGCGAAGAAGCGCAGGTTGGCCACCGCACGCGGGATGTCCACTTCGCGCGCCAGATGCACCGGTTTGCCGTTGTCCCGCGATTCGGCCTGCGCGAACCGTTCGAGGTCGCGTTCCACGCGCGCCGCCACGCGCAGCAGGGCGTTGCTGCGCCCTTCGCGCCCCAGCGCCCACCAGGCGGGCAGCGCGGCCTGCGCGGCCGCCACCGCATCATCCACGTCGCGGGCATCGCTGTCCGGGGCGGTGGCGAACACCTCGCCCGTGGCCGGCGCGTGCACCGGCAGGGTGGCGCCGCTGTGCGCGGCCGTGAAGCGGCCGCCGATGTGGTTCAGGATGGTCTCCATGGCTCGCGCCGAAGGTACAGGGGCCGCCCCCTTGCCCCCTGAAAAGCCGAAAGGCCCCCACGATGTGGAAGCCTTCCAGCCCCTTGTTGCGCTGTCATTGAACGAACCTACTCGATGACCAGCTTCGTGAATGCGGTGGACGGCAGGCAGGCCAGTTGCTCCACGGCCGGGAGCGGGCGCACCACGGCGCCCGTGGTGGTGGTGGCCGGTGCGGCGGGCTTGCGCTGCGCGGGGTAGCGGAAGGGCGACGCGGCCTGGGCCCAGGTGACGCCGACGATGGCGAGCCCGAGGCAGAACAGCGGGGTGGCGGTGGTGCGGCGCATGGGTCGGCGTTCGATGGTGCGAACGTACACGGTGATCGGCCCGTCGAACGTTAACGACACGTTGATCGCCGTTAAAGAACGTTAAGTGCCTCGCCGGCGCGCCCAGGGCCCGGGTAGTTTCGAGGCGTGAACGAGCGGTCGATCCTGGGGCTCGCGCTGGCCATCACCCTCGCGCTCGTGGGCCTGGTGGTGATCCAGGTGCGGTGGATCCGCGAGTCGATGGACCTGAAGGATGTGCAACTGGGCCGCAGCGTGGATGAGGCCTTGCTCGCCGTGGGCGAACGCCTCGAGCGCCGCGAGACGATGGACCGCCTGCGCGCGCACGAGGGCCTCCAGCGTCTGCGCTCCACCGACAGCCTGGCGGTGATCGGCCCGACCGCGGGTTCGGACGACCTGGTCGCCGACATGCTGCGCGGCCTCATCGAGCCGGGCGAGGTGCGCCCCGTGGAGGAGTGCGTTCCCGCGCCTGTGCTCGATTCGCTCCTGGGCGAGGAGCTCCGGCTCCGCGGCATCACGGGTGCCACCCACTACGCGGTCCTCGATCCGGCGGATCGGGTGCTGATGGCCTCGCCCGGTGCCGACACCGCCGCGCTCGCCGCCTCCCCCCACACCGTCCCGCTCTTCCGCAATGGCGCACCGGGCGCGCGCCTGCGCCTGCATGTGCTGGTGCCCGGCCAGGAGCGCATGGTGCGCGCCGCCATCCGTCCCATGCTGGTGATGTCCGCCACCTTCCTGCTGGTGATCGTGGCCGTGTTCGTCATCACCCTGCGCACCGTGCATCGCCAGAAACGCATCAGCGACATCAAGAACGACCTGGTGAACAACCTCACCCACGAGCTGAAGACCCCGATCAGCACCATCGCCCTGGCCTGTGAGGCGCTCAACGACCCCTCCATGCCGCACACCGAGCAGCAGACGCGCACCTTCGTGAACATGATCCGCGAGGAGAACAAGCGCCTCGGCGTGCTGGTGGAGAACGTGCTGCAGAGCGCCGTGCAGGACAGCGGCCAGATGCGCCTGCGACCGGTCGACCTGGACCTTCATGCGCTGATCGACGACGTGGTGCGCAACATGCGCATCCAGGCCGAGCGGCGCGGCGGAGGCATCGAGGTGGCGTTCGGCGCGGCGCTGCACCGCTTGCAGGGCGACCGCATCCACCTGACCAACGTGCTGCAGAACCTGATCGACAACGCCATCAAGTACGCCGCCCGCGAACCCCGCATCCAGGTGCGCACCCGCAGCGACCACCACGGCCTGGCGGTGGAGGTCCAGGACAACGGCATCGGCATCCCGCGCGGGGAGCAGCGGCGCATCTTCGACAAGCTCTATCGCGTGCCCACCGGCAACATCCACAACGTGAAGGGCTTCGGCCTGGGCCTCAGTTACGTGCGCGCCGTGGTGCAGCGCCATGGCGGCCGCATCCAGGTGGCCAGCGAACCCGGCCAGGGCAGCACCTTCACCATCACCCTTCCCTTTGAACATGGCTCCGACGCCCAAGCTCCTGGTGGTCGAGGATGACCCCAACCTCGGCGCGCTGCTGGCCGAGTACCTGCGCGTGAAGGGATTCGAGGTGGACCTGCGCGCCGATGGCGAGGCCGGCCTCAAGGCCTTCCGCGGTTCCGCCGAGGCCCGGGACCGGTACGACCTGCTGCTGCTGGACGTGATGATGCCGGTGAAGGACGGCTTCACCCTGGCGCGCGAGATCCGCCGGACGGACGCCCAGGTGCCCATCATCTTCCTCACGGCCAAAAGCATGAAGCAGGACACCATCCAGGGATTCCAGGCCGGGGCGGATGACTACCTCACCAAGCCGTTCAGCATGGAGGAGCTGGTGTTGCGTGTGCAGGCCGTCCTTCGGCGCAGCGCCGGCCTCGGGCTGGGCACCGAGCAACCGCAGCAGCACACCATCGGCAGCTACACCTTCGACGTGCGCAAGCAGCTGCTCCGCCGCGGGGAGCAGGAACGCAAGCTCACCACCAAGGAGAGCGAGCTGCTGCGCCTGCTCTGCCTGCACCGCAACGGCCTGCTCGAACGTCGCCAGGCCTTGCGCGAGATCTGGGGCGACGACAACTACTTCAACGGCCGCAGCATGGACGTGTACATCGCCAAGTTGCGCAAGCACCTGCGCGAGGACCCCGACGTGGAGATCATCAACATCCACGGCCAGGGCTTCCGCCTGGCCGCACGGGAACAGAGCTGATCACAGGCAGGCCGTGCGCCCGCCGTCCACCGGGAGGTTGATGCCCGAGATGTAGGAGCCGCCCGGTCCGGCCAGGAAGGCCACCGCCGCCGCGACCTCTTCCGGACGGGCGAAGCGCCGCAGGGGCACCTCCGCGCGCATGTGCGCGGCCACCTCCTCTTCGCTCGCCCCGGTGCGCTCGGCCTTGGCCCGGATGATCGCCTCCAACCGCTCGGTGGCGGTGGCCCCGGGAAGCACGTTGTTCACCGTGATGTTCCACGGCCCCAGCTCGTTGGCCAGCGTTTTGGCCCAGTTGGCCACCGACGCCCGCACCGTATTGCTCACCCCCAGGTCGGGCAAGGGCTGCTTCACACTCGTGCTGATGATGTTGACGATGCGCCCGTGGCCCGCCTCGCGCATGCCGGGAAGGACCAGCCGGACCAGGCTGTGGAAGGCGAAGAGATGCAGCCGGAAGGCCTGTTCGAACTCGGGCACCACCGCGCGGTGCGCCGGACCCGGCGGCGGACCGCCCGCATTGTTCACCAGGATGGTGAAGGGTCCGTCGGCCAGGGCCTTGCCCACCGCTTCCTCCAGGGAGGCCGTCTCCGAAAGGTCGGCCGGCAGGGCCCGATGTCCTTCGCCCGGCAGGGCCGCCACCACCTGGGCCAGCGCCTCGGCCTTGCGCGCCAGCACGGTGACGCGCGCGCCCTCGCCGGCGAGCGCCATGGCCACCGCACGGCCGATGCCCTGCGTGGCGCCGCAGACCAGCGCACGTTGACCTTGGAGCGGCTCGGTGGACATTCCGGGCAGGGATCGGGGTGCGGCCAAAGGTAGCCGGAGCCTTGTGCCATGCGCCGCCCCCTGTTGATAACCGGCTGCCCCAATTCACATCAGCTTCATCCGGGCGGAACATCTTTGCCGGTCCATCCATGTGAACCCATCGAACCCCTGCGCATGACCTTTCACTCCGCCCTGCTCCGCAGCACCTGCATCGCCGCCTTCGCCCTTCTGGGCCTAACCCGCACCACCGCCCAAGGGGTGGATGATTGCTCGCAGGTGGTGGCCGATCCGCTCGCCATCGGGGGCACCCTCACCTGGACGGGCGACAACACCAACGCCACCCTCACCGGCGATTTCGCCCCCGGATCCGTGCTGGAGAGCTTCGGCATCCCGGTGATGTGGCATGCCTTCACCACCACGGCCTGCGCGGACATCACCATCGACTACTGCGGCTCGCCGTCGGTGTTCGTGGACTTCTGGAACGTGCTGGCCACCACCTGCCCGGCCACGAACGCCCTGGTGGTGACCCAGCTCTACGAGTACACCAGCTGCGGGGACGGCAACCCGACCATGAACTTCAACAACCTGCCGGCCGGCACCTACCTCTTTCCGGTGTGGACGGCTCCCGGCAGCGCCTTCGGTCCGTACGTGATCAATGTGTCGGCCGAGGCCTGCGGCGGTTCGCAGGCCCCGCCCAACGACCAGTGCGGCCAGGTGACCGCCGATGCCCTCGCCGTGGGCGACACCCTCACCTTCACCGGTGACAACACCAACGCCACGGCCACCAACGACTTCGCCCAGGGTTCGCCCTTCGCAGGGGCCCCGGTGGTGTGGCACGCCTTCACCACCACCAGCTGCGCCA